>PLIC01000287.1 GCA_003139995.1 Candidatus Acidiflorens stordalenmirensis | reverse complement strand
TTGCCCTGTTCAGGATAATCTCACGGAATAACGTTCATTTTTTTTGTAAGCTGGGACGCCGGAGTGGGGCAGATTCCGAACTCGAGTCGTCGCGACGCGCACATTTCACGAGCGCTAGCTGTTGAAGAACATCTGGGTTCCTTACTGCGAATAGGAAGCGGTAGCCCCACTGCAACCCGCGCCGCAGCCTGAATTGCGCACAATGCAGAGACATTGTGTAATGTGGTGGAAACGTAGGGTATCGCGTTGACTTTTGCGGGCTCTACAGGCAAACTCTCAATTCGCCCGTCCAACGCATTCGGGCGGGCGCTTTGAGCCGGACGTTACTGTCGCAAGCGAGGCGAAGGCCGGCTCAGGAACCGTTCGCTCTATGTCCGCAGACCGCGTCTCCTATACGCTTGATTCGACGCTGGAGACGGTGAACAACGCCGAAGAGACGGCTGGCCGCATCGCCGCCGAAGCCGGATTTGACGACGAGGAGGTCATGAAGATCTCCATGGCGGTGCGAGAAGGTGCCGTTAACGCAGTTTTGCATGGCAACGCCTACGACCCGAGCAAGAAAGTCACGCTGGCGTTTGAGCGCACGGCCCATGACCTTGTCATCGTCATCCGCGATCAAGGCAAAGGGCTCGACGCCAGCAGGATTCCGGATCCATTGGCGCCGGACAATCTGTTGAAGACATCGGGGCGGGGCATTTTTCTGATACGCTCGTTCATGGATGTGGTGGAAATCCACCCCTCCCAAACAGGCACCGAACTTAGAATGATTAAGCACGTCCACGGCAACCCCGCGGACCACAAGGAGGCTTTCCAGTGAGCATGAAGTCCAGTACTCGTCAGGTGGATGGCGTCACGATTGTCGACCTCAGCGGCCGGATTACCCTCGGCGAAGGCAGCGTGGTTCTGCGCGATACGGTGCGCGACCTGCTTTCCAAAGGGCAGAAAAAGATCCTGCTGAACCTCGCCGAAGTGAACTATATCGACAGCTCAGGTATCGGCGAGCTCGTCAGCGCCTTCACCACTTGCAAGAAGCAGGGCGGCGACCTCAAGCTGCTCCACCTCACCAAGAAAGTGCACGATCTGCTGCAGATCACGAAGCTCTACACCGTCTTCGATGTCAAGGAGGACGAAGCCGCGGGCGTAAAATCTTTCAGCTAGTAACGGGGTGCGCGGTTTGTTTAGCCGCGAGAACTGTGGCAGGCCGGGGCCCAGCCCCGGCACTCCACCCCATCACGCCAAAACCGGGCGCGCTGGGGACCCCGGCACTCCAAGTTCCCTTTTTGGGACGTCGCCCGGAAACTTTTCGTCCCGCTCAACGTAGGATCTCTCCTCCACGCCTACAATAAAACCGAGGCCACACTTCTCCGCGCCTCAGTCGTTATGCGTCTTCTTACTCTGGCTTTTTTTCTTGGAAACATTCTTGCTTTGAGCGGAATCTGCTTCGCGCGCAATCCTTCCCAGCCTGGCTGTGTATCGTTCGCCGAAGCCAGCAAGCATGTGGGCTCGGCCCAGTGCGTCAGCGGAACCGTGCTGCGCGTGGAAAATGGCAGCAAAGGCGTCACGTTCCTCAACTTCTGCAAAGATTCCAAGGCGTGCCCCTTCACCGTGGTCGTGTTCCCGGCCGATCTCAAAAAGATGGGCGACATTCGCCAGCTCGAAGGCCGGCAGGTTGAAATCAAGGGTACGATCCAGGACTACGACGGGCGCGCCGAGATCGTTTTGCGCCGCTCCCAACAACTGGGCGAAGCCGCTTTCCTCGTGCATCCCCCGGTGCCCACGGACTACGACGTCGAGCGCGCGGGCCACAACAGTGCCGGGAAGTCTACTCATGCCAAAGCTGCCAAGAAGACGGATACAAAGCAGGACAAGCCGATGTCGATCGAAGATCCAGACGAGCCGTAGCAGCCGGTCGCCGCTCATCGCGATCCACGGATCTCACACCAACCCCTTGCGTAACTCTTCCAGCGGATACTTAGTCCCTCGCCACACGATGCCGCCGTTCCAGAGGGTGTGGAACATAGAGCGTGTAAGTGTGTACATGAACAGGCTGGTGCTGACCGGGTGCAAAAAGAAATAATACGGCGGAACTGCCGACCTGGCCGACATGCCGCAATAAATGGCAAACAGCGAACCCAGCGCGATGGCGTAAGGAACGCGCGCCCATCCATGCGCCAGCCAGATGCCAAGAAACGGCCCGAGATTCAGAAAACCCAGGCCCACTATGCAGGCCACCGTTCGCGGCCACTGGAAAGAAAGCACGGCAAAAAAATTCTTGGTGAGATTGTCGACGATGCCAAAAGCGCCCTTTGCCCAGTGCAGGGAGATCAGGTCATCCCCAGAAACATTGCGCTGTGCGAAGCCCGCGTTCTTGATTACCTTGCCCAGCTTCATGTCGTCGACCACTTCCATGCGCAAGGCGCGATACGTGCCGGCCGCGTCATAGACCGGGCGCCGGACCAGATTGAAAGCGCCCACACCCATGTGGTCCGGCGCTTTGGGATCGGCAACTTTCCACGGGCGGTGTCCGAAAACGAAAAGCGCCTGAAAAAAAGCGATCATCATTTTCTCGCCCCAGCCTTTCATGATCATGCGCGGGAAAAGGACTACATGGCCGGCTCGCTCCGCTTCGGCATAGGCAACGGCGCGCCGCAGCGAATCGGGCTTGAAGAGGACATCGGCGTCGGTGAAGAGCAACCAGTCTCCAGTCGCCTGCTGTCCGGCCGTCCACATGGCGTGCGTTTTGCCTAACCAGCCCGCGGGCAGTTCAGAAATGTGGATCGCCTGCAGCAGGCCGTGGGCTCGAGAGCTTGCGGCAATCTCATCCATGATCTGCCCGGTGTGGTCGGTCGAGCGGTCGTTGACGGCAATAATTTCGTAGTTCGAATAATCGAGCGCCAACAGCCGCGCCAGCGTCTCGCGGATATGTTCTTCCTCGTTGCGCGCCGGAACGACAACGCTGACTCTAGGCTCGCCACTTGGGGTCGCTGGCCTGCGGTCCCATTCGGGCCGCGCGATATTGGCGACACGCGGCATGCCGATTGCCGCTTCCAGGATGCGCGAAAACCAGGCCAGCGCGAGAATGCCGCCCGCAATCCAATTCACTATTTGCCAATGCATTCTGCTTAGGAAGATGCTCCTGGGGAAAGTTGCGATGCCGCGTATTCTTCGCCGACTCGCACTGCTGGCGCAAATCTCATGCCGTAGAACAGGATCGCCGCGGAAATCACCATCGCAATCACGGGCAAAACGAAAGCTGCCTGCAACGAGCGCCGGTCGGCGACCCATCCCATCATAGTCGGCGAAGGGACGTCGCCCAGAATGTGAATGATGAAAATGTTCACGGCGATGGCAGTGGCGCGAATATGGGCGCCCACCGAGTTGATCACCGCCGCATTCAAGGGTGAAGTATTCAGCAGCAAAAAGAAAGCCGCCAATGCGATGGCCGGCACCATGGCGTGACCCTTCGCAAACAGCGCCACGATCATGACGGGGACGCCGAGCGCCATGCTGGCAGCCGAAACCAGGTAGTAGGAACTTTTCATCCGCCGCAGCAGATAATCGCCCAACCATCCGCCGGCTAGTGCGGCAACGATCCCATCCACCACGATGATGATGCCAAAAACAAAATTGGCGCGAGCGAGCGAGTAGTGGCGCTCGCTGTAGAGGAACTGCGGCATCCAGACCTGAATGCCGCCCAGCGAAAATGTCATCGCCGCCATGCCAAGAGTTGATGTCAAGAATGCCGGGTTGCGCGCTAGGCCAAAGATCGTCGCGCGCTCCGGCGTCTCCTTGACGGAATCAAATTGCCCCCGCTCCGGTTCCTTCAGGAACAGCACCGCAATCGCCAGCAGGAATCCAGGCGCCGCCGCAATGTAGAAGGGGAAGCGCCATCCATAGTGCGGGGCCAGATTGCCACCCAACAGATAACCCGCAGCTGATCCCACCGGAATCGCCAGATAAAACACGCCCAGGATGCGTCCGCGCATTCCCTCCGCGAATAGATCCGCCACAAAGGTCGGTGCGATGGTGACGAATGTCGCTTCGCCAACCCCAACCAGCGTGTGGCGAATCAGCAGCTCCGTGTAGGTGTGGGTAACGGCCGTGAGCAGCGTGAGGCCGCTCCAGAAGATCGCTCCCAAAGCGATGATCAGCTTGCGCGAGTAGCGATCCGCCAGCGGCCCCACAAAGGGAGCGGCGATCATGTAAAAGCCCAGAAACGCGCTGGTGAGATATCCGATCTGAACCTTACTCAGATGGAATTCATCCTGCACCAAAGGCTGAACTGCGAACAGCACATTGCGGTCCGCATAATTCAGCAGATTGAGCGCGGTGAGCACGAGCAGCGCGGTGCGGGCGTGGAGCTTTTGCTGAGTCACAGGTCGAGCGAATATAGCATGGCGGACGAGCGAAAGGCGGAATCTACCGTTTTCCAAAACACCCGGTCACTTCCGACCTTTCTTCACCCGCGGCCACCGCGCAATCACGACGGTCGAAATCCCTCCGCGCGGACGGAACTCGCCTTTCACCTCGGCCCACACCGGCTTCGCCCAGCGGACAACATCCTCCAGCACCTGATTCACGATGTTCTCCTGGAAAATGCCGAGGTTTCGATACGCTTGGAGGTATTCTTTTAGCGACTTCAACTCCAGGCACAAGCGATTCGGCACGTAGCGGATCACGATGTCGCCGAAGTCCGGCAGGCCCGTCTTCGGGCAGACGGAAGTGAATTCGGGATCATCCACGACGATCTCGTATCCTGGAAACTGGTTCGTCCAAGTTTCAATTTCCGGGAAATCGTGATCGAGCCCAGCACTGGCGTGCTCCGCGGTGTAGCGAGAAGAAGTAGAGCGGGGAGAAATAGAACGAGAAGATTTCGGCATTTGCCTATTGTACCTAGCGCCTCGTATCCGGCCACGCGCGCAGCCGTGAAAATTCCGGGCTGTAGCGGACGCCGACGGACTGCGCGACGCATCTAAAAAGGTAAGCCCTAGGCGTACATTTGCCTGCTCTCCGTAGCGCATGGATGATGTACATTGAAGTTTGCGCGCTTCTCTTCATGCCATCGAATGGAAATAGTTCGGGACGCCGGCCGCGGAGCTGGTGGGAAACGGCGCTTGTCATCCTGGCGGCGGTGATCGTGCTGGCTGCTTTCGTCTCCCACCGCGGGGACCCAGTGCCGGTGCGGACCGCCGTCGTCGAGCAAGGCGCGATCCGCAGCCTGGTTTCCACCAACGGAAAAATTGAGCCGGTCAACAACTTCGAAGCCCACGCTCCGGTCTCGGCGAGTGTGCGCCGCGTTCTTGTCAAGGAAGGCGACTCCGTCAAGAAAGGCCAATTGTTGCTCGTTCTGGATGACGCCGACGCGCGTGCCCAGGCCGCTCGCGCCCATACGCAATTAAGCGCGGCGCAGGCCGACCTGAGCGCCGCGGAACGAGGCGGAAATCAGGAAGAAGTGCTGAGCCTTCAAGCTCAACTGGTGAAAGCTGGCACCGACCGCGATTCAGCACAGCGCAATTTAGACGCGCTGAAAAAACTTGAGCAGCAGGGCGCGGCGGCGGCGGGAGAAGTGCGAGAAGCGGAAAACGCTCTTGCCCGCGCCGATGCCCAACTCACCTTTCTCCGGCAAAAGCAGACAAAACGTTATTCGAATGCGGAGTTGGCGCGCGTCGACGCGCAGCAAGCGGAAGCGCAGGCCGCCTACGATGCCGCCGAGGACGTTCTGGCGAAATCCAATGTCCGCGCTCCTTTTGATGGCATCGTGTACTCGCTGCCCGCGAAGCAAGACGGCTACGTCGCGGCCGGAGATCTTCTGCTGCAAGTGGCGGATCTGCGAAAAGTCCTGGTCCGCACTTTCGTCGATGAGCCCGACGTGGGCAGACTCGCTCCCGGAAATCCAATTGAGATTACCTGGGACGCCGTCCCCGGACGCGTGTGGCGGGCCACCGTGGCTGCCATCCCATCGACGGTGAAATTGCACGGTTCCCGCAACGTCGGCGAGACAACCAGCATCGTAGATAACAAGGATTTGAAACTCTTGCCGAATATAAACGTCGGCGTGACGATCGTTGCGGCCGAGCACGACAACGTGCTGGTGGTGCCGCGAGAGGCTGTGCGAATGGACGACTCCAAGCCTTATGTTTTGCAGGTTTCCGGCCACGAACTCAAGCGCCGCGAGGTGGAAACTTCCCTTTCCAATCTCACGCAAGTTGAAATAACACGCGGCCTCTCCGCCAGGGACATGGTCGCGATCAATTCGTGGAATGGCAAACCGATTGGCGACGGAACGCAGGTCAAGTTTTAGATGATCACGCGCGCTTCCAGAATTTTTTTCGTTTTGATAATGCTCATCGCCTCGTTGACCGCCAGCGCAGCGGACTCCGCCAAGGAAATGCTGGCAGACGGACGAATCGATGAAGCCATCGCCGAACTGAACGGCCGCCTCTCTTCCGCTACGGCGGACGCGGAATCGTCCAACCTGCTCTGCCGCGCTTACTACGCGCTCGAAGATTGGGATCGCGCGGAATCTTCCTGCAGAAAAGCGGTCTCACTCGCTCCGGACGACAGCCGTTTCCATCTGTGGCTGGGGCGCGCGTACGGCGAAAAGGCGGAGCGGGAAAATTTCCTGGCCGCGGCTGTCCTGGCCGCGAAGGTTCGCGAAGAATTCGAGCGCGCGGTACAACTGAATCCGAAAGACGTGGATGCCCGGCTCGATCTGACTGAGTTTTATATTGAAGCGCCCGCCATTCTCGGCGGCGGCGAGCGGAAGGCCCGCGAGCAAGCGCATTCCATTGCAATGGTGGACCCTGCCCTTGAACACTGGGTTTACGCGCGCATCGCCGAAAGCAAAAAAGACAGCGCAACCGCCGAACGGGAGTATCGCCAGTACATCGACCTTAGCAAGGGTGACGCGGAAGCGTGGCTCGACCTTGCCCTTTTTCTCCGCCGCCAGAATCGCCTCGACGAAATGGAGCAAGCCATCGTCAAGCTCAGCCAGGCGCCTATGCCCAAACTCGATGTTCTGGTGAAAGCGTCCGGCATCCTATATAGCGCCGGCCGCAGCTTCCCTTTCGCCACGGAACTGTTGCGCCGCTATCTCGCCGCTGATCCGGTAGAGGCGGCTCCAGCGTTCAAGGCCCACTATCTGCTCGGCATGCTGCTTGAAAAACAAGGAGACACAGCAGGCGCGGCGCGCGAGTACCGTGCTTCCTTGTCATTGGCCCGGAACTTCGGCATGGCCCAGCAAGCACTGAATCGAGTCATGCACTAATGAACCGAATGAGCAAATCGCCGAATACCTCAGGGGCTAAAGCCCACGTCTTTATTTGGGTCTGGACGGCACCCTTCGGCTTCGCTCAGGGCAGGCTCTTGAAGCCGTGCCCTACCCAAAACCTGCCCTGACCAAAACCATTGGTCCGATCAGTCCTAGCAAAGTTACTGCCCGTCTCGCTTGTGGCGCACTACAATTTGTGCGTGACGATGCAGAAGTGAAGAGATGAAGGTGATGAGATGAAACTTCGATTGCCGCGTTTGCACTGCACAAATCCGCTCGCCTTATGTGCGGCCGTGTTGCTGCTCGCAGCGCGTGGCCAGGCTGAACCGTTGCCGCTTGAGCGCGCCGTCCGCCTCGCGCTCGCGCACAGCACGGGCTCGGCGATTGCGAATGCCGACGTACAGCGGACTTTTGCCTCCTACCGGGAACTCCGCAACAACTACTTGCCGCAGCTCAACGTCGGTTCAGGCCTCGGCTGGACCTATGGATACCCCCTCAGCATCGAAGGGTCGGCGCCGGCACTGGCGAATGCCGCCGCACAGAGTACGGTCTTCAGCCCTGCGCAGCGGCAGTTCGTGAATGCCGCGAAAACGGAATGGCATGCTTCCGAGTTTCAGGACAAAGACCAGCGCAATGCCGTCATCCAGGACGTCGCCTTGACCTACGCTGAGCTGGCGAAGTGGGAGGCGCGACTCGTGCGCTTGCAGCAAGACGAAGCGCAGGCGCAGCAAATGGAACAAGCGGTAGCCGAGCGCTTGCAGGAAGGCGTGGACAGCGCCGTGGACTTGAACAAGGCCAAGCTCGTCGCAGCGCGCGTGCGGCTTCACCGGGCCGAGGCAAGCGGTTCCGCCGATGTGCTTCGCCGCCATCTCTCTACGCTGACCGGTTTGCCGGTTTCCGCCATCGAAATCGCGCCCGAAACGATTCCGGCCTTGCCGCCCGTCGCTTCGGAAGAAGATCTTTCGGAAAAAGCGATTGCCTCCAGCCCTGCCATCAAGTTGGCCGAGCAGCATTCTCTGGCGGAATCGATGCGGGCTTTGGGCGAGCATCGCTCCTTGTACCCGTCAATCGATTTCTCCGCCCAGTATGCGCGGTTTTCCACCTTCAATAACTACACCGAGTACTTCCCGCCGCGCACCTTTCAACGGGACAATGCCACGATCGGCTTTGCCTTCCGGATCCCGTTGTTCAACACCAGCCAGCGCGCCCGCGCCGAGGCGGCCGACGCCGAAGCCCTCAAAGCGAAGAAGCAAGCCGAAGCGGCTCGCAATCAGGTAGCGGAGGAAACGCTGAAACTACAGCGTGCCGCCGAGCAAATCGAGGCCGCGCGCGAGGTGGCGCAGTTGGAATATCAACTGGCACAGTCGGGCCTCGAAGCGGCCCAAACCCGGATCGACGCAAAGACCGGCACCTTGCACGAATTGGCCGATGCGCGGGTACAAGCCGCCGAACGCTATCTGCTTTTCCAGGATGCCGACTTTGAATACCAGCGGGTCCGCATGAGCCTGCTGCGGGCCACTGGAGATTTGGAGAAATGGGCGCTGCCAGGCGCCGCTTCCACAAACCCCGCTTCAAAATAACGCATCAAACAACTCGTTCAGCCGGTGCCTGATTCTCGCGTCTTAATGCGCAGAAGCGACGTTCGGGGAGGTTCGTTTGCGGTTCAGAGCCCCGCTAAGGCACACTTAGACAACGCTTTCGACGCAGTTTGGCACGTACCGCAATGGTAGCATCGGCTGGGGTGTCGGCGCGCATAAGAATGCTAAAATAGAGACTCGCCATATGCCATTAAAAACACTGTTCTTGAATCCGCCTTCGTTTGAGAATTTCGATGGGGGCGCAGGCTCGCGCTGGCCCGCTACGCGCGAGATCGAATCGTACTGGTATCCGGTCTGGCTCGCCTATCCGACAGGAATGCTCGAAGGTGCGCGCTTGCTGGACGCCCCGCCTCACCACATCACGGCGGAAGAGACGATCCGCACCTGCAGAGACTACGAACTGCTCGTGCTGTTCACCAGCACTCCGGGGTTTGCCGGCGACGTCCGGATAGCGGAAGCCATCAAAGACAGCAATCCTCACATCAAAATCGCTTTCGTCGGACCACACGTTAGCGTGCTGCCCGAGAAGTCTTTGATGGAGGCTAAGGTGATTGATATCGCCTGCCGCAAGGAATTCGACTACTCCATCGTCGAGTACGCCCAAGGCAAGCCGATCGAAGACATTCTGGGCGTTTCCTACCGTAAGAATGGACATGTGGCGCATAATCCCGACCGGCCGACCATCGAGAATCTGGACGCCCTGCCGCATGTGACTGACGTTTACCGGCGCGACTTGGATGTCCGCCGCTACAACGTACCGTTCCTGCTCAACCCCTTTGTGGCGCTGTACACGTCGCGCGGATGCCCCGCGCAGTGCACATTCTGCCTCTGGCCCCAAACCCTCAGCGGACACCCTTGGCGCAAGCGCTCCACTGACGACGTAGCGCGTGAAATGGCCAAGGCGAGAGATTACTGGCCGTACGTAAAGGAATTTTTCTTCGACGACGACACCTTCAACCTGCAGAAGGCCCGCACCGTCGAATTGTGCGCCAAGTTGAAACCGCTGGGCCTGACCTGGTCGTGCACATCGCGAGTGACAACCGACTTCGAAACGCTCAAGGCCATGAAAGACGCGGGATGCCGGCTCCTGATCGTGGGCTACGAATCGGGCGATCAGCAGATTCTGAAGAACATCAAAAAAGGCGCGACCATCGAGCGCGCCCGCCAGTTCACCAAGGATTGCCACAAGCTGGGACTGGTGGTGCACGGAGATTTCATCCTCGGCTTGCCGGGAGAAACTCGCGAGACCATCAAGAACACGATCAACTTCGCCAAGGAACTCGACGTGGAAACGATTCAGGTTTCGGTGGCGCACGCTTACCCTGGAACTGAGCTGCACGAATTCGCGGTAAGAAATGGCTTTATGACCAGCGACACAAAAATGGTCGACGATGGCGGACACCAGATGGTGCAGATCGAGTATCCGGGCCTGCCCGCCGCGGAAATTCTTGAGGCGGTCCATCACTTCTATGACGCGTATTATTTCCGTCCCAAGGCTGCGTATCGCATATTGAGAAAAGCGGTGTTCGACAACTCCGAACGCAAGCGCTTGTACAAAGAAGCGAGAACCTTCCTGAAACTGCGCGCGCAGCGCCACAAGTGGGTCAAGGATAACCGCAAGGAAGAAACGCCTGCCCCGGCACCGGCCAAGGCTTAGGGGGCGGACGAGGCCTTAAGACTTGGACTGGTCGGCAGCGGCAGGCGTTTTCGTTCGGACCGCTCGAAGTTCCACCATCAGTCGCTCACCTGCGGCGGTAAACGACCAGAAAAGTCCCATACCACCCGATACGGTTTGAGTGTATTCAATCTTCACTAGTCCCAGCGCCCTCAACTGAACTCCGACGGTCTGAAAATCCTGATCATCGAGACTCTCGTGAGATCCGTTCTCCTCCCCCACTCTTGCTTCGCCGAACAACGCGGACGCGAGAATTGACTTAACCGCGTCGGCATTAGGATGGCTCACCAAATAGGGTGAAATGTGCGCAAAGATCTTGTGCCACGTCGTCGTAACGTGCCAGTCTACGTACTTCCTGTGATACGGGCTCCAGTATCTGCCTCCAAGTTTGACCTCCTCATCCAACCCAGCCAAGTCCTTCAAAGCGGGAGGGGAAGAGAGCCTAGCTAACGCCTTCTGATATTTACCGATCTCCACCTGTAACTCGGTATTTTGCTTCCGGACTTCATTGATTTCGCCGAGCACTTCGACGTTCGCCACTCTGTCAGCCCTGACCCAACCAACGGCCGGATACGCATTCATTGCGCGCGACAGGTTGATCGACACTAGACCAGGCAGCTCTGCCGCGTCCTTCCAGAACTTCACAAGGCGTCCACTGGAAACCTTATCCCTAAACTTTCGCAACTTCTCCCTACCTGCCGGCTCCTGCTCCGAGTTTTCTAGCGAAATCTTCCCCGGATTTTCGTGAAGTAGCGCGATGACCTTAAGGCCGCGACTCACCGCGTAATCGTATTCTTGCTCCGTGTAGCTAATTCCACTTTCGTCAACCGAGCCGTACCTTCCTCCGATGATAAGAAGGTAATAGTCACAGTCGTCTATCACTCGTTTGATGAAGGCTAGCTGCTCCTCGTCGGCGGCTGGAAACAACTCCATCCCCGCAGGCATGCAGTTCAACTCTATAACCGTTTGAATCACGGCCCGCCTTTCCTCTTTTAGGTCGGCATACGTTGAGCTGATAAATATTTGGTAACGCTTGTCCATGCGAGCTTAATTGTAGCGCGATTCTTGGGAGAGGAGCCTGATGAGTTCGGTTCGCGCGATGTGAAATAATGCGGTTATGTGGCACCGCAATCATAATCAGCCGGAGATTCAGTGACATTTCGAAAATACCTCGTCCTGGCCGGAATCACCGTATTCAGCACAGCCGGTGATTCCCTGCTGGCTCGCGGCATGAAAGAACTCGGCAATGTTTCCCTGCACAACTTTTCCGGTCTGTTGCTGGCCGTCGTCCATCCCTCGGTAACTGCGGGAATCCTGTTACTGCTGGCGTTTTTCGCCTGCTACATGTCTGCGCTTTCGTGGGCCGACCTTACGTATGTGCTGCCTGCCACATCACTCGGATATGTGCTCGTCGCGTTAATTGCTCACTTCAGTTTTCATGAAGTAATATCGCCGGAGCGCTGGCTTGGCATTGGGCTGATCGCGGCTGGCGTGGGCTTCGTGGCCGCCGGCCCCTCGGTTACGCCCAGTCACCAACGCCGGGGTTCCCGGGACGCCGACCGCGACTCCGTGTCCCAGGAGGTGGACTCATGAATGAACTCTACGCCTGGGCCGCGATTGGGATCATCATTCTGGCCTCGACCACCGGAGACGTGCTGCTTTCCTATTCCATGAAACGAGTGGGCGACGTCGAGAAACTCGGTAAGCGCCGCGGGATGCTGGCGGTGGTTGGGCGCGTGCTCCGAACACCCACATTTGCTCCCGGCTTGGTGGCGATGGGAGTCGCGTTCTACAGCCTGCTCTTCGGTCTTTCGTGGGGGAACCTTAGTTTGGTCGTGCCCGCTTCCGCCTCGCTCACCTTTGTGGCCAACGCGCTAGCCGCGCGCATATTCCTGCACGAAAGCGTGGGACGCCGGCGTTGGATTGCGGCATTGCTGGTAGCGTGTGGAGTGGTGCTGATGGCGGTCTGAATTGCGCTAACCGAATAAATCGACAGGAATCACAAGCGGCTGCACTTCCACGATCCGATCCTCACCAGCGAACACAGGTTGGTCCGCTTCCGAACTCTTTGCACGCAGGATTGTCCCCAGAAAAGGAAACCGCTCGCTCAACATCGCCGCTTGACGTTGTCCGTGCTCCAGTTGCCTGCGGAACGACTCTGCATCGATCTCGCGGCGGGCAGATTTGAGCTTATTCATGACCGCCTGCAACCTCGCCAACTCCGCGATTAGGTCCCCGAGCATTTCTTTTCCGCCGGCAGTCAAGTGAACGAACTCCACGCCAGCCGCGGAGCTGCCCCGAATCGCCTTCACCTCACCGACGGCACGGAACGAAGCAGCGTTGACGCGCACGACGATTTCAGCCCGCACGCCACAATCAATGGGCAAAGGGGTATCGAGGCAGCATCCGTGGAGGCTGAGGTCGCGGATCGTCCCCGGAACAAAGATGCCATTTGATGGGAGGCGACTGATCTTCACGTGACCGCCGCAACTGAATCGCGGACTACGGCGGCGATCATTTTCTGCGCGATCGTTGTCTGCACGATCGTCGTCCCGGTCGATGCGCTCAGGCATGTTTATAACATCGTATGCCAGCCGAGAATTCTTGAGGCTGAGATCAAGGTAACGCAGGATTGGAAACCGAAGTAACTGACGTCGTCGAAGTAAGTCTCATCCAAACAGTTTCATCAAGCCACTTGGGGCCAGATCGGGGACGAGAAAGCTTACGCTTTTGCCGCTGGCGAACCGGGCCACGGCTCCCGCCGCAAGATAGCCGCTGCGGACTGCACCTTCCATGGTGGCGGGCCAGCCGGTAGCAGTCCAATCCCCTGCCAGATAGACCCGCGGCCATGCCGTCTCTGGCTTCGGCCTGTACTGGTCAATTCCCGGGCGCGGCGAATAGGTCGCGTTGACTTCCTTAATGACGATTGATTTCAGCAGTTGAGCGTCGGGTGCGTCGGGAAAGAACTCTTGCGCTTCTCTCACGGCCAGGTCGACGATCTCTGCCTTCGACTTTTCCACCAGGCTGCGCGAACAACTTACAACTAGCTCAATATAACTGCCGTTGGCGTTAGCGTTGGCGTTATCCCTAGCTTCGTTGTTACGAGCATCGTCGGCGCGAGCTTCCTTCATCCGAGCTTCCTTCACCCGAGCATCGATGATCCGCGATTTATGAAACATCCACTGGATCGTGCGGTCGAGCAGCACGGCGTGATCGAGGTCGCTGATTTGACGATCGAACCAAAGATGGATGCCGGTGATCGGCGACGTCGAAAACTGGCCGAGCGCGGCGGCCAAAGGCGCAGCCGACGCGGTATCCGGCAACATGCGCCCCAGGGCATCAAAAGGGACAGCCAGAACCAGGTAGTCGAATTGCCGTTCCTCGCCATTCGCCGTCACGTTTACAGCAAACGGCACTGTCCGGAACGATTCCACGCCCGCGCGAAATTGGACTTCTCCGCCACGGGCGCGGATGTAGTCTCCCGCCGTGCTGTACAGGTCGGTGAGCGGCACGGTTGGAATTCCCATGCGCCCGCCAGCGGCAGATTTGAGCAACGACTCGCGCACTACCTGGGCCGCGTAGGGAACGGAAACCCGATCCAAATCTTCGTTCAAGGCGCTGACCAGAATTGTCTTCCAGAAACGCTCGATCGCTTGCCTCGTTTGTCCGTGGCGTTTGAGCCAGTCGAGAAACGACTCACCGCGATCCGGCGGTGCGGACGGAGCAAGCGCCGCCATGGCGCGGCCGATGGCCATCTTGTCGCGAAAACTCAGACAGTCGGCTCTGAGAAGCGCCAGCGCGGTGTGCAGCGGAGCGGGGAGAGCGGACGGCGTGATCGCGGATGCGCGTCCTCCGGGCTCGAGGAACGTCAGTTTCTCATACCAGCGAATCTTGTCCTGAACTCCCGCGCGACGATAGAAATCGAGCAGGTTGGTGCAGCAGCCGAGTAATACATGCTGGCAATTGTCGACAATTTCGCCGGTGCCGGGATGCTGATAAGAAGAGGCGCGCCCGCCGAGATAAGGGCGGCGCTCAAAAAGCGACACGCGAAACCCGGCTTCCGCCAGGGCGCATCCAGCGGCGAGGCCGGCCAACCCGCCTCCGGCGATGGCGACTGCAGAAGGATTGGTTGAGGGCGGCATCACAGCAGACGCTTCAGGATTCCTTTTCCCATGACCGTGAGCTTTTCGGGAACCGTTAATCGGACGCGCTCACTGAAAACGTCGTACTCGTTCAAAGCAATCTTTTCGAGCAGGCGGCGATAGATGGTAATGAGGACCCACAGGGCGGGCTGACTGTCTTCATTTACCAGCGGGATCAACTCTTCTCCGGAGCTGTAACACTCGCGAGCGCGATCGGCTTCCAACGCCAGCAGCGGGCGGATGCGGGCCACATCAATGTGCGGCGCGGCCAGATCGGCAGCCGTGAGACCGCACTGCGCCAAGTCCTCTTGCGGAAAATAAACCCGGCCCATGGCGGCGTCTTCTTTGACATCGCGAATAATGTTCGTGAGCTGAAAGGCCAGACCGCAGCGTTCGGCAAGCGGCTCAGCGGCGGGATCGCAATATCCAAAGATCTTGATGCACACCAGGCCGACGACCGACGCCACGCCGTAGCAATACTGCCGCAACTCTTCAAAGGTCTGGTAACGCGCGACCAGCGGCGCATTGGCGGCGGGTTCCAGTTGCCCGTACTCGAGATCCGCAGCCGTGCCGAAGGCTAGCTGGTCGAGAAGCCCAATCGGAATCTGGTAAGTCCGCTGCGCATCGGTCAGCCCCAGCAGCACCGGATCGTCGGTTGGCTGTGCGGCCAATGCGCGGTGGACTTTATCCAGCGATTCCATCAGCTTGTTGTGGCGATCGTCGGGGCTTAGCGTGTCGTCGTCGGCGATGTCGTCGCACCGCCGCATGAAGGCATACACGGCGCTCAACGCATTGCGTTTCCGCTGTGGAAGCAGCACAAAACCGTAGTAGAAATTCTTGGCGGCGGAGCGGGCAATACTCCGGCAGACGGAGTACGCCATATCGAGCTGCGAAGCGGTAGGCGCAAACTGCACGGACGGATTTTCCACGACGGTGCTCATCGCAGCTTCCCCAACGCCGCGCGAGCGACCAGCGCCAGTTTTCGCGTTTTGGAAATTGCCGGACGCCTGCCCAGCACGGCGTAATCTTGGCGCTCGATTGCGCGCAAAATTTCCTGCCCGCCGCGGCTGAATAGTTCAATGTCGGTGGCCAGCGCGCGCTCGACTTTCGCGATCAGCGGCATGCCTTGCGCGAACCATTCCCGGGCGCGCTCGACTTCAAAACGCGTCATCGCGCGGAACGCCGCAGTGTTTTCGCCATCGCGGATTACTTCTTCGCTCACGCCGAACCGGCGCAGGTCTTCGAGTGGAAGATAAATTCGTCCCTTGGCAAAATCCGCGCTCACATCTTGCCAGAAGTTCGCGAGTTGCAGCGCGGTGCAGGTGTAATCGGAAAGTTGCTGGCGATCGGAATCGCGGTATCCGCAAAGATACAGCACCAGGTGGCCGACCGGATTCGCCGAGTACCGGCAGTAGCCGAGCAGGTCATTGAAGGTTTCGTAGCGGCTGACACTTTGGTCCTGCCGGAAGGCGGTCAGCAAATCCGCGAACTCATGTTTTGGGATCTCAAACTTGCGCACGGTCTCGGCGAGCGCGACAAATACGGGATGCCGGGGATGACCCTCGTAGCACGCGTTTAATTCCGTCTCCCACTGATCGAGTAACTGCAGAGATGCGGCTGTATCGCCCACCTCGTCACCCAGATCGTCCGAGATGCGGCAATACGCATAAACGTTGAAGAAGTGCTGGCGCAGCCGCTCCGGAAGAAACCAGGACGCGACCGAAAAATTCTCGTAATGCGAGCGCGCCAGGTGGCGGCAATATCCGCGCGCTTCGGCTTCCGAAGGCGCATGGTCGGGGATGGCATATTCCGGCGGCAGCGCACTCCAGGCGGAGGAGCGCGGCGGCGCAGTCGGGGGATGGCTGGCAGCAGGTATCATCGAAAATTCTTAACTACAGAACACACAGCGGCCTCAGGGTTACATAACGGATGGCGCCGCTCCCGCTAGTGACCGGGGATAATCGCAGTCTTGATGTCCCCGTTGCGGTTCAGCATGTGGCGCAGCACATCGTGCAAACGCGAAAGCGGCGCTTCGCCGGTAATGTAGTCGGTGGCGCAAACTTTCTTCTCGGCAATCAAACCGAAGGCCCGGCGCACCGTCTCCGGAGTGTGATGGAAAGTCGCCTTCAGAGTGATTTCCGAGTAGTGCAAGCGGTTGGTGTCTAACTGCACCTTGGTTCCCGCAGCACATCCACCGAAGAAATTCACTGTGCCGCCCTTGCGAGCCATCTGCACAGCCCACTCCCAGGCTTCCGGGCGGCCTACGGCTTCGATTGCCACATCGGCGCCGCGCCGGTCTGGAGTCAACGCGCGCACCACCTCTACGGGATCCTTTACATTGGTAATCTGAATGACCTCGTGCGCGCCCCTTTTGCGCGCCAGCGAGACCTGCGAATCGCGCTTGACGACCGCGATCACATTGCAGCCGATGGCCTTCGCCACTTGCACAAACATCAGGCCAATCGGTCCGCCGCCAATGACTGCCACGGTGTCGCCGATCTCGACTCCCGTTTCATGCAGGCCGCGGAGCACGCAGGCCAGCGGCTCGGTCATCGCGGCATCTTCGAAGCTCACGTTCGAAGGCACGACGAGCATATTGGCTTCCACGATGCGCCGCGGAATCCGTATGTACTCGGCGTAGGCGCCATTGTTGAACAGCAGGTCTTCGCAGAGGTTCAACTGGTGCTTGGAGCAATAGAAGCACATGCCGCAGGGAGCCGAGTTGAGCGCCACCACACGCATGCCCCTCTTGAATCCGCGCACGCCCTCGCCGACTTCCTCGACCGTGCCCGCCAGTTCATGCCCGAACAACGCCGGCGGCACAATCATGCGGGCGTGATATCCACGCTGATACACCTTCAAATCCGTGCCGCAGGTGAGCGCCACGTGGACCTTGACCAGAACTTCGCCGTCTCCCACACGCGGGATCGGCACTCTTTCAATCTTGATGTCTTCTTTGCCGTAGAGGACGGCGGCCGTCATCTTGCCATTCACAGTTGATGTCCTTCCCACGCGCTCCACCCCATCGCGCCAGAACCGGGCGTGCTGGGGACCCCGGCGCTGCCCGGCTGGATGACGATCTTCATCGAGTCTGGTTGAGGATGGGCAGCCAGGTTCAGCGCTTCCACACCGCTTTGCAGCGGGAAACGGTGGCTGATAAGCCGTTCCAGATCCATTTCACGGTTCATGACAAACCGCACTGATTCCTCCTGCAAATCGACCGATGCACTGTAGGATCCGAGCAAAGCTTTTTCGTCCACACACACTGCCGCCGGGTCAATCGTGGCCTCGCCGCGCGCAGTTTGCCCGAACAGCAACACACGGCCTCCCGGACGGGTGGCATCCATGGCAGGGCGAATGAGGCTGCTTCCGCCGACTGCCAAAATCACGGCGTCAGCCCCGCGCCCTTCCGTTATTCCGCGCACCGCTCGTCCGGCGTCACCCTTGGAAGCGTCAATTGTCAGATTCAGGCCGAAGCTGTTGGCTATTGTAAGCCTTGCCGGATATAAATCGGAAGTAATCACCCGAGTCCCCGCCCGCTTCGCCAGATTCGCAAGGATCAGACCGATTGGACCCTGCCCCATCACCAGCACGGTCTCCCCCGCTTGCAAACGAAGTGTCTCAATACCTTTGATGCACGTATTGACCGGCTCGACAAAACATGCCTGCTCAAAGCTGGTGCCGTCTGGGATGCGTACCGTGCCCTTCTCAACGATCCAGTCCATCACCCGAACGTATTCCGCAAAGCCTCCGCCCGACGGCTCGAATCCCGCCGTGCAACCAACTTTCTTGTAGGTGCCGCACTGCGCTAAGGTTTTGTGGCGGCAATAATAGCAATCTCCACAAGGGATGTGATGAAACACCACGACGCGTTCGCCGACGCTGAACTTGCGAACGCCTTCCCCCACTTTCGCGACGATACCCGCCGTTTCGTGACCAAAGATACGCGGCGCGGAGTGGGAACCGGTAGCGATCTTCTTGAGATCGGTCCCGCAGATTCCGCAGGTGTGGACTCGAACCAGAATCTCTCCGGCCCCGACTTCAGGAACAGGCACTTCTTCCAGGCGCACATCGTTTACGCCGCGATACACGGCGGCCCACATCGTCGAAGGAATCTCGTGCCTTTCGCTTTCAACGGCCAACGTCGATGGCCGAGCAATTGCCATAGCAGACTCGATTGTTTGCCCTATTGCTTCCCCTCAGCCCCAGTATGAGGCGGAGTACGACTCTGAGCACCGGCAAACGCCGGGTCATTTATCTTTTGATTCAATCCGGCCGCCAAAGACTCACCAGGCAACGTATGACGACCGAGACTCTCACGACCGGGACTCTCACGACCTAGGTAACTCACGAGCGCGCCGCAAAGAGCACGGCTTGCCTTGGAACTGTTCCGCGCCAGTGCAATCGTTGCCCCCCACAGCCACGGCCGCAACACAACATGACACGCAAACCTGACGGAACGAAAGCTGCCGTCGTCCGCCACAAAGCGATCCATCGAGCAATCCATCGACGGCAGGCTGAAATCGGCGGCGTCGGAGATCGCTTTAATAGCTGCGAACTCGACTCCCCGCGCCTGCGCTCCTTGCGCCACGGCTGCGGCTTCCATGTCCACCGCGCTTGCGCCATAAGCTTTTCGTAGCCGGCTCTTCTGTTTCTTATCGGCTATCGTCGCGTAACTCACCAGTATTCCCTGACCCGATCCGACTTCTGTCCGCACGCCATCGGCGGCGTTGATCACCGTGCGCGGCTCAAGAACATCCCCGACCTCTAGCGAACCATCCAGCGCCCCTGCAAAACCCACGGAAATCACCCGCGCCGGGTTCACTTCCCGAATCACCGCTTCGGTGGCGCGGCGCGCGGCTTCGGCTCCAATTCCGCCACAGACAAGCGCCGCTTCTCCATTTTCAAAAACACTTTCAAAAAGACGATATCGCGGTCCGCCGTGCTCCATCGTCCGGACCTTCCAGCCTCGGATCAGCGGTCGCACCTCTCGCTCCATCGCGGCTATGATGGCAATCCTAGACATATCCGTTGCCGCGGAACCACTCTACCGACCGCCGCAATGCTCCATCCACCGGAACCGTTCGCCAGCCCAGTTCCCGTTCCGCTTTCGCCGAACTCACAAACATCATCTTGCGCGCCATGCGCACTTCGTCAATCGTCGCGCGCGGCTCCCGACCCAGAAGCCGGCCCGTCACCATCTCGTCCACAACTCCAGCCGCCAGCGCAAAAATGTAAGGCAGTTTCACGGTGGGCGACGGCAGACCCGTGATCGCGGCCAGCCGGTCGAGAATCTGCTTGAGCGTAAGATTCTCTCCACCCAGAATGTAGCGCTCGCCCGATCTTCCCTTCTCCAGCGCCTGCACATGACCGCGGGCGCACTCGGTCGCATCTACCAGGTTCAAGCCCGTTTCCACATACGCCGGAAACTTTCGCTTCAAGAAATCCACGACGATTCGCCCGGTCGGAGTCGGTTTAATATCGCGTTCGCCAATCGGCGTCGTGGGATTCACAATCACCACATCGACTCCAGATCTCGCCGTCTCGATTGCTACTTGCTCTGCCATGAACTTCGAACGCTTATAGTGCCCGATCATGTCCCCGAGCGAAACCGGACTCTCTTCGTCCGCCACCGCGTTCGTGTGGGGACGGGCGCCCTCGCCCGTCCATGCCGAGCGCAGCTCGGCAGCTGCGTGGTTCGAGACAAAACCCATGGTCGCCACGCTCGACGTGTACACGACGCGCCGCACGCGTTGTTTCCGCGCCGCTTCGAGCAAGGAACGCGTGCCCTCGACATTCGAGCGATACATCTCGTTGGAATCTCGCCCGCGCACCCAGAGCCGGTAGTCCGCGGCCACGTGAAATACGACATCGCAGCCGGAAAGCGCCTTCTCAATCGAAGCCGCGTCCCGCAGGTCGCCAACTACTCGATCTGCGTTCAGACCGTCCAGGTTGCGCAGATCGCTCGACGGCCGCACCAGCAGCCGCAACTCGGCTCCCTGTTCCGCCAGAACGCGCGCAACATGGCTGCCCAAAAATCCGGTGGCGCCAGTAATAAAAGCAAGCATTTAGCACTTAGCACTTAGCATTTAGCATTTAGCACTTAGCATTTAGCACTTAGCATTTAGCACTTGGCATTTAGTCTGCGAACGACGCGGAGACCCAGTGACCCGGGTTAGCTAAGTGCTAATTGCTAAGTGCTAAATGCTAACTGCTGCCCTTCTCCGTCATCACCTTCGAATAAGTCGTGAGCGCGATCAGCGGAAAATACTCGCGATACAGGTGATACATCAGATAGAACACGCGCGGGAAGCCGGTTCCGGTAAAGAAAGGCTCGCTCCATGAACCGTCTTTCTTTTGCGTGCGCAGAAGATACGCCATACCGCGGGCCACGCATTCGCTGCGCGTGTCGCCAACGGCCAGCAGTCCCATAATTGCCCACGCGGTCTGTGAAGCCGTGCTGTCGCCCTGCCCTCGAAGGTTGGGATCGTCGTAGGATCCCACCGTCTCGCCCCAGCCGCCGTCGGCATTCTGCACCGACCGCAGCCACTCCGCTGCCTGCTGGATCATCGGGTCGTTACGGTCCACGGCCATCGCTTCCAAACCGCGCAACACCTGCATCGTGCCGTAGATGTAGTTCACGCCCCAACGTCCGAACCAGCTACCGTCCGGCTCCTGCTGTTTGCGAATAAACTTGATCGCCCGCTTCACCGCCGGATGGTTCTGATCGTATCCATAGGTCGCAAGACACTCCAGAATCCGGCCCGTGATGTCGACGGTCGCGGGATCGAGCATGGCGTTGTGATCGGCAAAAGGCACGTACTGGAACACCATGCGGTCGTTGTCTTTGTCGAACGAAGCCCAGCCTCCATCCTTGCACTGCATCGATAAGATCCAATCGATCGCCCGCTGTACAGACTCGCTCTGATAGCGTCCGTTCGGATGTTCGACCCGGCTCAGCGCCAGGCAGACCATGGCAGTGTCGTCCACGTCGGGATAGAACTCATTGTTGAACTCGAAGTACCAGCCGCCCGGTTCGCCTTTCGGATTCTTGATCTTCCAGTCTCCGGGCTTGCGCACCTGCTTCTGCAGCATCCAGTCGGCGCATTTCACCAGCCGCTGATCGCTCGCCGGAACCCCCGCCTCGCCCAAGGCAAACAGCGCGTACGCCGTGTCCCACACCGGAGACATGCAGGGCTGCATGCGGAAAGTATCGTCCTCCTCGATCCCCAGCTTCTCGAACTCGTCGAGCGCGCGGATAAATTGCGGATCGTCCACCGAATACCCCAGGCAGCGCAGCGCGATGATGGCGTTCATCATCGATGGATAGATCGCTCCCAAGCCGTCGCTCATCTCGAAGCGCTCCAACATCCACTTCTCAGCCTTCCTCAGGGCAATCGAACGCAGCGGACGGATGTGTACACGTTCTGCCCAGTGGGCAATTCGATCCGCCACCAAAAAGAAATTGCGCCACGAAATCCGCTTCTTCGCCCAGCGCAGGTGCATGCGCGACTTGTCGCGCCCGCCCACAAAAAGTTCTTCCACGCTCATTTCGTCGGAAATTTTCTTGAAGGGCTTCTTGGCATAGCAGATCGAAAGCGGCACCAGGATGGCGCGCGACCACGAAGAAATTTCGTAGATATTGAACCAGAACCAGTTGGGAAAGAGCACGATCTCCGGTGGAACCGCCGGCACCGCATCGTAGTCGTATTGCCCAAAGAAACAAAGATAGATCTTGGTAAATGTATTGACTTCGGTCACGCCACCCATTTCGAGGATCTTTTTCCGGGCGCGCGCCAGCGCGGGATGATCCGCCTTGAATCCAGCCAGCTTCAGCCCGAAGTAGGCCTTCACCGACGCGCTGATGTTGGAGGGGCCGGCAGCGTAGATACTCCAGCCACCGTCTTCATTCTGGTGGTTCAGGATGTAGCGCGCGGCCTTGTCAAAACGTTCATGGCTGCCGGTGCCGAGCAGAGTATGCAGCAGGATGTAATCGGATTCAAGGGTGGTATCGGCTTCCAGTTCTCCACACCAGTAACCCTCTTCGTGCTGCTGCGAGAAAAGATACTTGCGCGCCGCATCGACAGCTACCGCGACCCGGTTCTCCAGGTCGTCGATCTTTCCAAATCGCATCTGCGGCACAGAGGCCGAACTGAAGGGGGAGGATTCTTCCATTTACAACTCCACAGCAACGATGGCCGGCGCCGCGGCAATCGTTGCCACGATCTCCGGCGGCAATCCAAAGCGCACATTTTCCGGCATGATTTCCAATTCCTGCACGTCGCCAAAGCCCTGTCCCGCCAGGTACTCCACCACTTCCTGCACCAGATGTTCAGGAGCCGATGCTCCCGCGGTCAGGGCCACCGTCTTCACGCCATTCAGCCACTGCGGCCGAATGTTGCGGCAATCGTCAATTAAATGCGCCTCCGTGCCCAAACTGCGAGCAACTTCCACCAACCGCTTGGAATTTGAACTATTGTCGGAGCCCACCACCAGCAGCAAATCGGCATCCGAAGCCACGTGTTTCACGGCAACTTGCCTATTTTCTGTGGCATAGCAGATGTCTTGCGCCGCCGGACCCCTAATGTTCGGGAACCGCTTTCTGAGAGCGCCGATGATGTCGCGCGTCTCATCCAAGCTGAGCGTCGTCTGCGTCAAATACGCCACGCGGTTGGGGTCGGGCAACGTCACCGACGCCACTTCCGCAGGCGATCCTACTACATGAGTCACCGTGGGCGCCTCGCCCAGCGTGCCAATCACTTCGTCGTGATCGCGATGGCCGATCAGGACCAGCGAATAGCCTTCCTTGGCGAACTTCACCGCCTCCACATGCACCTTGGTCACCAGCGGGCACGTCGCATCGATCACGCGCAGCTTTCGCAGCTTACTCGCCTCGCGCACCTCCGGAGAAACGCCGTGGGCGCTGTAGATGACGCGCTCGCCCTCGGGCACTTCGTCCACGCCATCGACAAAAATTGCGCCCTTTTGCTGCAGCTCCTCCACCACGGAGCGGTTGTGGACGATTTCCTTGCGCACATAAATCGGCCGCCCAAAGGCCTCCAGCGCAATCCCGACAATATCGATCGCCCGCACCACCCCTGCGCAGAATCCGCGCGGCTTCAACAGCAATAAGGTCTTCGTGTGTAAATTCTCGGTCTCAGACAAGTCGCATCCCCACCCACTAGGGTACACTTCTTCGTTCGAAAAGATGCTCTAAGAGTATCGAAAGATGCACCGCCAAGTCAATGTAAGCCTTTGATGCAGTGAGGATTAGCAGCGGGCGGGTGAACGGGAGGGTCGCCCGCAGGCCGCGCTTCACCAGATCCGGCGTACCCCGTACCGATCAAAGATTTTCTCGTTGCTGACAATAAACAGTTTCTCAATCTCGGCCTGTGCGATCAGCATGCGGTCGAACGGATCTTGGTGGGGTCCAGGCAACATCCCAGCGCGGACTCCATGGTCGTATGACACAGGCAGACTGAAGAACTTCTCCCGGTCAAGATAGCCTCCGAAGTCTTGTACTAGATCGGAAGCGCTCGGCAGCCTGCCCAGTCGAAACTTCGTCGCAATCTCCCAGGCGGAAACTGCGCTAACAAAAATGCTGCTGTCCGGTTGGGCAATCAGCTTTCTGCACGACCTGGGCAGCGCGGGATCGTCGCTGTACCACCAAAGCAACGCATGAGTGTCCAGCAGCAGGCGCACGCTATTGCCCCCATGCGTCAAGTTCTTCCGCGGGCAACGGCTCGAAAAACTCTGGTCCGACCTTCAGCTTCCCGCGCAAGGCTCCGGGCTTGCGTTGGCCCCGTTTGTCCTCAATCGCAACCAAGCGGACAACCGGTTTCTTCCCCCGAGCGATCACGATCTCCTCGCCCCGGCAAGCCTTCTGAATCAACCGCGAAAGCTCGGTTTTGGCCTTGTGAATGGTGATGGTTTCCATGAATATATGTTAGCTAACTTTACTTAGCTAAGTCAATAGCAATCGCTTCCATATTTATGGCACACATGGGATAATGAGGTTATGAAGCAGGATTCCGTTCGAACCACAGTTGACATTCCAGCTCCCCTCTACCGGAAGCTGAAAGCGCAGGCAGCCGCGAACGGGCGATCGGTGCGCGAACTGGTCCTAGCGGGTGTTAAGACCGTGCTCCTGCAAGGCCAGCGCCCGCGTGCCAAGAGAGTGCAGTTCCCGCTGATCGTCTCCGATGGCCCCAAGGTCAGCCTAACCAACGAACAAATCTATGAACACGTTGAATTTCCTTGATGCGAACGTGTGGCTGGCGCTGATTTGGAGCCAGCATGTTCATTCCGAAAAAGCCAGATCTTGGTTCGAGCAGGCCGGCGAGGAACAATTTTTCTTCTGCCGCTTCACGCAGATGACCGTTCTGAGGCTCCTCACCACCGATCAGATCATGGGAACGGACGCGAAGACCATGTCCGAAGCCTGGAGTTTGTGGGATCGAGTCTGGGCCGACACTCGCATTGCCTTCTTGCCGGAACCCGATGATCTCGAAAAGGAGTTCCGTTCGCGCTCGCGGCTTTCCAGCAGATCCCCCAAGGTTTGGGCGGACGCCTATCTTCTGGCCTTCGCTGCGGTCGCAGGCCTGAAGCTCGTCACCTTTGACCGCGCGCTTCAATCGCGTGGTAACAATGTGCTCGTACTCCACACTGGTTGAAGTTTGACAGAGCGTTCGGCTCTCACCCATTCGCCTTAATCATCTGCTCCGCGTGTCTGCGCGAAGTCTCGGTCAGTTTAGCTCCCGACAGCATCCGCGCGACTTCCTCAGTGCGTTCGTCGCCAGTAATCTGCCGGACGGTGGTCTTCGCGCGGCCTCCGGTTTCGCGCTTCTCGATCAGGTAGTGGTGATCGGCAAAGGTTGCGATCTGCGGCAGGTGGGTAACGCAGAGCACCTGATTGCCTTTGGCGAGAGCTTTCAATTTTTTCCCTACGGCGTCGGCGGCGCGGCCTCCGATGCCGCTGTCAATCTCGTCGAAAACTAATGTGCGCTGCGCCGCCGCCGACTTTTTCTTCCCCGCCGGATTGGTCCCCGCCTCGACGCTCGCCTTCAACGCCAGCATGACGCGCGAAAGTTCGCCGCCCGAGGCGATCTGTTCCAGCGGTCGCATGGCCTCGCCAACATTAGTTGTAATGCGATAGATCACTTGGTTGATGCCCGAAGAAGTCCAATGCTCCTCGGCTTCGTTCTCTTCGACCGCGATGCGAAAACTGGCGCGCATGGCGAGATCGTTGATTTCCGTCTCGACCAGCCTCTCAAGTTTCCGTCCCGCCTCCAGGCGTTTTCTGGAAATGCTGCGAGCGGCTTTGCGATACTCCTCGGCAGCCATGGCCAGGTTTGCCCTCAGTTCAAGTAGAACTTGATCTTTATTCTCCATCTCTGAGATTTTGCTACGAATATCTCTGCCGAAGGAAATGGTCTGTTCCAGCGTAGGCCCATACTTGCGTTTCAGGCGATCCAGCAGCGCCAGCCGTTCTTCGATTTCCGCGAGACGCTCGGGCGAAGCCTCGATTCCTCCGGCATAATCGCGCAGCGTCGCTCCCACATCCTCGACGCTGATGCGCGCCGACTCCAGCGCCGCGAGCGCTTCCTGAAACTTCGGTTCATAACGGGCCAGTTCTGCCAGGTGCTTCTGCGCGGCGCGCAGGCTCGATGAAGTGGAGGCGTCGCCCTCATACAGCAGGTCGAAGGCATTGATGGCCGCGCCGTAAATTTTCTCGGCGTTGGCTAAAACGCGCTTCTCGGCTTCCAGCTGCTCATCTTCGCCGGCCCGCAGACGCGCCTCTTCGATTTCACGGCATTGGAAGTTCCACAGATCGAGAATCCGCATGCGGTCCTGCTCGTCCTGTTCGAGTTCGGCGATGCGCCCGCGAATCTGCTTCCAGCGCGCAAAAGCAGCGGAGACGTCCTTCAACTCGATTCCGGCGTAAGCGTCGAGCAGCTCCTGTCGCGCCGCGGCATCGAAGTTTACGACGGATTCATTCTGCGCGTGGATCACCGCCAAGTGGGGCGCAATCTGTTTCAGCACAGCCACGGTGGCTGGCTGATTATTGATAAAGACCCGCCCTTTGCCGCCGGGAGCAATCTCGCGCCGCAGAATCAGCGAGCCATTCTCCGCATCCAGGCCGTTGGTCTCGAGTATCTCTTCGATGAAACGCGCCGCCGCTCCATCGCTCTCAAACACCGCTGCCACCACCGCCCGCTCCGCGCCGGTGCGGATCACATCCGACGACGCTTTTTCCCCCAGCAGCAGTCCCAGCGCGTCAATCAGAATGGACTTCCCCGCCCCGGTCTCTCCGGTCAGAAGATTCAGACCAGACGCGAATTCGATCACGACATTGTCGATGACCGCGTAATTTTCGAGTCGAAGTTCGGCCAGCACAAGGGTCCAATCCTAATTTGGGACGATCTTAACTGACGACGATCTGTAAGTTACGCGCAGCATAGCACATCTCCGCCTCAGCGGGGTTGCGCGAAACAGGCCGCCCCGCGCCCAAAGCGGGCTGTACAAGTGATTGCGCCGGATGCACTTCCGATTTTGCCTCGAAACCGAGCGGCTCGTGAAAATAATATCCATGCAATCCTTCCCCCGAGTCTTAGTTCTACTCATAGTCTCATTGCTGTTTTTTTGGCTGGCGCCTGCCTCCGCATGGGCGCAGGAACTTGGATGTACGCCTTGCTGGCATCTTTTCCCTGAGGTCCAGACCGGCAAGTCCGTTTCCTACTCTTTCCAGCTCTCGAACATTGGGAGCAAAACGCTGGTGATCACTTCCGCGTCGGAACAGGGAAGCGCTTTCTCATTTGGCACATTTCCTTTACCAGTAACGATCGCGCCCGGGGCAAGCATCCAGTTGCCCGTTATTTTCAATCCGACTGCCTCGGGGTACACCACCGGCGTCATTATGCTTGTGAGTACGGCCGAGGATCCCTATCTTATAATGCAGGTCGGGGGTACCGGCGTCGCCAACGCGAACCCGCAACTGGGGGTCAGCCCTGCGACCCTCAGTTTCGGTAACGTCACGGTGGGATCGAGTGCCAGCCTGCAGGCTACGCTCACCGCCTCGAACGCTGCTGTAACCATCTCGTCGGACCAGTCGACGAGCTCGGAGTTTGCCATCCTCGGGCTGAATTTGCCGGCAACGATTCCGGCTGGGCAGAGCGTTCCAGTGACGATTCAATTCACGCCGAACGCCTCCGGCACGGCCTCCGCCAAAGCGGGATTTATTAGCAATGCAGCGAACTCGCCATCAGTCGAGCAGTTAACCGGTACGGGCGTGGCTCCGGCCTCCCACGACGTCTCTCTTTCCTGGGATCCGGGAGCCGGGAGCCCGGTGGGATACAACGTGTACCGCGGCACTGCCCAGGCAGGCCCCTTCGAGATGATCAATACCGCGCTGGAAGCCTCGACCAACTACACAGACTCTACGGTTGTCTCCGGCGCGACCTACTATTACGTCACAACTGAAGTAACCGCCGAAGGTCGGGAAAGCGCGTATTCAAATGTAGCGGAGGCAGTGATTCCGAGCTCGTAGCCGTCAAAGCCCCTCGATTCTCTGCCAGCCCTTTGTGAGAACACAGAGACAGCCAATCCCGCAGCCAGGCGGCAAGCCGCGCGGATGCAGGCGACCAAAAACGCCGCATTGACCGATGCGGTACCCTGCCGGAGCGCGCCGCCACCCTGGTCTATAATCTTTGACAGGGTTTTCCCTAAACCAAATGCATTTTCCTTCCGTCCTCCTCTTGTTTGTCGGCGGCGAAATCGTTGATCTCGTCCTGCAGACGGGTCCGGTCGCCAAGTCCGTGCTTCTCCTGCTCATCGCGTTTAGCGTGCTCTCCTGGGCCGTGATTCTTGCCAAGTGGCGGCTGATCCGCCGCGCCCGCTCTCAGAGCGGACGCTTCGTCCGCGTCTTTCGCAAGGCGCAGCGCATGCAGGACATTGCCTCGGTTGTAGAACAGTTCCGTCCCAGCCCGCTGGTGGGAGTGTTTGAAGGCGCGGTCGCGGAGTTCAAACGCCAGATGGGAATGACCGGCGGCATCCACAACCTCGTGGCCATTCAGCGCGCCATGCAGGTCGCGTCTTCCGAGGAGATCACCCGCCTCGAACGCAATGTCCCGTGGCTGGCAATTACGGGCGCGGTTACGCCGTTTATCGGATTGTTCGGCACCGTCTGGGGAATCATCGACGCCTTCCACGGACTCGGCACGGCGGGCGCGGCAACTCTGCGCGCGGTCGCTCCCGGAATTTCCGAAGCTCTGGTGACCACCGCCGCCGGCCTGGCNNGAGATGCTCAATCTGGTCGAGCGCCAGCATGAGTTACCGGTAACCGAGGCGCGGCGCTGATGGCCTTCACCTCTGCCAACGGACGCACCCAGACGGCCCTCGCCGACATCAACATCACACCGCTGGTGGATGTCGTCCTCGTGCTGCTCATCATTTTCATGGTGACCGCGCCCATACTGCAGTCCGGAATCGAAGTCAACGTGCCCCACACCCGCACCGTCAAAGAGATCACCGAAGAGCGCCTCGTGATCAGCATCGACAAATCGCAAAAAGTTTTTCTCGGCAACGATCCCATCAACATCAACCAGATCGGAGCGCGCCTGAAGCAGAAAATTCGCGATCCGCAACACCAGGCGATCTATTTGCGCTCCGACGAAGATGTCCCATTTGGCGCCTTTGCCACCGTCATGGACGCCATCAAACAGGCGGGCATCAGCAACGTGAGCATCGTTACGCAGCCGATGGATACTCATGGCGGCCATCACTGATACTGATACTGATATCGACATGCATTACGCTGACATCGACATTTATTCCGAACACGCCGGGTTGCGCCGGCCTCTGGCCTGGTCGCTCGGACTGCATCTCGGATTCGCGGCGTTCGTCGTGCTCTACGCCATGTTCATTCACGGCGTCCGTGGTGAAGGCTGGGGCAGCGGCGGCGGCGGAGATGCCATGGGAGCGACCCTCGTGAACTCGGTTCCCTTGCCCGCCAATCCCGCCGAGACACAGAACGTGCTGGCCACCGAATCCAAGGGACTTTCGAAGTCACAGCCCATAGTTCAGGAAAAGGAGCCGGAAGCGATTCCGATTCCCGACAAGAACACAAAAACAAAGTCCGCGCCGATCAAGACCGCGACGCAGCGCAAGCCGGAACCAGAACCACCCGAGTCGAATCAGATTCCGTATGGCGAGGGTGGTCCGGTCAGCGGGCCGTACACCATGAGCGCGGGCGGCGCCAAGGGCGGATTTGGATTTACCGGAAGCGGTGGCGATTTCGGCAGCCGGTTTTCGTGGTACGTCCAAGCCGTGCAGCGCAAAGTCACTGAGAATTGGCTAAAGTATGAAGTCGATCCGCGGATCACGGAGGGGAAACGCGTTTATCTTACATTTGATATCGCGCGCGACGGGCACCCGTCGAATGTTGAGATCGAGCAGTCGAGCGGCGTACCGTCGCTAGATCTCTCGGCCATGCGTGCAATCCAGCGCATTGATACATTCGGCTCGCTGCCGCCGGATTATTCGGGAAGCAAAGTGTCGGTAGAGTTCTGGTTCGATTACAAGCGGTAAGCAGTTCGCTAGTCGTTAGACTTTGCTTTGAAGGGGCGCGGCTTCAGCCGCGCCGTAAGGGTTGCGTTATGAAAGCGCCTTCAGGCGCTGGGGCCGGAGGATTGGAGTTTTACTACGAGCTGCCAACGACTAACGACCAACGACGAACGACTGAACAGGGAGCACAAATTGAGTAACTCGGCTCGCCCCATCCGTCATCATGCCTTGATCGCCGTTGCCTTGCTGCTTCTGCTGACGACCACCGGTTCCGCGCAGGACTGGATTCGCACCGGCACTGGGCTCGGCGTCGAGAGAGTGCGCCTAGCCGCGTCCGACTTCAAGCCATCGACCACCGACGCCAGCAACACCGACCTGTTGAAGACCTTCAACGACACGCTCTGGAGCGACCTCGACAACGCCGGAATCTTCGATCTCGTCTCGAAGAGTTTCTATCCGCTGCAGGAGCCGGGGCAACCGTCCGAGGTCAACTTTACGGCGTGGAATTCTCCGCCGCCGAACACCTCCATGCTCGCTTTCGGCAACCTCGGCGCCGCCGCCGGCAAAGTCACGGTGCAGGGATGGCTCTACGACGTCAAGAATGAGAAGTCGCCGCAGGTACTCGGCAAGCAGTACGTCGATAATGCTACCAACGACGCGGTGCGCGTCATCGCGCACAAGTTTGCCGACGAAATCATTTTCCGCCTCGGCGGAGGCGTAGCCGGCATCGCCGAAAGCAAGATCTACTTCGTCAGCGAGCGCACCGGCCACAAAGAAATCTGGATGATGGACTACGATGGCGCCAACCAGCAGCAGATCACACACATGGGCAGCATTTCCCTGTCGCCGCGCATCTCGCCCGATGGCTCGCGGCTGGCGTTCAGTTCGATCAACAAGGGCGGATGGGAAATCATGATGTACTCCTTCGATCTCAACCGCATGGTCAGCTTCCCGCGGTTTGGAGGTATGAATCTTTCGCCTTCATGGTCGCCCGATGGCAAGATCGCGTTCTCATCCTCGCGCAACGGTTATCCCAACATCTTCACCGTGGACGCATCCGGAGGAAAATCGCTCCGCCTGACCAACGATCAGGGGCCGGACGTTTCACCAACATGGAATCGCAAGACCGGCGCGCAGATCGCTTTCGTCAGCGGACGCACCGGCCTGCCCCAGATCTATACCATGGAAGCGGACGGCACCAACCTGCAGCGTGTCACCGATCAAGGCTATGCGGTTTCTCCCAACTGGTCGCCGAACGGACAGTTTCTGACTTTCTCCTGGATGCGCAAGTACGGGCCGGGAGAGCCGGGTTCCAACGATCTTTATTTGATGGACGTCGCCAGCAAGCAGTGGGTGCAACTCACGCACGATGCGGGTCGCAACGATTTTCCCTGCTGGTCGCCGGATGGACGGCACATTGTATTTCAGTCCCACCGCTCGGGCAGCGACCAGATATGGACCATGCTAGCGGACGGCACAAATGTGAAGCAGTTGACTTCTAAGGGCGCCAACACGCAGCCCAACTGGAGTTGGAAGTAAATTGGTTTGAAAGACTGGTTTTGAAAAACTGGTTTTGAAAAAAAGCACGGTTTTACGGCTGGCTCAGAGTGCGCCCTGCCGTGAATCTGCAAATTGCACGCCACAACGCGGGCGCACAGAAAACTGGAGGAATCAGGTGAAGGACGCAAAAACAATGGCAATAACAACAATGACGATCGCGAGATGGGGCGCCCTGGTATTCGCACTCGGCACAATCATGTTCCTGGGCGCATGCGCGAAGAAGGTCGCTCCGCCGCCGCCCCCGCCGCCACCCGCACCGACCGCTCCCACGGCCTCGCTGTCGGCGAACCCGAATACTCTCGACAAAGGCCAATCGACGACGCTGACTTGGCAGACCACGAACGCGACCGACGTCAGCATCGATGGAATCGGCGCGGTGGATACGAGCGGATCGCGTCAGGTTACTCCGAGCGACTCAATCACCTACCATCTCATCGCCAAAGGCGCCGGCGGAACTCAGGACGCCACCGCTCGCGTGACCGTCAATGCGCCGCCGCCACCGCCGCCACCTCCTCCCTCGGTTACGGAAGAGGAACTCTTCGCGCAAAACGTGAAGGACATTTACTTCGATTACGACAAGTACGATGTGCGCGCGGACCAGCAAGGCTCGTTGCAGGGCGATGCGCAGTTCCTGCAACAGCATCCCAACATCCACATCACGATCGAGGGATACGCCGACGAGCGCGGCTCAACCGAATATAACCTGGCTCTCGGGACCAATCGTGCGGACGCGGTGAAGAACGCGCTCATCCAGGCTGGAATTGGCGGCGATCGTATCAAGACCATCAGCTACGGCAAAGAGAAACCGTTCTGCACCGAGTCGAACGAAAGCTGCTGGCAGCAAAACCGCCGCGGACGCTTCGTGTACGAAAAATAAGCACGGGGAGTTTTGTTTCTCCCCGCTTCTTGTCCACTGAGGGCGGCTGCAGCCGCCCTTGATGTCTCATGTTCCGGCCGCTGGACGCTCAGCGCGTTTTTGACATTTAATAGGGTAACTATGAAATCCAATCGCATTCCGCTCGTTTTCGCGCTGTTCCTCACCATCTGGATCGCTCCCGCCTACGGCAGCAAGGAAATCACCGAACTGCAAACCGAGGTCACCCAACTGCAGCAGCAGATGACCCAGATGAAGCAATCCTTCGACGAGCGCATGGGCATCATGAAGAATCTGCTCGAGCAAAACACCGACGCCGCCAACAAAGTAAGCGCCGCGATCGGCGAGCTGCAAACTTCCATCAACAAACAGCAACAGGATCGCGCCGCGCAGGTCGACCAGATCTCCGGGCAGATTCAGGCGTTGAACGACACCATGGACGAACTCAAGGTCCGCCTCGCCAAGTTGAGCAAGCAGTTCGAGGACATGCAGGCCGCGCAGCAGTCCATGGCCGCGCAGCAGTCACAAGCGCAGCAACAGGCGCAGGCGATGGCGCAGGCGCCTCCGCCCGACGTGCTCTACAACAACGCCCTGCGCGACTACAACGGCGGGAAAAACGATCTGGCAACCCAGGAATTCACCGACTACATCAAGTTCTATCCCAACACCGACCTGTCCGGAAACGCATATTTCTATCTAGCCGAAATTCAGTTCAAGGCCGCCGATTACCCGAAAGCAGTCGCGAACTACGATCTGGTGCTGCAGAATTTTCCCAGCGGAAACAAGGCGGCCGCCGCGCAACTCAAGAAGGGATTCGCGCTCCTCGAACTCGGAAAACAAGACGAGGGCACGCAAGAATTGAAGCACGTCATCCAGCGCTACCCACGCACGAACGAAGCCACGCAGGCCAGAGAGAAGCTGCGGAAACTAGGCCCAGCCGCTCCCAAATCCCGCCAATAGAAGAATCTGGGTGTAGAAGAAACCGGGTGCCCCACTCATCGCGTTTTTTGCGATGAGTGGAATCTCGTCCGCGACCAACAATTCAACCGTGGTCCGCGCCGCGAGCAAAGAGAAAACCCACCCAGAATTCCTCCGCGCCCTCGGCGTCTCTGCGGTGAATTGGTTTGAGGTTTACTTTACCTCCGCCGCCGTCGCCGACGCCTTCTCTGCCAACACGCCGCTTGGCCGCAGCGTGACCCAATCGGTCTGCACGCGGTCCCATCCCTGAATCAGGAAGCCGTACGATTCGAATAGCTGGCGGATCTGCGGCCGCTGCCAACCGGCAATCTCTTCCAGGATCGGCACCAGCGTTGCCAGGGCATTGTCGCCCAGCACCGTCCGCTTCGCGATCTGCGCCACCAGTTTCGATTCCGACACGGCAATGGTAAAGCCATCGCGCCGGTTCACATGCAGCATGACGTGAATGTCGGAACTGCCGTCGCCCACATAGACAATATGGTCCGCCGGAATGCCGAGCTGTTCTTCGAGTTGATCCAGCCGCGTGACTTTTCCATAACCGGCCGTCGCCCGCACCAGGCTTTCGATCTCGCCCGAAGCTTTGTACTTGAACTCGGTGCCAAAGATGTGGTCCTCCGGCACGATCCCCTCCAGCGCCGACTGGATCACCTCGACCGGCGCCGCCGAGAGCACGTAAAAATCAAAGTGGAATCCGTCGATCCGCCGGTCGAGTATCTCGTAAACCTGCTTGATGTTCTCCTTGAGGCGAATGCGCTTGCCCACCTCGAACAGGTGGTCGCGCCGGACGCGCGAATGGAACTCGGGATCATGCAGGACAAGATAAGAAAGTTCGGCGCCTTGCTGAACCAGGTTCAGCTTTGCCATGCCCTTGGCCTTGCGCTCGAATTCCTTAACAGGAATGCCGAGCAGCTCGCTCAGTACGTAACCCGTATCGTTGAAGGTCAACGTCTGATCGAAGTCGCTGGCAAACAGATAGTGTTTCCGATAAATGCTGGCCATATTCTATTTTAGATTGAAGATCAGGTTAATCGACTATTAAATTTACCTATCGTAACCATTACAACAACTTGCAAGATACAAACGAACAGGCAAGACAAGTCTTTTCCAATCGAAGGAT
>PLIC01000273.1 GCA_003139995.1 Candidatus Acidiflorens stordalenmirensis | reverse complement strand
CCGTCCTGAACCACGTGGATCCGGTTTGCCAGCTTGTGCTCGCGGAGCGCGTGCAGGGTGAGATCGATGTCATCCGGATCATCTTCTACGAGGAGAATCTCGACTGCTCTTTTCTCAGGCATAATTCACTCCTGTGGCAGGCAAAGCATCGATCGCATCACGCCACTCCTGCCGCATGAACTGCTTGCTCATGGTCTGGTTGTTTATCTCCCTGGCCGGCTTTCAGGGCGCCCAGGGTAAAGTAAAATGTTGCCCCTTTGTTCAGTTCAGCCTCCGCCCATACCCGCCCACCGTGCTTATGCACGATTCGCTCGACGATGGCGAGCCCCACGCCAGTGCCTTCGAAATCCTGCTGGCGGTGGAGCCTCTGGAAGACGCCAAATAACTTGCCCGCATATCTCATATCGAACCCGGCGCCGTTGTCGCGTACAAAAAGGACTGGCTCGCCGTCCCTGACCGTCTGCCCAACCTCGATGTGTGCTTGTTCACACAGGCGCGTGAATTTCACCGCATTCGAGAGGAGGTTCGTGATTACCTGTTTGATCAGTGCCGGGTCGCATTCTGCGAAGGGCAGCTGGCCGACTCTCCATTCGATATCCCGGCCCTCGCAATCCGCTTTCAGTTCGGCGACGACCTCCTGCACAATAGAGTCCAGCGCGCAAACCTGCGGGTTCAACTGCTGCCGTCCCATCCGCGACAGATGAAGCAGATCTTCCAGCAAGCGGCTCATGTGGTTCGTCCCGCCGCGAATCCGCCGCAGGTATTGTTGTCCCGCAGCGTCAAGCTGGGCACTGCATTCTTCCGCCAGGAGGTCGGCGAACCCGTGAATGTGACGCAGCGGCGCCCGCAGATCGTGCGCCGCCGCGTAGGTGAAGGCCTCCAGTTCCTTGTTCGCAGTGACGAGTTCGGCCGTGCGCTCTTGTACCCGCTGTTCGAGTTTTTCGTTGAGGGCGCGAAGTCCTTCTTCTGCCTCCTTCAGATCGTCGATGTCGGTGCAGGTCCCAAACCACTTGACCAGGCTGCCCGAGACATCGCGCAGAGGGCCGCCCTTGATGAGAAACCAGCGATAGCGGCCATCGGCCGCCCGCAGGCGGCACTCCATACGGTAGGTATTGCCGGTCGCGAGCGCATGGTTCCAGGTGTTCCACGCGGGCTGCTTGTCGTCGGGGTGGAAGGGGGTGTCCCAGCCTTTGCCGTAGCTCTCCTCCAGCGTCAGCCCGGTGTAATCCATCCATCGCTGGTTGAAGTAAACGTTCAAGCCATCGGGCGTGCACATCCAGACCAACTGCGGCACCGACTCGTCCAGCATGCTAAACGCCTCGGCACTCTCTTGCAGTGCCCGCTGCGCCCACTTGCGCTCGGTCACATCGCGGGCTGCGGCAAAGACGCCCTCGACTTCTCCCGCTTCGTTCTTGAGCACGCTAGCGCTGTAAGACACATCCGTAAGCTTTCCGGAGATGTGCCGGATAACCAGCGGGTAGTCTTCCACCGAGCCCTCCGCGAACACGCGTTCATAGCCCTGTCGTGCCTTGTCCGGTTCGGTAAAGCAGTTGGAGAAATCGCTGCCGATCAGACGGCCTCGGGGCGCCCCGGTTATCGTTTCCGTGGCTTGATTGACGTCGGTGATCCTGCCTTTGCGGTTGATGATCACTAGTGGATCCAGACTGGCCTCAAGCAGGCTGTGGGCGTAGAGCGCAACCGTGCGCACGTTATCTTCCGCCCGCTTACGTTCGGTAATGTCGCGGTTGATTTCCAGGATCGCCGTGGGATTGCCCTGTTCGTCGCGCATCAACGACCAGCGGCTGGTAACCACGATTGCTTTCCCATCACGGCAGGTATGCCTGAGTTCGCCTTCCCACTCCCGGGTTTCCCGAATGGAAGCCTGAATCGCTTCCAGCGAATCGGGAAACTCGGTCTGCAACAGTTCGTGGGCGACCTTGCCCAGAGCCTCCTCAGCCGGCCACCCATAGAGATCCTTTGCCCCGCGGTTCCAGAGCAGTATCCGGCTGTCCAGATCGCGGACTAGGATCGCATCCTGCGCCAGGTCGAGGAGGGCAGCCTGTTCGCGCAGCTCTTGTTCTGCTTGCCTGCGGGCGGTGATGTCCCAGAAAATGCCCAGCACGCCAATCGTGTTGCCGTCCGCGTCGCGGAAGGGCGTCTTCACCGTTTGCGCGATCCTCGTGACCCCGTTGTGCGTGAACTCCTCCACAATCTCTTCGGTGACGCCTGACCGCATCACTCTCTGGTCATCGGCGCGGTATTTCTCCGCCAGCGCAGGATTGAAAAAATCGTAGTCGCTCTTCCCGGCGAACTCTTCCGGGCGGATGCCCAGCAGCTTGGCATAATTCGCATTGCAGGAGATATAGCGGGAGCTTCTGTCCTTGGCGAAAATCATCTGGGGAAGGCTCTCGAGCAGTGTGCGGTATCTGTTTTCGCTCTCTCGTGCCGCTTCTGCCACCTGTTTACGCTGGGCGATCCCCACCGATAACCAGTGGATCTGCTGGTAGCGCGAAGCAGCGACGAGGACTGCCACGAAGGCAACTAGAAGGACCGCCGTGATCGTGATTTCCAGGGACAACTGGTTCCTCCAGTGGTCTATCGTCGAGCGATACTCCGCCCGCATCAGGATGCTGACCCCTGTGAAGGCTGCGAGAACGCAGACGATGACCGCGAGTATGTAGCTCCGGGGAAGATGTTCGACCTTGCCGGCAACGCTGCTGTCCCCGCGCAACCAGTTGCCGATTCCTTTGGTTGCGGTGGACTTGCGCGGATAGGTCGCCATAAGAGAACCTCGGCCGAGTCGCCTCGCAACCTTCCAAACCTGCTGTTCACGCTCACGAAGGAGGCAGGTTCGGTGAAAGATGACGCACACGGAAGCTGGCTCTGGCCGGCCAGAATCCGGCGTGTGCGTCACCGGTTGGTGATCACCGCATGGCTGCCCGTCCCACTCCACGAGTTGTGGCCATTGCTTTCCCTCACAGCGGGGTTCCATGCGTCGCTCACCGTATGGTTTGGAACAGACTTGGCCCGCGGAGGCCTGGAGGAAGGAGGCCCGCCCTCACGACTCATTCGCCGATTAGGGAGTCCTGAGCAGGCCATCCCGTCGTTTACCCCAACACGTTCGAAAGTCAACGGCGACGATGACCCGAGCCCGGACGCAGGCCAAGTCCGCACCACACGAAGGATTTCAATGACCTTGGGCAGAACCTGCATGGGTTCACTGTCTAGCAATCTGCCCATGCCGTCTTTGCGCTAGCGCAAGAATTGCCGATATTTGTCTTCTCAAAGCGGGGAAAAGCCCAAAGGGCTTCCCGCGTAACGAAAGTGTCCGATCCAGGCGAGATCTGAGTCGGTCACGCCGCTTTCGGGGATGGACGCGATCCAGAAGATAACTGCGGATCAATGCGATTCGGCGGAGCCGCTTCAGCGTGAGCCGGTTATCGCCGCTTGCGAATTTCACGGTCGCGCCTTAAAGAATGCGGACCAGCCGGCGGCCGCCCGCGCCCTACGTCATGACGATCGCGGATGAAGTGGATGCGCAGTTGACACAGTCGATGGAGAGCTATCTGAGAGCCATGCGGAACTGAACGGCAGCGTTACAGCTGCCACGCATGAAGTGCGGCTGCGTGGAAATGTCGAAGCGGCTAAAGGGTCGACCGCTGGATTACTGTCGTTAGTGGCTGGAAGGCTTGGCCAAGTTACTTGATGACACCGCGCAGCTCGAACTTGAAAGGGCTAGGCGAACAGGGGGCGACGACCACGCCACGGCGTCACCTGCCAAATTTCGTCTGCGAGTGCGTCGGAAATGCCTACTGCAAACTTGTAGTTGAACCCGCCCTAGGGAGACGCTGCTGCAATGCGACCTGCTCCGGGTAATTCCGCACGGGCGACCTCGCCGTCCAGTTCTTTGGTGATCCACGTCCGCCCCGAGGCCGTGTCAAGTGGATCTTGGTGAGGAACTGAACAAAAGTTGGGGATGAACCCCATGCACCGCGGAAATGACCAGTCGAACTGGTAAATCGTAGGTGTGCGTCATCAAAAGTTGTGA
>PLIC01000208.1 GCA_003139995.1 Candidatus Acidiflorens stordalenmirensis | reverse complement strand
CGGGCCGAATTCCCCGATGGCAAAAAGGAACGGATCGTCTCCGAACTCATCGACTACGGAATCCCGCATGGCGATTCGTCCATGGCGCGAACGGTTTCCCTGCCGGCTGCGATCGGGGTAGACATGATTCTCACGGGCCGGATTCATGCGACCGGCGTCCTGCGTCCGGTGACCCCGAACATATACAATCCGGTGCTGGACGGACTCGCGCAGCTCAATATTTCATGCAAGGAACGGACCGAGGCATTCTAGATGTCTCTGCGCCGGGAGTAGATTGGTTGAAAAGCTGCTTTAAGCACGGGCGGCCTTCCGGTCGTCCGTGCCGCTCTAATACGCTGTTTCCACATATATTTTGATTGAAAGGTTTAATGATATGGGAGAAAAAGACAGGATTTTCAACGCGTTGGGATTGAAGGTAGCCCTTTCGGGCGCGAGTTACGGGGACCAGTGGTTTGCAGGTAGCGGTGACTGGATCGAAGTCCACAGCCCGACTACCGGGGAATTGCTGGCCAAAGTCGAACAGGCGAGCGAGGCCGACTATAACACCGTTGTCGGGCAGGCGATGAAAGCGTTCGAGTTCTGGCGCGCTCTGCCTGCTCCCAATAGAGGCGAAATCGTGCGTCAGTTTGGGGTCGCTCTACGCGAGAAAAAGGATGTGCTGGGACGACTCGTCTCGCTGGAAATGGGCAAGATCTTGACCGAGGGCCTGGGGGAAGTGCAGGAAATGATCGACGTCTGCGACTATGCGTCTGGTCTCAGCCGGACGCTTTCCGGCCCGACACTCCAGAGCGAGAGGCCGATGCACCGCATGATGGAGCAGTGGCACCCGCTCGGGCCGATCGGTGTCATTACGGCTTTCAACTTCCCGGTTGCGGTCTGGTCGTGGAACAGCGCGCTGGCTTTTGTCTGCGGCGATCCGGTGGTGTGGAAGCCTTCGAGCAAGACACCGCTATGCGCCATAGCATGCCAGAACATCATCCGCGAGGTGTTCCAGGCCAACGGTGTTCCGCACGGAGTGTCCTGTGTGGTCGTCGGACGCGGGTCGACCGTCGGCGAACGGATTCTGGCCGACAGCCGGCTCACCCTGATCAGCGCCACCGGATCGACCCGGATGGGGAAGCGCATCGGTCAGGTTGTCGGTGCCCGCCTGGGTCGCACAATTCTCGAGCTTGGGGGCAACAATGCCCTGATCATTTCGGACAAGGCCGACTTGACCGGAGCGCTGGCATCGGCATTCTTCGGCGCCGTCGGCACAGCGGGGCAACGCTGCACCTCCACGCGCAGGCTGATCATTCACGAGAGCGTTTACGATTCATTCGTTCACAAGATGATTGCTAATTACGAAAAGGTGAAAATTGGCGATCCACTCGATCCTAAAACCCTGATGGGCCCGCTGATCGATGAAGAGGCTGTATCGGACTACCAGAATGCGCTGGTTGCTGTCCGCCAGCAGGGCGGAACAGTACTTTATGGAGGCAAGGCCCTCGATCCGCCGCCGTTTGGCAGGCGGACTTTCGTTCTGCCGACCATTGTCGAAATCCGCAATGACGCTGAGATTGTGCAAACCGAGACCTTTGCTCCGATCCTTTACGTTATGAAATACCGGACCATCGACGAGGCGATTGCATTGCACAATGCGGTTCCCCAAGGCCTGTCGTCAGGTATCTTCACGGACAGCGTGGCCGAGGCGGAAAAGTTTCTCAGCTTCAAGGGATCCGACTGCGGCATCGCGAACGTGAATGTGGGCACCTCAGGTGCGGAAATCGGCGGCGCCTTCGGCGGCGAAAAGGAGACCGGCGGAGGTCGTGAGTCCGGTTCGGATTCGTGGAAAGCCTACATGCGGCGCCAGACCAATACCCTCAACTGGGGTGGTGAAATTCACCTGGCGCAGGGAGTGGAGTTCCACTCGTAATCCAAGCCTCTGATAGGATCACAGGAATCCCGGCTCAATACAAAGAAGGCCGGGAACGAGCCAGGACAGGCCGATCGCGGACACGATGGCTAGGCCAGCGATAAAGAGCGGTATGCTTTCGCTCGTCTGGGTCGCTAGCAGGCGATTATTGCTGCTCATCGATCTATTGCTGGCCTCCTCGTCCCTATCTAGGTCATCCTCCTCAATTCGAGATCATCAAAGTGGGGACCTTCTTTGTGGAACTTGCGCGGGGAATTGAATCTGATTGTCTTAAATGGTTGCGTGGCGGCGAGCCAGGGGAAGAGTTAAACAGCGCGATCCGGATGAACCTCCGCCGCCGGTTGGTCGCTTCCCGCGAAATCAGGGAGAGGAAGCTTTCCAGTCCAGTTTGCCCAACCCCAGAAGATCGCCGTGCTTGAACTGAACAGCCCAGCAACTGTGCCGATCAAGCGCGGACTGTAGTGTGTGGAGGCGATACCGGCAGCCATCATCGACACCATCATCATGGCCCAAGTGAAAGTCTCTATCGTGGCGAAGACGCGTCCTCGATAGCGATTGGTGACCGTGCGCAAGAGATAGGAGTAGTTCAGGACCGAGTTCACGGCCGTGCCGCCGCGCGACAGAAAAATGAAAAGAAGGGCCATGTCAAATCGCTGCGCCCGGCTAAAGAGAATATAGGCGGTTCCGTGCACGATGTAGTCGATAAAGACGGTAAGCTTGTAAGCATCGAAGGAAAGTCGTCTGCCGAGCCAGTTTGCGAAAGCCCCACCGAACAACAGACCCAGTCCGGCGCAGCCCCAGATAATCCCAATCCCCGAGGCTCCGCGATTGAAGACCACTTCGCCGAAAAGCGTAAAGAGAATCTGCGCCGCGCCGCCTCCAGTGGCCCAACCAACCGAGAGCAGCGCGATGGCAAGTACCAGCGGCACCGAGCGCATGTAGCGCAGACCTTCGCGATACTCGTGCCAGGGACGGATCACCTCATCTTCTGCCAACACCTTGCCCTTGGCGCGAAAGCCCGCCGCACCGGGCGCTCGCAGGTGCCAGATGCACCAAGCGGAGAAAACAAACGAGAGGGCATTGAAAACAAATGCCCATTTGTAGCCTATGGCGACCACCGTGGCTCCAAGAAAGGTTCCAACCGTGAGCGTCATCCACTGGGTGGTCTGCGTAAGCGAGTTGGCGGTGTGGATTTCTTCCGGGCTCGCAATTGTGGGCAGGATTGCAGAACGCCCCGCAGTGAAGAAGGGTGAGGCAACCATGAGCAGCGCGCTGAACAAATAAAGGACCCAGACGCGGTGCGACGTCACAGCGAAGATGAAGCCGAGTGCCACCAGCGCACGCATGAGATCGCTGGCCATCATGATCCGTTTGCGGTCAAACCGGTCGAGCAGCACACCAGCGAGTGGTCCCATCGTGATGGCTGGAATGGCACGCGCCAAGAGCACGCCGGTAACGACCATGCCCGAATGGGTAAGCGCCATGGCCAACGCAAAGACGGCGATATTATTGAAATTGTCGCCAATTTCGCTGACGATCTGGCCCGTCCAGGTAAAGCGATAATTGCGATTCCGGGTGAGCAGTTGGAAGAATTCGTGCATCAGCCCGCCAAGCTTCCCGATGATTGAGTAGACCGGGTCGAGTAATCGTGACTCATCTTTTTGAGCGTATCAAATCAAGGGTGTTGTGACGCGCGGTGTGATCCGAGAGTCTGATCGGGCGGCGAAGAGTGGGATGCACTTCTCGCCTCGAATGAGACCGCGAGAAAATTAAAATTTGTGTCGTGGACCACATTCGATGCGCAGCGGCATGCCAGCCGGGGAATGGAACTATTGGTGAAGAGGAAAGCAATTTACCCGCAGCCATCATTTGACGACCGCGAGCGCCTAGCTTAGTCTCTTATCCGAAGGGATGA
>PLIC01000164.1 GCA_003139995.1 Candidatus Acidiflorens stordalenmirensis | reverse complement strand
CATCTTGTATTGGACAAGACTGTAACTTGACTCTAGCGTGCCGTTCACCCATACTGAATCCGACAGAGTGCCTTGCACTACGGTTTTTCATGATGGTCCCGCCTCCGCGGGGCCATTCGTGTTTGGGGATGATGAGATAACCCTTTCTCCAGCGACACCTGGCTGCATTTCAATTGACATAAGCCGTCGCGTGTTTGATCCTTGAATCACAGCAAACTTGGAATTGGGGTTCCGGAATGCAGAGCCTAAGTCTCATGCATTCAAGACTTTGCCTTTAAAGTATTTGAAATGAATACTTTGCGAGAGGTATCGCCGGCTAAAGTATTTATTATCAAGACCTTAGTAAAATAAGGGGGGGAGGGGGGTACGCCAGATGCCGACGACGACCATGAAAATTGGAGTTCTAGCCCTCCAGGGCGATTTCGACGCGCACCGCCGCCGTATCGAAGAACTCGGCGCCGAGGTCGTGCTCGTGAAAAAGCCGGAGCAACTAAACGAGATCGATGGGCTGATAATTCCCGGCGGCGAGTCGGGAACATTTCTCAAGCTGCTTGGCAAAGACGGATTCGCGAAGCTGAAAGATTTCGTGCGCGCCAAGCCGACTTTTGGCACCTGCGCGGGGTGCATCCTGCTGGCCACGGACGTAGAGAATCCGAAGCAAGCCGGCCTGGGCGCGCTCGACATCACCGTGCGTCGCAATGCTTACGGACGGCAGATCGACAGCTCCATCCGCGAAGGACTATTTCTTAACGAGCCCATCGAAATGGTATTCATCCGCGCTCCGAAGATCGAGCGCGTGGGCGAGGGCGTGGAAGTGATCGCGACCGAAGGCAAAGATAAAGATGAAGTCCCGGTGCTGGTGCGGAAGGGCAAGACCTTGGCGGCGACGTTCCATCCTGAACTGAGTGCCGACCCTCGCATTCACAAATATTTTCTGGAGCTGGTTGCGAACGGGAAGCATTCGCCCCAGTGAGCGACGCCGCCAGGGTCGGGTGATTTAGGTCTGTGGGGTTCCAGATGACCCGATGGTTCGATGACCCAATTCAGAGGAGCCGGTCAATCTTCGCGGCGAGGATGAAATCCGATTCGGTCAGGCCATCCACCGCGTGTGTCCAGAGCGTGATTTCGACTTTGCCCCATCCGAGCAGGATGTCGGGATGATGGCCCTGCTCCTCGGCCAGTTCGCCAACGCGATTCACGAAGGCCAGGGCGGTCTTAAAGTCGGGGAACTTGTAGGTGCGCGCGATGTGATGCTCGTGGACGATATTCCACTGCGCTGGCTCCGCCAACTGCTGATGAAGTTCTGCCAGTTTGTTTCCCTTCAGCGGCGGAACACCGCCGTGGCAGGGGACGCATTTTCGGTCGGCAAGCGTGAGGTTGCTCATCGTGTTTTAGATGCTGGACAGGTGCGAGCGACGCACAGAAACGCACCAGCGATGATTGCGTCCGACCGCCGGAGCCGGGGCCGAGCTGCGCTCGGCTTGAGCGCTGCGGCTTCGCTCAGGGCAGGCTCGCGAGGGCGCCCGTCCCTACACGAGCTAGGTCTAGAACGGAATATCCTCATCCGTAATCGGAGAACTACCGGCCGGCGCGTGCTCCGGTTCGGGCGCGCTCTGGTCGAAGTTGTTCCCGCCTGAGGATGCCGCGACTCCGCGCGAGCTGCCAGCGTGCTCGCCACCGCCGCCTTCGCCGCGTCCGCTCAGCAGGACGATGTCGTTGCCCACGATATGAGTCATGTATTTTTTCTGTCCGGTTTGCTTGTCGTCCCAGGAGTCAGTCCGGATACGGCCTTCGATATAGACCTTGCCGCCCTTCTTCAGATACTCACCGGCGATCTCTGCCAGCCGCTCCCAGAGCACGATGTTGTGCCACTCGGTGCGGTCCTGCCACTGGCCGTCTTTGTCCTTGTAGCGCTCGTTCGTGGCCAAGGAAAATTTCGCCACCGGCTTGCCCTGCGGCGTGTATTTGATCTCGGGATCCTTGCCAAGGTTTCCAATCAGGATGACTTTGTTTACGCTTTTCATCAGTGCGGCTCCTTCAAGAACGCTGACCTTCGAGATGCACACTATAGCAGAATTGGGCGCCTCAGAGGCAGTGTCGCCCGTACCAAGAATATGTGATGAATCGGGCAGGCCGCGGCCGGAAGCGGACGATCCCGTCCTCCCTCGTCTACACAAATATCTGATACAGCATCAGGTAGACGACCACGCCCGTGACCGAGACGTAGAGCCAGAGCGGAAACGTCCAGCGCGCGATGGTCCGATGCCGGTCAAATTGCTCGCGCAACGCGCGAGTGAGCGTAATGATCACCATGGGCAGAATCACTGCGGCTAGGATGGTGTGCGAGGTCAGAATCGTGTAGTAAACAGGCCGCGTCCACCCCGTGCCGCGAAAATGCACGGAACCGACGTGATAGTGGTAGTAGAGATACGACACGAGGAAAAGGGAAGAGGTGGCCAATGCGGTCAACATCACCGCGCGATGCGCCGCCATCTTGCCGCGTGCGATGAGCGCGCGTCCTGTAACCAGCAGCACCGCACTCGATCCGTTGAGCGTTGCATTGATCTTCGGGAAAATTGAATAGTCGGTCATATGTGTGCAATAGGGTTGCATTGTTTGTACGGAAAAGAGCGAGGGTTTGGCAACTGCAAAACGTCATTGGTCGTTAGTCGTTCGCGCGTTCACGAATGATCGCCAACGGAAGACGGAGGACTTGCGTCAGAAGATCAGCGACGGATGGCGAGCGCCCAAGAACCCAAGACGAATAGCGAACGACTAACGACAAACGACTTCTCGCCTCTCCCGCCACTCCTGTCTTCCGTATAGAATGTGATTACGATGCCTGACGTGGGGAGCCCTCAGCCACCAACTCCGGCGGCTGCAAAAGAATCTGGCGCGCGCCCGCTGCCCGTAGTGGCTGTGTGGGTGCGCGATCTGCTGGTCTCGCTCGCCATCTCCGCTTTCATCATTATCTTTCTCTACCAGCCGGTAAAGGTGGAAGGCACCAGCATGATGCCCGGCCTCGAAGACCAGGAGCGGATCTTCGTCAACAAGTTCGTCTATCGCTGGGAGCCCATCCAGCGCGGCGACATTGTCGTCTTCCGCTATCCGCGCGACACGTCGAAGAGCTATATCAAGCGCGTGATCGGCGTTGCCGGCGATCGCATCCGCATCGAGAACGGCCAGGTTTATGTGAATGGCAAGGCGCTCGACGAAGACTACGTGCCCAGCGATTACGCGGACGCCCGCTCTTGTGGCGAAGTCGTGGTTCCGCCGCATAGTTACTTCGTCCTCGGCGACCATCGCACGATGTCGAACGACAGCCGCGACTTCGGCGCCGTGAACGAGCGCTACATCTATGGCAAAGCCGTCTTCGGATATTGGCCGATGGAGAAGCTAGGGAGATTGCGATAGCCCATGGCAAATCCTCCTGATGAACGGGATTTGGAAGGTGAACTCTTCCGGATGTACGAAGAGGGCGGCAGACTCGGTTATTGGGCTAGGTACTTCTACCAGATGTTCATGCCTCACTGTCAACGGTACATCGGAGGCGTCGCTGCAGTGCGCAAAATGCTTGAGGCTGGAGGCGCCGCATCTGGACTGGCGACGGTGTTGGGTCTGGGCAGGCGGGATTTAGCGGTGGAAATGCTGGTACTCAGTGAAAAATGGGGCCATTTGTTCAAACCTTGGGATCGCAAGCAGGCCGAGGAGAACCTACGCCTTGCCGAAGCTTTGAGAGTTCAAAGTAGCCGACGGTCCAACTCCGGGTAATGCGGCCAGATGGGGGAAACGTAGCTTTTCTCGCCCTGCTTTTTCGGAACTGAAGACTTAATAAAATAGGGAAAAGCTGGAGATCGAATCGCCGTCCAAGCGAGCAATAACGTCCTCAACTTTACAGTCCGATTCCTTGGTTTCGCATTTAAGGCACAGTTCATCCGGCGTATCGCAGATTTCCTTGCCGCAATCGTTGCATGCAAACTTCTTAAGTTTCTTCATTCGATCCAATTATTTCACCTTCCAATGCAAACACACTACCCAATGCCGAAACCGCTTTCGATCCACAGCCGCTCCTGCTAGAATCGCTAAAATCCACTCCCAGGAGTTCCAATGCAAGCGATCCTTGCGCTCGAAGACGGCAGGGTCTTCCGAGGCAAAGGCTACGGCGCTAAAGGCGAGTGCTCCGGCGAAGTCGTTTTCAATACTTCCATTACCGGCTACCAGGAAATTTTCACCGACCCTTCCTACGCCGGGCAGATCGTCGTCCTGACCAACCCTGAAATCGGAAACTACGGCACCAATCCCGAAGACAACGAGGCGGTGCGGCCGTACATCGAGGGGCTGATCGTGCGCGAGTTTTCGAAAGTCAGTTCCAACTGGCGCTCGCAGCAGGTGACGGACGAGTTCATGGAGCAGTTCAAAATCCCGGTGCTCGCCGAGATTGACACGCGCGCGCTGGTGCGCCACCTGCGCGACAACGGCGTGATGCGCGGCGTGATCTCGACCCTCGAAGACGATACCGGCAAACTCGTTGCCAAGGCCCGAGCCATCCCGAAAATGGATGGCACCGATCTCGCCAAAGTTGTCTCGACCAACCACACCTACGTGTGGGAGACGGGGGAGCGCTCGCACTTGCCCGACGAAATTGTCGGAGTAAAAGACGAACCGGCGCGCTTCCACGTGGTCGCCTATGACTTCGGCATCAAGCAGAACATCCTGCGCAAGCTACGGGGAGAAGGCTGCAAGGTGACGGTCGTCCCAGCGCAGACCACGGCGGAGGACGTGCTGGCCCTGAAGCCCGACGGAGTTTTCCTGTCGAACGGCCCGGGCGATCCAGAGCCCTGCACCTACGCGGTCGACAACATTCGGCGCTTGATGGGAAGACAACCGATCTTCGGGATTTGCCTGGGACATCAGCTCACCGGCATTGCGCTCGGAGGGAAAACCTTCAAGCTGAAATTCGGCCACCACGGCGGGAATCATCCGGTGAAGCAACTGGCCAGCGGCAAGATCGAGATCACCGCGCACAATCATAACTTCGCCGTCGATCCCGATTCGCTGCCGCAAAGCGAAGTTGAATTGACGCACATCGATCTCAACGACCAGACGCTAGAAGGCATGCGCCACCGGAATCTGCCGCTGTTCACGGTCCAGTACCACCCCGAAGCCGCCCCCGGCCCCCACGATTCGCATTACTTGTTTAAAGATTTTGTGAAGATGATGGAGGAGTGCAAGCGGTAGGTTTGAAGAGATGTGCTTTGAAGGGGCGCGGCTTTAGCCGCGCCGTAAGCAGCAGAATAGAGTTGGGGCTTTAGCCCCCGAGGTTGAAAGTTGAGACCAACAAGAGAACACGCGACCAACACCGGCCAGACCTACATGGTCACAACGGAGACCTGGGGGCGTCGTTCTCTTTTCAATACCGATCGATGGGAAAAACTCTTCATCGAGACTCTCTATCGCTACAGAGGTAACGCTTATCTTCTGCATGAATTTGTCATCATGCCCGACCACATCCATGTCCTCATCACGCCTATTGCAAGCCTGGAGAAGGCGGTTCAATTCATCAAAGGGGGCTTCTCCTTTCGCGCCAGGAAGGAGCTCGGCTCGAATATGGAGGTCTGGCAGAAGGGATTCCAAGATCATCGGATCTGGGATGCTGGCGATTATGCCCAGCATATTCGCTACATTCATGAGAATCCTGTGCGACGACGTTTGTGCGAGCGCGCCGCCGAATATCCATTCTCGTCGGCGCATCCTGGCTTTGAATTCGACCCCGTCCCTCAGGGGCTAAAGCCCCAGTCGATAGAAGCATCTGACGGCGCGGCTGAAGCCGCACCCTTTCAAGGCAAGACCGAAGCCGCTCCCATTCGAAGCAACGCCAAAACCGCATAATGCCTAAACGAACCGATATCTCGAAGATCCTAATCCTCGGCTCCGGCCCCATCGTCATCGGGCAGTCGGCGGAGTTCGATTACTCCGGTACACAGGCTTGCAAGGCGCTCAAGTCGGAGGGCTTTGAAGTTGTGCTGGCTAACTCGAACCCGGCCACCATCATGACCGATCCCGAATCGGCCGATCGCACTTACATCGAGCCGCTTACTCGCGAGTATCTCGAAGAGATCATTCGCGTCGAGCGCGAGACGTCGCCGAGTGCGGGATTTGCCCTTCTGCCCACGGTTGGCGGACAGACCGCGCTCAATCTCGCCATCGAGCTTTCCGACACCGGCGTGCTCGAAAAGTACAACGTAGTTCTGATTGGCGCGCAGATCGGCGCCATCAAGAAGGCCGAAGACCGTCTGTTTTTCAAAGATGCCATGCAGCGCATCGGGCTCGACGTGCCGAAATCGGCGCTCGTCAACAATCTGAAAGACGGCATCGAGTTCGCCGGCAAAATCGGCTTCCCGGTCATCATTCGTCCTTCGTTCACGCTGGGCGGGACCGGCGGCGGCATCGCCTACAACCGCGAAGAACTGCTGGAAGTGCTCGCCCGCGGCCTCGACTTCTCGCCCGTGCACGAATGCCTGATCGAAGAATCCGTTCTCGGCTGGAAAGAGTACGAGCTCGAGGTGATGCGCGACACGAAAGACAACGTCATCATCGTCTGCTCGATCGAGAACTTCGACCCCATGGGCGTGCACAC
>PLIC01000271.1 GCA_003139995.1 Candidatus Acidiflorens stordalenmirensis | reverse complement strand
CACGCCGGCACCTCAGTGGGGGCTCAACCGTATCCCGCACGTCAAAGCCTTTTGCGCTCCATTGGTGTCGTTCTGCTGCGGCAGCCTACTTCCCAGATGCCCGTTTGAACGAAGCCGCTTTGCGGCGGACGCTGTCGCGTGCCCGAAGGAAGCGACATCGGAGATTCGAGATTGGGAGTCAGTCTTGCAGAATGGTCCGTCTCGGGTTACGATCAGGCGATCGTAGCTTGGGCTTCATGGTTGGATCGATGAACTTCGATTGGAAGACCGCACCGCAAACACTTTGCGTTTCAATAACTTCCAAACCAAAGTCGATTGAAATCCCATAGCGTCCGCCGCGAACAAAGCGGCTTCCTTCAAACGGCTGTCATGAAAATTATCTATGCCGCTTTTTGCTCCGGTGTGAGTGTGACGGTGTAGCCTAAGCGTTCCAAACGATGAACTAGGTTTCGCGTGAGGTGGTGCTTGTTGAGCTTGTCCAGGTAAAGATCTCCGAGGTCGTTGTAGGAGACTTGCTGGGAAAGCATGTGATAGATGGCCACTAAAATTTTGTGGGCGATGGCCACCGCAGCCCGCTTGTACCCGCGCCGGGCTTTGAGACGGAAAAACTTGTCCCGTAGGTAGGTACCCTTGGCTTTCGCCGCCGAGTGGGCAGCTTCCACTAAGGCCGTCTTCAAATGCACATTGCCCTTGGGGATGCGGCTGCTCTTGCGCTTGCCGGCGGATTCGTTATTGCCCGGGCACACTCCCGCCCACGAGGCCAGCTGGGAAACACTCTGGAACACGGTCATGTCTACCCCCAGTTCGGCGATGATCACAGCCGCCAAAGTCCAATCCACGCCCGGGATTTCGTCTAATAAGGCGAGCTGCGTGGCATAGGGCTCGAGCCTTTCCCGGAGGCGTTGCTCCAAAACTGCAAGATCTTCTTCTGCTGCCTGCAGGCGATGCAGTTGTACTTTCAACAGGAAACGGTGGTGTTCTTCCATCTTCCCTTCCAAGGCCAGTTCCAAGTGGGGAATCTTCTTGCGCAGAGGCCCTTTGGCCAGATCAGCCATCTGTTGTGGAGTCGCTTCTCCTTCCACCAAGGCTCCTAGCATCAGTCGGCCGGAGGCCCCAAAAACGTCCGTGGCCACACTGGCAAGCTTGATGTTGGCGGTCTCGAGCAGCTTCAATAGACGGTTGCGCTCCGCTGACCGGCTTTCCACGAGCTTGCGCCGGTAGCGGCTCAAGTCCCGCAGTTCGCGGATAGGCGGAGGCGGAACGAAGCTGGAGCGGAGCAACCCGTGGCAAAGCAAGTCCGCAATCCATTCTGCGTCCTTGACATCGGTTTTGCGCCCCGGAACCTTCTTAATGTGTTGAGCGTTGGCCACGACGATCTCCAACGCTCCTTCCAAAATCGCGTAGACCGGTTTCCAATACACGCCCGTGCTTTCCATGGCGACATGCGTGCATCCTTCTCCCAGCAGCCATTCGCGCAAGCTCAGCAACTCGCGCGTGGTAGTGCCGAACGTCCGCACCTGCTTCTGCACCTTCCCGTTGTTCACCACGATCAGCAAGCAGGCTACGACCGTTGCCTGATGGACATCTAATCCACATCCCCGCTCAACCAGAGTTTGCATAACGCCTCCATGGCGAGGCGATTGCTGCGCCGCAGGTCTGTTACAAACGCTGTCATTCGTCCTTCCCGTTTCCAGGTGCGACCAAAGGTAGTACCTATACCGGCGCAAGTCAGTCTGTATCGCGGGATCGGTGTCCCACCGTGAGCCGACCTCCAAGCAATCGCCAGCCTCGGTTGCTTGTAGCACAGGTTGACTGGTCGACTCCTCTCCTCAACGCTGCTCTGAACCCCATTTTCATGCGAGGTTGTGCGCCGGAGGCGCATGAGGTCTGTATCGAAAGCGAACTCCTCAGTTCCAAGCTAACCGAAACTGTCGCGCTGGTTCGCTTCCGATACAGCTCTAACGTTTATGGATAGTTTCCGTGTTGCGGACTGAACGGGAGTGACGGGCTCGTATTCACGCTCTTGCCGCTCCAAGAGAAATAGACCGTTAGAATTTAGCTGTAGCGGGCGGGGAAGAAAACGTCTTCAGGACAAAAAAGGATACAGCAGCTTGTTAAAAAGCGGTCTTAAATTGCTGGTGCCGATTCAGAGGCCATAGGACTCTACACAGATGGGCTGGCTGGGAAAGTGGCAGTGAAGATAGAACCGGTCGAACTGGAGCGCGTCAGTTCGAGCTGGCCGTGGTGAGCTTCCGCGATCCAGCGGGCGATGGACAAGCCGAGTCCGGCACCGCCGGTATCGCCTTCGGAGCGGGCGCGCGCCTTGTCCGCACGGAAGAATCGCTCGAAAATCCGTGGTTGCAGCTCCGCGGGAATACCCGGACCATTATCGGAAATGCTGACAACATAGCGATCGCCATCGCGCCCGCAGGCAAGGGTGACCGTGCTGCCCGGCGGAGAATACTTGATCGCGTTGTTCAGAAGGTTTAGCAGCATGCGGCCGAGCAACGCCTCATCGGCATGAATGGGCAAATCCGCCTCGATCTTGGAACTCAGCGAGATGTTCTTCGGGAGTGCCAGGGAACGTGCGCGCAGCAGAGCTTCCGAGGCGATCTCGTCGAGGTAGGCGTCACGCGGGCTCAGCGGATACTGACCTGTATCGGCGCGGGTTAAAGTGAAAAGGTCCTCGACGATACGCGCTAGCCGTTGCGATTCGTCGTGGAGAACCGCGAGGGTTTCGCGATATTCGCTGGGTGTGCGTTCGGATTGGGACAGGGTAACCTCGGTTTCGCCGCGGAGAATCGCCACCGGCGTGCGCAATTCGTGTGACGCGTCCGCCATGAATCGCCGCTGCTGTTCGAAAGACGCTTCGATCCGTTCCAACAGTTGATTGAAGGTCAGAGCCAGTTGCCCTAACTCATCGCGCTCGTTGACAACAGGGAAACGGCTGCGAAGATTGGACGCTCCCATGCCTCGTGCTTGCGCGGCCATGGCAGCAACCGGTGCCAGGCTTTTTCGTGCCAGGAAATAACCTCCGATACTGGCCAGCAACAAAGCAATGGGAATGGCCCATAAAAAAGTATTCCGGATGTCTTCCATCATCTCCATTTGCGGATGGAGCGATTGCAAAACCACAAGCGTGTACGTGCGCCCGACGGCCGCAAGCGGCCGAGCCATCGCGCGAAATCGGTTCTTTCCCGTATGGCCATGGACGGTGTGGAGTTCACCGGAAGTTGAGGCAGCGGCAACAAGCGCGCGAAAAGTCTCCGAAGAAAAAAAGTCCCGATTCAACTGTTCCCTGGAGCTGCCGATACGAGGCAGGTCGAGTGAACTCTGAATTACGTTTCCGGACGGATCCACTAACGCAAAGAACGTGCCGCGGAACCGATGGTCGAGCATGGATTTGCGCCCCGCATTTTTCACTGCGTCCGGACCGGTCTGGTCGGTTAGCTCTGCATTGAACGTAGTGACAAAGGCTTCGGAGAGTTCCCTAATGTTGCTGTCTGTACGTCGCGCAGAGTTATGCCAGTACAGGAAGTACGTGAGGACGGCGAGAAGAACAAGCACCAACCCAAGAACGATGCTGTACCACAGCGTGAGACGCACGCGGACCAAATCAAGCATGAGATTTTCTCGAATGGTTGGAAGCGGAAGAATTCCCGGACCCTCCGTCCGCAGGAGCACCGGATTCTGACGGCGCGCAAAGAACATATCCGCTGCCGCGGCGGGTCTGAAGCAACGGCTTCCCGTCATAATCGCCGAGTTTCCGGCGGAGCCGGTTCACGTAAACCTCGATCAAATTGGAAAATGGATCAAAGGATCCGTCCCAGACATGTTCGGCAATTTCCGAGCGTCCCACCACCCGATTCGCATTGCGAGCCAGGAATTCGACCAAGGCATACTCCTTGGCAGTCAGCGTAATCGGGCGGCTGCCGCGCTTGGCTGTCTGTGCTGCCGTATCTAGCTCGAGATCGCCCACGACAATGCGGGAGGGCCGCAATTCTTTCGATCGGCGCAAAAGGGCGCGGAGACGCGCAAGCAGCTCGCCAAATTCGAAAGGTTTGGTGAGGTAATCGTCAGCACCGGAATCGAGGCCCGTGATGCGGTCATCGACGGCATCCCGCGCTGTGAGCATCAGGATGGGCATGTGCTTGCCGAGGTTGCGGATAGCGCGGCAAGTGGCAAAGCCATCCTTGCCGGGAAGCATGACATCGAGGATGACCAGGTCGTAGTCGTTAATCTCCACCTGATAGAGCGCGTCGTCTCCATTGGCGACCACGTCCACGGCATAAGCCTGCTCTCGCAGTCCACGGGCCACGAACCGTGCGATGCGTGAGTCATCCTCGACGAGCAGGAGTCGCATAGTCGTATCATCCCGCAATAAAAAGAAAATGGGCAGGGTCTGGAATGTCCATTCGCGTGCCCAGTCTTCCACATGCTTTCAAAATACAAAATTACGACAGGAATCGATTTCTACTCTTCGTGATCCAATTTTAATCTTCTCAGAGGGCAGCAAAGGAACAAGCGGGTTGCCCGGAGCCCAGAACCATTGGCGATTCAACAGTAGCACTGCAACGATGTGCCGTAGGGTCGATAGCAAAAAAGCTATTACTTGCCATAGATGAGTAGGGTAAATGTGTCGGGAAGAATGGCCGGGCGCGGGCGCGGATTGTCCGCCGTGGCCGCAGGAGCGGGGCCGAATTCCGCGGTGACCAGATAAACGGCATGAGTAGCGTTATCGAGAGCCATGGTGCGCGCGCCGCGTTGCGTCTGGATCATTTCCACGAGCGAAAATTTTGTGGGCGAGTCTTCGTGCGCGATGGTCAGCGTGCCATCACCACAAGAGGCAAAGGCATATCCGGTGACGGGGTCGAAACGGTTCGCATCCACGCCCTGGCCAATGGGTACGGTTCCGAGGACTTTACCGGAATTGCCGTCCACGAAGGCCATGAGCTTGTTGTGGCAACCGACGACGAGTATCTCGTGTGCGGCGTCAATGGCGAGGCCGGAGGGAGACTCGCAGGGCGCGAGCGGCCAAGTATTTTCGATCTTGAGAGTCTTGGCGTCGAATTTGACGAGAGAGCTCTTGTCCTCGAGATTGACGAAGATCTTGCCTTTGCCATCGGAGGCACCGAACTCCGGCCCCCCACCTAGAGGGAAGGTGCTGGCGACTTTTCCGGAAGCGGCGTCGATGGCCGAGGCGGTGTTGGCGTCCCCGTTGAAGGTGAAGACGCGCTTGGAGAACGGATCGTAGATGACCGCGTCCGAGTCTTTGTCTGTCTTCGCATTGCCGAGGATTTTGAGGGAAGTGAGATCGAAGATGGTGGAATCCGAGGTGCGGCCATTGGTGGTGAAGCCCTTGTTGAATTCATCGGCGAGGGCGATGCCGTGTACGCCCTGGGTATCCGGAATATCGCCGATGATTTTGCCCTGATCAGGGTCGACGACGATGACATGTGTTCCACGGGAGATGAACAAGCGATGAGTGGCCGGATCAACTTCGAGATAGTCCCAGCCGCCCGTTCCCCCGAGTTTTACTTTCTTGATTAGATAGTAGCCGGATGCCCCGGTGGATTGGGGAGCAGCAGAAAGGTGAGAAGCAGCGAGTGGAGAGAAGAGGAGAAGAGCGAAAACGGCGCAAGCGCAAAGGTTTTTCTTAGGCATAGCAAACCTCCAAGAGTGTTAGGTGGAGCCACAGAGGATCCGAGGGGACGATGCCACAAGGGGGATAAACGCAGGATAAATATAACGCGGCCAAAAGGTCATGGCAAGTGACCGATTAGGATTCTGCCGAAATAGACAGGTCGATTTCACGTCGTCTAGGCCGCCTCCATACCGTCTCGGAGAGTCTGATTTTCAGGCGCGCCATTTATCTGCGGTTTAGGTGAACCTTATTATGCTGTGAGCGTCGTAGGCGGGGTTTCTGTAATTACCCGAGACAAAGTGTTTCCGGGCTCGACCAACCGCTACTTGACAATGGCCTCATGAATCTCGCAATTTCCAAGCTGGCCATTCTTCCCCGCCCAGCCGCCCGTCATTTTCTCTTGTTTCTCTTCCTTCACTTTGTGGCCGCCGCTGCTGTTTCCGAGCTTCCTCAGACTCCCGTTCCTGGGCACACACTTTACGGGACGGTGTTTGATCCGTCCTCGGCGAACGTGGCTGGCGCCGGAGTCACTCTTACCACTTCCAACGGTCAAGTGGTGGCCTCTGCTAAGACCGATAGCGCCGGCTTCTTCTTTTTCGACAACCTTGCGCGTGGGAAATATCGTTTGCAGATCCATGCGGCCGGGTTCAATGATAATGTTTCCGATGTTACGGTCGGCACAAAACCGCTGGGCGCGTTTCGAATCACACTTGCAATTGCTTCTGTCAGTGAATTGGTCAACGTGACAGCCGACGATGCTATCTCGCGGGTTTCTCTGGACACTGCGGAAAACCAAAACTCAAATACTATAACCCACGATGCACTCGATCGCGTACCCGTGTTCGATCAGGACTACGTCTCGCTGCTGTCGCGATTTCTGAGCGACGACAGCATCGGCACGAACGGGGTCTCGCTCGTTGTTAATGGCGTGGAAGCGAACGGCCCGGGTGTCTCTGCGTCTGCGGTGCAGGAGGTGAGGATCAATCAGAATCCCTACGCGGCGCAATTCGCGCGCCCGGGCCGTGCGCGGCTCGAGATCATCACGAAGCCCGGCACACCGCAGTTTCACGGCACCATCAATTTTTTGACTCGGGATTCGGCGTTCGACGCGAGCAATTATTTCGCGACCACGAAACCTCCCGAAAGCCGCTACTACACGGAGGGTTCGGTCACCGGCCCGCTCGGGCACGACAAGAAGAACAGTTTTCTACTGTCGCTGGAGCAGGACTTTGACAATCTGGAATCGATCGTGCACGCCTATGGGCCGGGAAATGCGGCGATTGAACAAAACGTGCCGTCGCCAACGCGCCATTTCTTCGGGTCGTTCCGGGCCTTTCACGATTTCGCGAGCGGGGACCAGTTCTGGATCGCATATTCCTACGAGTACGAGAAGCTGGAAAATCAAGGCGTCGGCGGAATGGTGCTTCCGGAAGCCGGCTTCCTTTCGAAAAGCAGCGAGAGCGAGATCAACGTTAGCTACCGGCACATTTCTTCGCCACGCTGGGTGAATCAGCTGCGGTTTCTTGTCGGACACAACGACGAACCTATCTACAGCAATGTGGAGGCCCCGCAGGCGATCGTCGAAGGGTATTTCACGGGCGGAGGAGCGCAGGCCGATTCGAAACGCACGGAAGCGCACTTTGAGGGCACCGACATCGTGAGCTACACCAACCGCGGTCACACGCTGGTCTTCGGCGTGGAGACTCCGGATCTCAGCCGCCGTGGGGCCGACGATTTCACGAACGCGCAGGGGACTTATACTTTCGCAGACATCAACGCCTATAACGCAAAACTGCCGTCTGCATTCACAATCCAGACCGGTAACGGGCATCTTGTATTCTGGGAATATAATGCCGCCGGATTCATCGAGGATAGCGTCCGCGTCAAGCCTAATTTGTCCGTCACGCTGGGTCTACGCTATTACTTCCAGAACTATTTCAACGACGACGTGAATAATTTTGCACCGAGGTTCAGTTTTGTGTTTGCCCCGACGGCGAAGAGCAAGACGGTTTTTCGCGGGGGCGGGGGCATTTTTTACGATCGCAGCGGTCCCCGGCCGATCGCCGACCTGCTTCATTTTAATGGCGTGAATCTGCGTCGGCTGCTTCTTCCGCAGCAGACGGGCGGGCTTGTGCCGTACCCGGTTACGTCCGCCGATCTTGCCGGAGTGCCCACAAGCGTGGTGGTGCTGGACCCGCGCTTGCGCATTCCCTACATTTTTCAATACAGCTTCGGGATCGAGCGCCAGGTGACGGCCAAGAGTACTTTTAGCGCCACCTACGTGGGAAACCGCGGCATCGACCTGTTCCGCTCGATCGATGCCAACGCGCCTCTGCCTCCCAACTATGCCGCGAGGCCGAATTCAAGCATTGGCCAGGTACGCACGATGCAATCCGAGGGCTACCAGAAGAGTAATAGCTTGGAGATCGTTTTTCGAGGGAAGCCAACGAAGTGGTTCGCCGGGCAGGCGCAGCACACGCTGTCCAAGACGTACAACAATACTTCGGGAATCACATATTTTCCGGGGAATAGCAATTTCCCGTGGCTTGATTGGGCTCGTTCGTCAAATGATCGGCGGCATAAGTTTGATCTGCTTGGCAATTTCGAACCGACGGATCTCTTCTCGCTAGGAATTGCGTTGCAGGCGTATGCGGGCAAACCCGTCAACGTGATTACGGGCGCGGACGCGAACGGTGACGGGATCTTCAACGACCGGCCGGATAACTGTCTTGCGCCGAGGAACTCGATGCACGGGCCGGGGCTGCTCAACTTGGACGTGAACCTGGAGCACGATTTTCGATTCGGTAAGGGAAAGAAGGATGGGCGGAAGCTGACGTCGGCGCTCAACGTGTTCAATGTGCTGAATCACCCAAATTTCACTACGTACAACGGCGTGATCGGGCCAGATCCGACACATCCCATTCCGAGCTTTGGCACGCCTTCGTCGGCCCAACCCGCGCGCCGGTTTCAACTCAATCTCGAATTCAAATTCTAGTTCTAACCCGCCTTATTCACGAAGAGTAA
>PLIC01000122.1 GCA_003139995.1 Candidatus Acidiflorens stordalenmirensis | reverse complement strand
CATGCTCGGCACACATAAGAAAGGCGTCCGAAGTGGACGCCCTTGCTTAGGTTCCGAAAACTCTAGGCTCGCTGAAACTGAGACGCGGCGAGCCGCGTCTCCACACTAATTACTCTTTCTTGTCGCCGCCCTCAGTCTTACCCTCGGCCTCAGCGTTGGCGATATCCTTCTGCGCCTGCGCTTCCTCGTCGGCATGTTCCATCGCTTTGCGGTTTTCCTCGGCGCGCTTGGCGCGGATTTCGGCGCGCTTCTGGCGCTTTTCGTCGAGCACCTGCTCGCTACCCAGCAGTTCGATGAACGCCTTTTCGGCCCCGTCGCCCTTCCGCCAGGCGGTGCGAACGATCCGCAAATAGCCGCCCTTGCGGTCGCCGAAGCGCGGAGCCACAGTATCGAAAAGTTTGCGGACCGCTTCATCCGTCATCAAATAGGCTGCCGCCTGCCGTCGCGCCGCCAGATCGCCTTTCTTTCCCAGGGTGATCATCTTCTCGACCTGCGGACGCACCGCCTTGGCCTTGATCGCGGTCGTCTCAATGCGTTCTTCCATGATGATCGACGTGACCATGTTGCGCAGCATGGCGCGCCGGTGCGAAGTAGTCCGTCCTAACTTGTATCCCGCAACTTTGTGACGCATGTCTGAACCCCAGTTGTCAGTTGCCAGTGGCGAGTTGCCAGTGGGTTGTTAGTCAGCAGCCGGTGGCTCGTGGAGTCAGGTCTTACTGGCAACTGACCACTGGCCACTGGCAACTGCGTTTCTACAGATCGTTATCGCCGTACGCCGAAGCGGGCAGCACCTGGTTCGAAGTCGGTCCTGGTACAGCGTTTCCGTGCTCGTCGATCTTCATGCCCAGGCTCAGACCCATCGAGGTGAGGATCTCCTTGATCTCGTTCAGCGACTTCCGTCCAAAATTCTTCGTCTTCAGCATCTCGGCTTCGGTCTTCTGCACCAGTTCGCCGATCGACTGAATGTTGGCGTTCTTCAAGCAGTTATAGCTGCGCACCGAGAGTTCGAGTTCCTCAACCGAACGGTTCAGGTTCTCGTTNNTTCATGTGATCTTTAATCAACTTCGCCGACAATCCCAGTGCATCGCCAGGAGTGATCGAACCGTTCGTCCAGACCTCGACCGTCAGCTTGTCGTAATCGGTGATCTGTCCCAAACGCGCAGCTTCGACGGTGTAATTGCACTTGCGCACCGGCGTGTGCACGGAGTCGATGGGAATGAATCCGATGCCCAGATCGTCCTCGAAATTCTTGTCCGCGGAAACGTAACCGCGGCCGCGCTTCAGGCGCATTTCCATATCGAGCTTGCCGCCCTCGCTCACCGTCGCTATGTAAATTTCCTTGTCGAGCACTTCCACATCGCCGTCGGCCTCGATCATGCCGCTGGTAACCACGCCCGGCTGATCGGCGCGCAGGTAGATCGCCTTGGGACCGTCTCCCGCCAGTTTGAACGGGACCTGCTTCATGTTCAGGATGATGTCCGTCGCATCCTCGACCACACCCGGAATCGACTGGAACTCATGCAGCACACCCTCAATCTTCACCGCGGTAACGGCCGCGCCTTCGATCGAACTCAGCATCACGCGCCGCAACGCGTTGCCGATGGTGGTGCCAAATCCGCGCTCAAACGGCTGCGCCCAGAACATCCCGTATTTGTCGGTGAGCGAACTGGTATCGCTCGCCAGCCGCTTCGGTTTCTGAAAACCTCTCCAGAGCATTGTGTGTTTCTCCTCTCGGCCATGTGGCTCCGCCGTGGCTCTCCGAACCGGCCCTTTTACAACGTTCGGATCAAGCGCCACAACGGGCTGATCTGGCACGAATAGTAGGCCAAAAATCAGTCGTTGGTCGTCGGTCGCTGTTCGCTAGTCGCTCATCCTCAGCGGGTCGCCGGTTCTAGCGAAAAGCGAACAGCGAACGACGCAGAACTACTTGCTATAAAGTTCCACAATCAGCTGCTCATTCACCGGCAACTGGATGTCTTCGCGTTTCGGGAGCGCAATCACGCGCCCCTTGTAGTTTTCGCGATCGATCTCGAGCCACACCGGCGCCGGCTGATGGCTGGCAAAATCCCTCGCGATTTCGAGAATCGGAACCTTGCGGCTGCTCTCGCGAATCGCAATCTCTTCTCCCACGCTGACCTCGCACGAAGGGATGTTCACCTTGCGTCCATTCACCTGCACGTGCCCGTGACGCACCAATTGGCGCGCCTGGCGGCGGGAAATGCCGAAGCCCAGCCGGAAGACCACGTTGTCCAAACGCCGCTCCAGTTGCTCCAGCAGCTTCGCGCCCGTCACACCCTTGGACTTGACCGCGTTCTCAAAGTAATTCCGGAACTGGCCCTCCTGGGTGAAGTAGATGCGTTTGGCTTTCTGTTTTTCGCGCAACTGCAGACCGTAGCCTACAACCTTGGTCTTCTTGTCTTTCCCGTGTTGTCCGGGAGCGAAGTTGCGCTTCTCAATAGGACATTTGTCGCTGAAGCACTTGGTGCCTTTGAGGAAGAGCTTGATCCCTTCCCGGCGGCAAAGACGGCATACTGCATCGGTATAACGTGCCATTTTTCTCCTTTTGGAAATCGGTTTACGGGGTGGCAACCCTTTCGTCCCGATTACTAGTTCTCAGTTCTCAGAAAAACCCACGTTCGGCGGTTCTTACTGGGTACTTGCCTTTACACTCTCCGCCGTTTCGGCGGCCGGCAACCGTTATGCGGAATCGGCGTCGTGTCCTTAATGGACCGCACTTCGATTCCCGCTGAGGCCAGCGCGCGCACCGCCGATTCACGCCCCGATCCCGGACCGCTTACACGCACATCCACCGTGCGCACTCCGTGATCGCGCGCCATGCTGGCGGCGTTCGCCGCTGCCTGCTGCGCCGCAAACGGAGTCCCTTTACGAGACCCACGAAAACCGAGCGACCCCGAACTCTTCCACGCCAGCACGTTGCCGGTCATGTCCGTGATGGTCACGATGGTATTGTTGAAAGAGGCTTGTACGTGCACCAGTCCGTGCGGGACGTGCTTGCGCTCTTTCTTCTTGAACGTCTTCTTCTTGCCTTTTTTCTCGGGCGCCGCCGCGCCGCCTGCTACTGCCGGTTTTGCCATAAGTTCAGTTTCCAGTGGCCAGTGGCCAGTTGTCAGTTCGTGTCTGCCTGCGCCAAGGTCGGTCTAACTGGCAACTGACCACTGGCAAGTGGCAACTACGCCTTAGCTGTCTTCTTCTTCTGCGCGACCGTGCCTTTGCGCGGACCCTTGCGGGTGCGGGCGTTGGTGTGGGTGCGCTGCCCGCGAACCGGCAGGTTCCGGCGATGACGGAATCCGCGATAAGACCCGATTTCGATGAGCCGCTTGATGTTCATCGAAACGTCTTTGCGCAAGTCGCCTTCCACCGAGCCCTCCGCCTCGATGACCTGGCGGATGCGGTTGACCTCATCTTCCCCGAGGTCCTGCACTTTCTTCATCGGGTCCACTTTCGCCGCGTCCAGAATGCGCGCCGCGCGTGAAGTGCCAATGCCGTAGATGTAAGTGAGCGCGATATTCGCGTGCTTGTTACGCGGAAGATCGACGCCTGCAATACGAGCCATGATCCCTCTCTTAACCTTCTTTACTTAGCCCTGACGCTGCTTGTGCTTGGAGTTCTCGCAGATCACCCGCACTACTCCCTTGCGGTGGATGACCTTGCACTTGTCGCAAATCTTCTTAACCGATGCCCTTACTTTCATAAACCAGTTCTCAGTTCTCAGTTGCCAGTTTTCAAAAACTGCAACTGCAAATTCGTCTAGATCCTTCGCTTCGCTCAGGGCCTGCCCTGAGCCTGCCGAAGGGATGACGCCTGCGGGCTCCCGCTCCTCCACCCCGGCTTCGCTCACGCCCGCAAAACGGCGTCACTTGTAGCGGTACACAATCCGCCCGCGATTCAGATCGTATGGAGAAAGTTCGACCGCGACTTTGTCTCCCGGCAGTATCCGTATGAAATTCTTCCGCATCTTGCCGGAAACGTGCGCCAGTACCTGGTGCTTGTTTTCGAGCTCCACCTTGAACATGGCGTTGGGCAGCGGCTCGATCACCGTTGCCATCACTTCAATCGCGTCTTCTTTGCTCATCGACTCCTTAGTAGCTATCAGCTATCAGCTATCAGTTGTCAACTCTAATCTCAGCGCCGTAACTGAAAGCTGAGAGCTGATGCCTGAAAGCCCTACTGGGTCAAAATCACCGGCCCTTGCCTCGTTACCGCAACGCAATGCTCAAAGTGCGCGCTGTAACTGCCGTCGAGCGTCACGGCCGTCCACTTATCGCTCAAAACCTTGGTCTCGGGACCCCCCGAGTTCACCATCGGCTCAATTGCTAGGACCATGCCTTCGGTCAACTCCGCGCCCTGGCCCTTTTTGCCAAAGTTCGGAATCTGCGGCGCTTCATGCAGCTTCGTCCCGATGCCGTGGCCCACAAATTCTCGCACCACGCTGAACCCGTTCGCTTCCACGTGCCTTTGGATCGCCGACCCAACGTGTCCCACCGTGTTGCCGATCTTCACTTGCGCGATGCCTTTGTAGAGCGAAGCCTCGGTCACCTCGAGCAGCTTCTTCAATTCCGCAGTCAGCTCATCGCCCACCGGCACCGTAATGGCCGCGTCTCCGTAATACCCATCGCATACGACTCCGCAGTCGATGGAAACGATGTCTCCCGTTTTCAGCGCACGCTTTTCCGACGGGATCCCGTGCACGATTTCTTCATTGATCGAAGTGCACAGCACACATGGATAGCCGTAATATCCCTTGAACGCCGGGACGGCCCCAAGCTCCGCGATCATCTTCTCCGCGGCCTTCTCCAGGTCCATCGTTGTTACGCCAGCCGCCACCACAGTTTTCAGGTGGTTCAGAACCTGGCGGACCATCTTCCCGCTCCGCCTCATCTTTTCGATTTCTTCCGGCGACTTGCGGATGATCCGGTCTTCTCCAAAACTCATCATTCACTCTAACTTTAGTGACTCTAACTTCGATCCTAACTTCGTCGACCCTAGCTTCGTTGATTCAAGCTTCGCCGTTCCGCTACTAGCATCCACCCTGGCAATGACTGTCCTTACAATGACTGTCAATCACGCCGAAAATCTCCGCCGTAACATCTTCCATCGGCCGGTCCGCATTGACCGCCACCAGCCGCCGCTGCGCCCGGTAATAATCCGCTACCGGCTTGGTCTCCGTCTCATAGGCAGCCAATCGCCCGGAAATGACTTCTTCCCGATCGTCGTTGCGGATCACCAGCTTCGATTCGTCCACATCACACAACTCGTCGACGAGAGGTGGCTGAAAGTGAATGTTATAGAGCCGTCCACAGGTGGGACACGAACGCCGCCCAGTAAGCCGCAGCAGTAATTCAGTATAGTCCACGAGCAACTGGATCACAACCGGCGGACACTTCTGCGACTTTTCCGATTTCTTTTCAAAGACCTCTTTTTCCAGGAAAGCGTCCAGCCATCCTGCCTGGGCGGCTGTCCTTGGGAAGCCATCCAGCACATATCCGCGTTGACAATTGGCTTCCCGCAGCCGCGTGGCCACGATGCCGTACATCAACTCGTCAGGCACCAACTCGCCTCGCGCCATGATCGCCGCGGCTTCAAGGCCCAGCTCAGTGCCACGCCCTACGTGATCCCGCAGAAGATCGCCCGTCGCTATCTGCGGCACCTCGTAACGGTCGGCAATCTGTTTGGCCTGCGTACCCTTCCCGGCCCCGGGAGGCCCTAGAAGAATCACGGGGCCAATGTTTCGCGCAGTGTCGTTAGCCGACTCGTTGGCCACCGCAAAGGTTCCTCTTACTCGTATTTCCCGTCGCGGAAATACCACCCTGCTCCGCGCTCAAAAAAACTTTGTACCACGGGCTCCCTCCGACCGCCATGCGATCTCGATCACCAGACCCCGATCACCAAGTCCGGCGTCCGCGAATCCGGCCGCTCTTCGGCGTGAATCCATCGTAGTGCCGCATGATCAGCTGCGCCTCAATCTGCGTGACCGTGTCCATGGCAACGCCCACCACGATTAGCAGCGAGGTCCCGCCAAAATAAAAATTCACTCCCAGGCCGGTCGTTATCCAGGTGGGCAGGTTCTCAAAGAATCGCCCCACCAGCGGAAGGTGGTTCAGCCTGATGCCCGCCAACATCCATTCCGGAATCAGCGAAATCAAAATCAGGTAGAGCGCGCCCACCAGCGTGAGCCGGGTTAGAACATCGTTGATAAAATCCGCAGTCCGCTTCCCCGGTCGGATGCCGGGAACAAACCCTCCCCACTTCCGCATGTTGTCCGCGACCTCGTTCGGATTGAACACGATCGAGATATAGAAGTAGGCAAAGAAAATAATCCCCAGGCAATAGAGCAAGGTGTACAGCGGCTCACCCCAGCGCATCGCGTCGAGAATCGGGCCGACCACCTTGTTGTTGTGGAACGCCGCACCCAGCATCTGCGGCAAGGCGATAATCGAAGACGCGAAAATCACCGGCATCACGCCGCCCGCATTCACCCGCAGCGGCAGGTGCGTGGATTGCCCGCCCATCACTTTGCGTCCGACTACGCGCTTGGCATACTGCACCGGGATCCGGCGCTCGCTGCGCTCCACAAAAACGATGAACGCCACCACCGCGATCATCAGCGCCAGCAGCATCAGGATGCCTGGGGCCGTCCATACTCCCCAGGCGGAAGTGCTTGCCTTCTGGTATAGATCGATGACGCCGCGCGGCAGACCGACCACGATGCCGGCAAAAATCAAGAGNNTGCTCGCCCAGCCACATGATGAAGGCGCTGCCCGTGGTCAGCGTCAGCATGGTCATCAGGATGAAGCGCGGCCCGGGATTGAGGACGAAATCGCCCCCTCCTTTTTGCAAGCTGATGGCAATGCCAAACGACTGCACCGCACTCAAAACCACCGTAAGATAACGCGTCCACTGGGTGATCTTCTTCCGGCCAAGTTCGCCTTCTTTCTGCAGCTTGGCAAGCGGCTCATACACCACCGTCAGCAACTGCAGAATGATCGACGCCGTGATGTACGGCATGATGCCCAGCGCGAAAATCGTGAGCCGCCGCAAGTTGCCGCCGCTGAACAGATCCACGAAGCCCAGCACCGAGCCCTTGTTCCGTTCGAAGAACTCCGCCAGCCGGTCGCCGTTGATCCCCGGCGTCGGGATGTGGCCGCCGATGCGATACACCGCCAGCAGGCCGAGCGTGAACAGCACGCGCTTGCGAAGGTCGGGAACCCGGAAGATGTTCGCCAGCTTTTCCAGCATTACTGCAAGACCTCGAACTTGCCGCCCGCCTTGGCGATTTTTTCCTGCGCCGACTTCGAAAACTTATGCGCATGAACGGTAATCGCCGTCTTCAGTTCGCCGTTGCCCAGGATCTTGACCGGCTGCTTGCCATTCACCACGCCCGCCTTCTTCAGCGACTCGGGCGTGATTTCGGTTTCGCCGAGCGCCGCCAGCCGGTCCAGGTTCACGACGGCGTATTCCTCGCGGAAAATGTTCTTGAACCCGCGCTTCGGCACGCGCCGGTGCAACGGCATCTGCCCGCCTTCAAACCCGCGAATCAGCCGCGCACCCGATCGTGACCACTGCCCCTTGTGACCGCGCGTGGAAGTCTTGCCCATGCCCGACCCCATACCGCGTCCGACCCGCTTCCGCTTTTCCGTTGACTTGCGGGGTGCCCTGATCGTTGAAAGATTCATAAGTCAGATTCCATGTTTCAAGGTTTCAAGGTTTCAGAGTTTCAAGGAAAAACCGAGTGCTTCGGAGTTTTACCTTGAAACCTTGCAACCTTGCAATTTTGAAACCTTGCTACTTTACAATCTCCACTAGGTGCGGCACCTTCTTCACCATGCCGCGAATCGCGGCCGTGTCCGGCCGCTCAATCACCTGGTTCAGCCGGGTGAATCCCAGCCCCTTGACAACTTTCCTGTGTTTTACCGGAGTGCAGATTATCGACCGCACCCACTTCAACTGGATCTTGCCGCTCGCGACCGATTTCGATGTCTTGGTTGTCATCTCGATCCTTAAGGTTTCAGAGTTTCAAGGTTTCAGAGTCTCAAGGTAAAACCGGCTTCGCAAGGTCAACTTTGAAACCTTGAAACGTTGAAACCTTGAAACTTTCTTATAACTCCTCCACCGACTTGCCCCGCAGTGCCGCGACGGCTTCCCGGCTCTTGAGCTTCTTCAGCGCCTCGAACGTCGCCTTGATCACGTTGTGCGGATTGTTCGTGCCAATCGACTTCGTCAGCACATTTTGAACGCCCGCCGACGTCATCACCGCCCGCACCGCTCCGCCTGCAATCACACCCGTGCCTTCCGGCGCCGGCTTCAGCAGCACCATGCCCGAGCCAAAACGTCCGAGCACCGTATGTGGCACCGTGGTCTGCGTCAGGTTGATCCTCATCAGGTTCTTCTTCGCCGCCTCGATCCCCTTGCGGATGGCCTGCGGAACTTCCTTCGCTTTGCCCGATCCGAAACCAACCAC
>PLIC01000121.1 GCA_003139995.1 Candidatus Acidiflorens stordalenmirensis | reverse complement strand
GGCCAGGCTAGACGACGGGGACCTCGTGGAAGCAGGCACGCGTAAGTATACCTGATTCTTGCCGAGCACGGGTTGACGCACGGGGCACGAGCGCACCACGCTGCTGTGAGCTTCCCGCTCCTCGTCCGAAACCGCCGATTCGTAAACATTCATCGTGATTCCACACGACGCATGCCTCAGCAGATCCTGGACAGCTTTGGGGTTTCCCCCGTCTTACCCGAGCAACGTCGCGCACGAAGTCCACTCCAACCACCGGCATGCGCAGCGCCTTGCAATACTGCTTCACACTGGCATGTTCGAGAGCGTGGGGTTGCTCTTTCATCGCGCACCTCCGCTTCCGTGAGGGCGACACTGCGTAACAGGTTATACTCACTCATCCGCGGCAATGGCCGCTCGCAGCGTTCCAGCCGGTTCATCTCGAACGATTCCGTGCGTGGACAGGTAAGTTCGCCCGAGGTCAGCATACCGCAGTCGCGCCGGCACCACCCAGAACCAGCGATTCTTCGGTCGCCATGCGACAGTAGACTGCCTTACCGCCTCTGTGACTGCGATCACATACGGCGGGAGGTTGATTGACATATTATATATAGTATGCAGTGGTGATTGAAAATGGGCAGCCTACCGCAAACCGCCGCACCGAACCATTCGAGTCTGCAACCCGCGCAGGCGCCCGCCGGTTTGGTCTTTAATCTCATGCGCTTCGCGCTCCACGACGGGCCGGGAATTCGAACCACTGTATTTCTCAAAGGTTGTCCCTTGCGCTGCCGCTGGTGTCACAACCCCGAGAGTCGATTGCCGGAACCGGAGCTGATTTATTTTGAAGAACGTTGCATCCGCTGTGGAGACTGCGTCCGCGCCTGCCCACGCGGCGCGCTTCATTTGGACCGGCAACTCATCCACGATCCCGATCTGTGCCAGCGTTGCGGAGAATGTGTGAATGCCTGCCCGACAGCCGCGCGTCAACTCGCAGGCCGCTGGATGACTGTACCTGAAGTGCTCGCAGAGGTTTCGAAAGACCAAGTCTTCTTCGATGAGTCCGGTGGCGGTATTACAGTTTCCGGCGGTGAACCTCTGATGCAGGCAGCCTTTGTGGAATCGCTGCTGGCCGTCTGCCGGGCCCGGCGGATTCGGACCGTTCTCGACACCTGCGGATTGGCGGATTCCGACGTCATACTCCGAATCAGCGAGAACGTCGATCTCTTCTTCTACGATCTAAAATTGATGGATTGTGAAAAACACCAGCGCTTCACTGACGTGAAGAACGACTTAATCCTACGGAACCTGAAACTGCTGGCGGAACGCGGAAGCGCGGTGATCGTCCGCATTCCCATAATTCCCGGAGTGAACAACGATAGCGGCAACTTAGACGAGTTATCCGAGTTTTTGTCTCCATTGGGTCTTCGAGAAGTCGACCTTCTCCCCTACCACCGAATCGGAAGCGACAAATACCACAGACTGCGCCTGTCCTACGGGATGGAGGGAGTGGATCCGCCCACTGCGGGGCAAATGGAAACTATGGCAGCGCGCCTGAGGCGCGCCGGGTTCAAAGTGCGGATTGGAGGCTGACATGAACGAACGCGTAAGCAGACTGAGACAAGCGACGCTCGAAACAAAACCCAGGCTTTCCATCGAACGTGCGGCGCTGATCACCGAGTTTTATCGCCAGGATCAAACCGCCTCCGTCCCCATCCGCCGTGCTCGCGCTTTTCAATACCTGATGGAGAACGAAGAGATCTACATTGGAAGGGACGAGTTAATTGTCGGCGAGCGCGGTCCCGGGCCCAAGGCCGCCCCCACTTTCCCGGAACTGTGCTGCCATAGCCTCGACGACTTTGAAATCCTGAATTCGCGCGAGAAGATTTCCTATTCCGTGGATGACCACGCCCGGCAGGTCCAGAAGGATAAGGTAATTCCGTATTGGCAGGGCCGCTCGATGCGCGACCTGATTTTCGCGGAGATGACCCCAGAGTGGAAGAACGCTTATGAAGCTGGCATCTTCACCGAGTTTATGGAACAACGCGCGCCCGGACACACCGTGTTGGGCGACGTCATCTACCGCAAAGGTCTGCTGGATCTGAAAGCCGATATCGCAATCGCCTTGTCCCGCTTGGACGATTTCAACGACCCCGAAGCGTCCGCGAAGAGAGATGAACTGCGGGCCATGGCGATCGCGGCCGACGCGGTAATCCGATTTGCGCAACGCCACGCCGAAAAAGCAGAGGAACTGGCTAACGCGGAAACCGAGCCCGCACGCCGGGCGGAGTTATGTAAGATCGCCGCTGTGTGTCGCCACGTACCGGCCCACGCTCCGCGTGACTTTTGGGAAGCATTACAGGCCTATTGGTTCACTCATCTTGGCGTGGTAACTGAGCTGAACACCTGGGATTCCTTTTGCCCGGGGCGCTTCGATCAGCATCTATATCCCTTCTATCAGAAGGGCATGGAAGAAGCCACGTTGACCAGAGACCGAGCCAAGGAACTGCTCGAATGCCAGTGGGTCAAGTTCAACAATCAGCCCGCTCCCCCTAAGGTCGGCGTGACGGCGGCGGAGAGTGGCACTTACACCGACTTCGCAAACATCAATAATGGCGGGTTGAAGCGCGACGGATCGGACGGTGTGAACGACGTTACCTATCTGATTCTCGATGTCATTGATGAAATGCACATATTACAACCCTCCTCGAACCTACAACTGAGTAAAAAGAGTCCGGATGCGTTTCTGAAGCGTGGCCTGGAAATCGTGCGCCAAGGCTGGGGACAGCCCTCGATCTTCAACGCCGATATGGTGGTTGAGGAGTTACTACGGCAGGGTAAGTCGGTGGAAGACGCGCGGTGCGGCGGAACCTCGGGTTGCGTCGAGACCGGCGCGTTTGGAAAAGAAGCTTATATCCTCACGGGATACTTCAATCTCCCCAAGGTGCTTGAGATCACGCTGAACAACGGAGTGGATCCGCGCACCGGGAAGAAGATCGGAATCGAGACTGGGGTGGCGGCCACTTTCTCTTCCTATGAGCAATTGTTTGCCGCGTTCCGCAAGCAGCTCCACTACTTTGTCGATGTCAAGGTGCGGGGCAACAATGTCATCGAGCGGTTGTACGCGGACTACATGCCGGCCCCGTTCCTCTCCATGCTGGTTGACGACTGTATCGCGAAGGGTAAGGACTACAACAACGGCGGCCCGCATTACAACACGACTTATATCATGGGAGTGGCGCCGGCAACTTGCACTGACAGTCTTGCCGCCATTAAGTACCACGTCTTCGACCAACACACCTTAACTATGGACGAGTTAATAGAAGCGTTGGCAAGCAATTTCGAGGGTCGGGAAAAGTTGCGCCTGCGGCTTTGGAACAAGACGCCGAAGTTCGGTAATGACGATGACTACGCGGATGCGGTTCTCATCGATGTGTTCAACGCCTTTTTCGACGATGTCGATGGGCGGAGAAACACGAAAGGGGGATTTTACCGGGTCAACTATCTTTCGACGACTTGCCACGTCTACTTTGGTTCGATGACCGGAGCCACAGCGGACGGGCGCCGCGCCTGGGAGCCTCTTTCCGATGGCATTTCGCCCGTTCAGGGCGCGGACCGCAACGGGCCCACCGCCGTCATCAAGTCCGCCGCCAAGATGGATCATGCCCGTACCGGAGGAACGCTGCTCAACCAGAAATTCACGCCGCAGTTACTAAGAGGTGAAGCTGGACTCGACAAAGTGGCGGGACTGGTCCGCTCCTATTTCCGCCTGGGTGGACATCACATTCAGTTCAATGTGGTCACTGCTGCCAACCTGCGCGCCGCGCAAGCCGATCCCGAGAAGCACCGCGATTTGATCGTGCGAGTCGCCGGTTATAGCGACTACTTCTGCGACTTAACCCGCGCCTTGCAGGACGAAATCATCGCGCGCACAGAGCACGAAGACTTCGCGCTTGCCATGCCGGAGACGGCCACGGTTTGAGTGAACTCACTCGCAAGTCAGTGTCGATCGTAGGCTAGACGACGGGGACCTGGGTGAGATGGTCGTTTGCCGCCGGAGTTCATACTGACGGGGCGCTTTTCTCGCGTCAAAACCAGATGCTCTGACACGGGCTCAGCTTGGGCTGACACGGGTTGACACACTCGACCCTCGTATCGAACGCGCCTGCGATTTAGAATACATCCATGGGCGATTCGCTTTACTTGAGCCTGTGGTTTCCGAGCTTCGATCGGTCCGAAATTCTTCCACGGACGGTCAGCGTGCTCCGGCAGATTCCGTTTTCTCCGGCGCGGGACCGGGTGACCTACGCGGCGATCCAGCCGGTCTCATGGAGCGAGCCGACTATTCTAGAGCGCCGCTTCTTTCCTGGCGTTCCGCCGGAAGATGCGGCGGAAGTGGCCGCGGAACTTCTGCACGACGACTATGCCTACGTTTTCGAAGCTTATTGGGATTTGTGGACTCCACCAGAGGGCGCGGAGAAATGGGTGCAGGAGCCGTCGCTGGTGCGTGTGATTGCGCAAGGGATGGAATTTGAAGAGCGGGCAGCGGAAGAGACCGGGCACATTCAAATTGATTTCGGCTTGGATACTTCTTTCCTCCACGAAGAAGTCGAGTTGACATCCGAAGGGGAACGGAATGTCCGCAGCAATGTACACAAGTTGGTGGAGTTCACCGCGCAGGTGGAAAAGAATGCAGGGGCAACGGGACGGTTGCTGTGGTCCGAGTCGGAGGAAAATCTGGCGCAGAAGCTGATCGCGCGGCTGCAGAGAGTGCAGTAGGGGCGCCCGAGTGCCGCTCTTCATCGTCTCGCAATTCTGTCGTCACCACTCGGGCTGCTTCGCGCCGAAGAACGGACTTCCCCTTAACGCAATCGTTTACACATCAGAAATTCTGAAAAGCCATCCGCGATAAAGTCTGGAAGCTCGCCAACCTTGACATACCCGTGCCGCTGGTAAAACGGCAATGCCCGGGAATTGAACGACGAAACACAAAGAAATGCGTGGCGCGCTCCAGCAAAGGCTTGCTCTGCGAACTCCAACATACTGCCGCCGGTTCCTGTGCCTCGAAACTCCTGCGCTACGACCACAGCGGCAATATAAGGTGAACCCAGGAAACCTTTCTGGTGAAGAAGGATGAAGCCGATGATCTCCTCGGCAGCGGCAACATATAGAGAACTACCTGGCCAGTTGAGAACGTGCCGGTTCCACTGAACGGAACATCTGTACGTGAGCCACGGGTCATTGCCTGCCATCAACTGCGCACACCAATCGACTTCAGGCTCCATGGCCGGTCGAATGGTGACTACATGAGTCATCAATGATTGCCTTCCGCGCAAAAAGAAAAGGGCATCGAACCCACGATGATGGGCCTCGATGCCCTGCGAAAGCTATTTTGTTCGTTCAGCCTCGCCCTGCAGCTTTTCGCCGGCTGCGGCCTGGGCCGCCGCCAGCCGCGCCGTCAGCACGCGGAACGGCGAGCAAGACACATAATCCATTCCCACCCGATGGCAGAACTCCACCGACGACGGGTCACCGCCGTGCTCGCCGCAGATCCCCACCTCCAGTTTCGGACGCGTCTTCCGCCCCCGTTCGATCGCGATCCGCACCAGTTCGCCCACACCTTCCTGGTCGATCGCGGCAAACGGATCCTGCTTCAGAATCCCTTCCGCCAGATACGTCGTCAGAATCTTGTTCACGTCGTCGCGTGAGAAGCCGAACGTGGTCTGGGTCAGGTCGTTCGTGCCAAACGAGAAGAACTCCGCTTCCTTGGCAATCTCGCCCGCAACCAGGCAGGCGCGGGGCAGCTCAATCATGGTGCCCACCAGGTAGTGCACGTGCCTTCCCTTTTCCTTAAACACTTCTTCCGCCACGCGCCGGACGATCGCCCCCTGGTTTGCCATTTCTTTCACGGTCCCGACCAGCGGGATCATCACTTCCGCGTGGGTCTTGATGCCTTGCTTCTCCACGGTCACGGCCGCTTCAAAAATGGCCCGCGCCTGCATCTCAGTGATCTCCGGATGGGAGATCCCCAAGCGGCATCCGCGAAGCCCCAGCATGGGATTGAACTCGTGCAACTCTTCCACACGTGCCAGCAGCCTGGAAAGAATTTTCTTCAGATCGCCGGCCCCTTTCGCGCCGTACTCGCGATATCCCTCCACCAGAGCTTTCTTCTGCTTCGCCCCGGCACTGGGCAGGCTGGCGATGTCAACCATGAGCTCCTCGCGCTTGGGCAGAAACTCGTGCAGCGGCGGGTCGAGCGTGCGGATCGTCACCGGCAACCCTGCCATAGCCTTAAACAGCCCGATGAAATCCTCGCGCTGCATGGGCAGCAACTTCTTTAGCGCGGCGCGCCGGTCTTTCTCGTTGTCGGCGAGAATCATGGCGCGCATATGTGGGATGCGGTCTGGGGCAAAGAACATGTGCTCGGTGCGGCACAGCCCAATACCTTCGGCGCCAAAGGCCCGCGCCTGAATCGCATCACGCGGAATGTCCGCATTCGCGCGCACGCCGATCTTGCGGAACGGCTCTGCCCAGCTCAACAGCTTCTGCAGGTCCTCATCGTCGGCCGACGCCTCCAGCGTGTTCAGTTTCCCCTTGATCACGCGCCCGCTCGTGCCATCGAGCGAGATCCAGTCTCCCTCTTTGAACACCTGGCCCTTGGCGCGCATTTCCCCAGCTCGCTCATCGACTTGAATATCTCCCGCGCCCGCCACGCAGCATTTCCCCATGCCACGCGTGACTACGGCGGCGTGACTGGTCATGCCGCCGCGCGAAGTCAAAATGCCGGCGGCAACTTCCATGCCTTGGATATCTTCCGGAGTCGTTTCCGCGCGCACCAGAATCACAGGATTCTTCTTGGCGCCATGTCCGGCCTTTTTCACCGCTTCTTCCGCGGTGAAAACGATCTGCCCGACCGCCGCGCCCGGTGACGCCGGCAATCCCGTCGCCAGCACTTCCACCTTCGTGCTCTTCTCATCCAACCCCGGCACCAGAAAGTCATAGAGCTGGTTCGGTTCCACACGGAAGATCGCTTCTTCCTTGGTGATCAGTCCTTCATCCACCATCTGGATCGCCACCCGGACAGCGGCTCGCCCGGTACGCTTGCCGTTGCGCGTTTGCAGCATGTAGAGCTTGCCATCCTGGATAGTGAACTCAAAATCCTGCATATCTTTGTAATGCTTTTCGAGCCGCGTGGTGATTTCGCGGAGCTGGTTGTAGACATCGGGCATGATCTTCTGCAGTTCGAGGATGGGCACTGGCGTACGCACGCCCGAAACCACATCTTCGCCCTGCGCGTTCATCAGAAATTCGCCGTAGAACTCCTTCGCGCCCGTGGCTGGATTGCGCGTAAAGCCCACGCCCGTACCGCTGGTGTCGCCGAGGTTGCCGTATACCATGGCTTGCACGTTGACCGCGGTGCCGAGCATGTCATCGATGTTGTTGATGCGGCGATAGTGCTTGGCGCGATCGTTCTGCCACGAGCGGAACACCGCGTCCCGCGACATGATCAGTTGCTCGTGCGGGTCCTGCGGAAAGTCGCGCTTGGCGTGCTTCTTGACGGCTTTCTTGTACTCCGCGATCACCTCTTGCAGCGCCTTGGCGTCGAGGTCCGTGTCGAGCTTGGTTTTCTTCTGCTTTTTCTTGGCATCGAAAATTTCGTCGAATACGGGTTTCTCGATGTCGAGCACGACGTTGCCGAACATCTGAATCAGGCGGCGATAGGAGTCATAAGCGAAACGTGGATTGTTGCTGCGCTTGGCCAGCGCCTCCACACTTTTGTCGTTCAGGCCGAGGTTGAGAATCGTGTCCATCATGCCGGGCATCGAGAATTTCGCGCCCGAGCGCACGCTTACCAGCAGCGGGTTCTCGCCCTTGCCGAGCTTCTGGCCCTGAAGAGTCTCGAGCCTGGCCAGCGCTTCATCCATCTGGCGGTCCACTTCCTTCGACACCGCGTTGAGGCGCATGTATTCGCGACAGGCCTCAGTCTGAATGGTGAAGCCGGGAGGCACCGGGAGGCCGGCGTTCGTCATCTCGGCGAGTCCAGCGCCTTTGCCGCCGAGAACGTCTTTCATCTTGCCATTGCCGTCGGCCTTGCCGCCGCCGAAGAAGTACACATATTTTGTGGTTGTGGGTTTCGTGTCGATGATTTCGGTATCAGGGAGAGTCGTCGTTGCCATGTGGGTCCTCTTCTTTCTATTATCTATTATTTCGTAGATTCCTTGCCTTCGGTCACAATCTCAGAAAAATCGGCAATAGTGGAGAATTCTTTAACTACGGTCTGCAATAGAGCCAAGCGGTTGGCGCGGAGATTGTCATCGTCAACCATGACCATGACCTTGTCGAAAAATTTGTCGATCGCGGGACGCAGCTTCGCGATCTCGAGCAGCGCCCCTTCATAATCGCGCGCCGCGCGCAGCTTCTCGACCGTTGCCGCGGTCTGCGGGATCAGCGCAGCCAGTTCCTTTTCGGATTCTTCCTGCAGGCCGACGGGGTCAACGCGTAACGCAATAACTTTTGTCTTTTCAGATGCTTGGCGCATAATGTTCTTCATACGCTTGAAGGCACTGGAGATGGATTCGAAGTCGGCCGAGCCGCGCACTTTGCTCACGGCTTCGGCACGGGCAACGGCGTCCACCACATCGTCGGAGTCGACAGCGAGTACGGCGCTGACCACGTCATACGCATAGCCACGCGCGTCCTTCAAGTAGAACTCGAGGCGCTCGCGGAAGAAACTGCGCACCGATTCGGGGTAGGAGGCGTTGGAGAACTTCTTCTCCGCCTCGGAGCCGTGATAGCGAACGCGAGCATCGGCCATGATCTCCGAAAGACGCAACGGCAGTTTATGCTCGGCGATCGTCTTCACAATGCCGTTCGCCTGGCGGCGCAGCGCGAACGGATCTTTCGATCCGCTGGGGATGAGACCGAGCGCGAACATTCCGGCGATCGAGTCGGCCTTATCGGCGATCGAGAGAACCGCGCCCTCGACAGTCGCGGGAGCGTCGTCTTCCATCGATTCGGGCTTGTAATGATCGTAGATGGCCCGCGAAACTGCCAACTGCACGTCGGGCTTCATGTCCTCATCGAGCCGCTGCACGCGCGCATAAAGGCCGCCGACAATTCCCTGGAGTTCGGTGAATTCCTTGACCAGTTCCGTGGTCAGATCGGTCTTGGCCAGCAGCGCCGCTTTGTGGACTATGCCCGGACGAATGGCCATGCCGCTCTGTTTCACCGTCTCGGCCAGCCAACTGGCCATCCGTTGCACGCGCATCGTCTTGTCGTAGTAGCTGCCGAGATCTTTCTGGAACGTAACATGGCGCAGCAAATCGACGCGCTGGCGGAGGGTCTGTTTCTGGTCGGTCTGCCAGAAAAAGCGCGCATCGTTGAAGCGCGCGCGCAAAACACGTTCGTTGCCGTGGCGGATCAATCCGTCCGAGTCGGCAGCCGTGTTGAGCACCGCCAGAAAGTGGGGAAGCAGTTTCCCGTTCACATCTTCGATGGCGAAATATTTCTGGTGGTCGCGCATCACCGTGACCAGCACCTCTTCGGGCAGATCGAGAAACTCGGGATCGAAGCTGCCGAGGATAGCGGAGGGAAATTCCGTCAGGTTGACGACGGTCGCAAGGAGCGGCTTGTCTTCGCGCCAGCGCGCACCGGGAATGGTGCGAGTGGCCGCGTCGAGCGCTTTGCGGATCACCTGCTCGCGCTCGGCCGCACCAAGAACCTTCGCGCCGCGCAGGGCTTCGACATAGGCGCTGGGCTTGGAGATGGCGACGCTGTCGCTAGCGATGATGCGATGTCCGCGGGAAGTCTTGCCGGCTGCGAGGCCGAATAATTCCAGCGGCACGACCTGCTCATCGAGCATCGCCACCAGCCAGCGCACCGGACGAACAAAAACTTCCCCGCGCTTGCGCCAGTACATGTTCTTCGGCCAGTAAAGCGCGGAGATTTCCTTGGGAAGCGTCTCGGCGAGAATCTCGGCGGCGGTGCGGCCTTTCCGCGTGACCGTAGCCGAAAGATATTCGCCCTTCGGAGTGCTGACTTTCTCGAGATTACCAACATCCACGCCGACTTTCTTGGCAAACGCATGCGCTGCCGGCGTCGGCTGCCCGTCCTTATAGGCGACGTGCGCGGACGGGCCGTTCACCCGCTCGGTAATATCGGGCTGCGCGGCGGGAATGCCGGAGGCAAGAACGGCGAGACGGCGCGGTGTGTCGAGATGAGAAATCGCTCCGGCGGGTTCGAGGCGCTCGCGCAGTAATAGCGTGTTCAAGCGTTCGCGCAACTCGCGAGAGGCAGCGTCAATCATCCGCGCCGGGATTTCTTCGCATCCGATTTCGAGCAAAAAGTCAGCCATACTTTATTCGTTTGTCATCCTGAGCGTAGCAGAACGATTCGCGAAGCGAATCGATCTGCGAAGTCGAAGGACCCCGTGAGCGTGTATTCCTTCGAGTAATGCGTCGGGGTATTCTCACGATGCATCCAACTCACCACATTCTGCACAGTGAGAATGCCTATACGCCGTCACACGACTGCTCACGGTGCAGGAGTCCTTCGACTCCGTGAGAACTTCGCGTTGCGAAGTTCTCACTCCGCTCAGGATGACAAAACTTCAGAATTCTATGTGACAACCGGAGCCAGCTTGCCTTTCTCTTCCTTAGCTCCGGGCTTTGAAGCTTGGCCAATGTTCTGTTCTTCCGAAGAGTACTGCTGATCCATCCAAGCCTTGGCAATCCCCACAGCCAGCGCCCGCACCCGCGCAATGACGCCGACACGCTCGGTCACCGAAATCGCGCCCCGGGCATCGAGAATATTGAAGTAATGCGAGCATTTCAGGCACAGATCGTAAGCGCCCAACAATGGAAACCGCGATTTCTCGCGCGCTACGTCAGCTAGCTGTATCTTGTCTAATCTCTGCATACTCTCATGGATTTTCTGCTCGTCCGACTTGTCTTTGCCAAGCGCCGCATAGCGATCAATCAGCGCCTTGCACTCGGCCTCGCAGAGTTCGAAATGCTTCCATGCACTCTGCACATCCGCCGCTTCGAAGTTGTACACCGAGAACTGCTGCTCCTCGGCGAGACGCACGTCTCGGTACTTCACTTCCTTGCCCGTCTTCTCTCCGCCGATCATTGGGTCGCGCGCCCACACGATGTCGTAGATGGAATCCACGTCTTGCAGAAAAGCGCACAGCCGCTCCAGACCGTAAGTAAGTTCGACCGAGATGGGATCGAGATCCATGCCGCCACACTGCTGGAAGTAAGTGAACTGCGTCACCTCGAGGCCATCGAGCATGACTTGCCATCCGATGCCCCAAGCGCCGAGCGTCGGAGACTCCCAGTTATCTTCTTCAAACTTGATGTCGTGCTGACGCAGGTCAATTCCGATCGCACCGAGCGATTCGAGATAGAGATCCTGCACGTTCTCCGGCGGCGGCTTCAGAATCACCTGCAACTGCAAGTGCTTGAACAGCCGGTTGGGATTCTCCCCGTAACGCCCGTCGGCAGGACGCCGCGAAGGCTGCACATAAGCAACCTTGTAAGGAGTTGGACCAAGCACGCGCAGAAACGTCTCCGGCGCCATGGTGCCCGCGCCCACTTCAACGTCGTAGGGCTGCTGAATAACAGCTCCGCGCTCCGCATAAAAAGCCTGCAGCTTGAGGATGAGCTCTTGGAAGGTCAGCGAATTGGAGTTGGATAAGTTCACGTGATCAATTCGGCTCTTAGCTCTTAGCCATTAGCTTTTAGCTAGGAGCCAAGAGCTAAAGGCTAAGTGCTAACAGCTAACCGCCGATCTTCTCCAGCATTCCCGCCGTCACCAGCTTCTTCTCGATGTGCCGCTCCAGAATCTGGAGAAGAAACTTGCGCAAGTCCGCACACACCGCTTTCGGCCAGTCAATTTCGGCAAAATCGGAAACCCGCGAGCGCAGCATCTGGGCCCCAATCCTTCTCGATTCCGGCGACAGTTCCGACGACGCCACCCGCTTGTCATCAATGCACACCAAGCCGTCGGCGAGCGCGTGGTAGAACGCCCGGCTGCCGTCGAGCGCGCGTCCACAGGCTACGCACTCTGAAAACTCCGGCAGAAACCCCATGAGCCGCGTCATCCACAGCTCAAAGTACGTGAGCGGCATCCACAACGCCGGACCGCGCAGTTCATGCAACACGGCCAGACTCAACCGAAAAACCGCGTCGCTCGCCTCGCGATCAGGCATCAACTCGTCGAGCAATTCGGCGACGTGTGCGAGTGCCACGGCCCGCGCATAACTGACCTCGCTGGCCAGCGGCGATTCGATCACTTCACAGGAATCAAGCCGCGCCAGTTCCTGCCCTTCGCGGTCGTCGTAGAACGCCCGCACATAGGTAAGCGGCTCCAGAGCGCCTCCGAAGCGGCGTCTCGACTTCATGGCCGCGCGCGCCACGCCTTTCATCTTACCTTCCATGCGGGTAAAGAGCGTAACCAGCAGGTCGGACTCACGCAACGGATACGTGCGCAGAACGATCGCTTCCGACTCCTTCAGCGCCATGGAAGGCCAACAGGTTAATGGATGATTGTAATGGAAGCAGCTGTCAGCCGTCAGCTATCAGCTCTCAGAGAATCTAGTTCTTCCGGGAGCCACGAGCCAGCGCAAAACAAAAGGCGTGAGCCTTTATTGGCGTGCGCCTCTGGATTCGACTCGGAGTGCCGGACTGGTTTAACTGACGGCTGATAGCTGAGAGCTGAAAGCTGCACTACCGCCCGAAGTACTTCGCATTCCGCTCGGTGTACTCTTTCCATTTTTCCGGCAGGTCGTCGAGCGCGAAGATGGCCGAGACCGGGCAAACCGGAACGCAAGCGCCGCAGTCGATGCATTCCACGGGATCGATATACAGCATCTCTTCCGTCGCAAACTTGTCGGAGTCCTTCTTGGGATGAATGCAATCCACGGGACAGGAGTCAACACAGGCGGTGTCTTTGGTTCCGATGCAGGGCTCGGCAATTACGTAGGCCATAGAATCTCATGCTCCTCAGACGCACGGAGTGTGATGGAACACACAATTCTAGCAAGAACGCAGCTGTCGGTACAGGCAGCGCCTCACCCACTGCCCTTCTTCAACTGCTGTTTCCATCCCAGCACACGCGCCTTGTTTCCTTCCGCCTCGGCCTCGGGAACCATTCCCTTCTTCTGATACAGGATCGAGAGGCTGGTGTGCGCCAGAATATCGTCGGGATCGATAGCGGAGATTTGTCGGGCAACAACGATCGCTTCGTCGAGGCGGTTGAGGTCCTGCAGCGCGCGGCTCAGTCCATGCAGCGCATCGGTGAACTTGGGATCGGCCGACACTGCCTGCCGGTACTCTTCGACCGCTTGCTCGTGGTGGCCTCCGAGAACCAGATCGAGCGCGGCGTAGTAGTGGCCTTCGGCTAGTTGTCGGGCCAGTTGGCGAGCAGTTGCGGAGCTGGCCGGATCGTCAGGCATAGGTTTGGACTTAGGTGATTTTAGCAAGGAGCGCGCTGACACGAGCGCCCTCAGGGGCTGAAGCCCGCATTAGTGTCGGTCTGAACGGCGCGGCTGAAGCCGTGCCCCTTCAAAGCAAAGTCAAAATCCGAGTTTTGCCGCAGCATTTGTGCCAACGCTGGCCGAGGGGCCGAGCTTGCGCTCGGCTTGGACGGGCGAGGGCGCCCGTCCCCACACGAATTACACGTTCTCCGGCTTCCAGCGCAGCACCGGCTTCCGCGCCGCTGCGGTCTCATCCAGACGCGAAATGCGCGTGTTGTGCGGGGCGTCGAGCACGAACTGCGGATCTTCTTCCACTTCTTCCGCGATCGACTTCATCGCCTCGATGAAGAGATCCAGTTCTTCTTTCGGCTCGCTCTCGGTCGGTTCGATCATCAGCGCGCCTGCGACGATCAGCGGAAACGCCGTCGTGTAGGGATGGAATCCGTAATCGATCAGTCGTTTCGCAATGTCCATCGTCTTCACGCCCTTCTTCGACTGCAGCTTGTCGCTGAAGACGACTTCATGCATGGACGGCGTCGAGTAGGGCAGGTCGTAAACGCCTTCGAGTCCTTTGCGGATGTAATTCGCGTTGAGCACGGCGTCTTCCGTCGTCTGGCGCAGGCCATCCGGGCCGTTGGCGAAGATGTAGGCCAGCGCGCGGATGAACATTCCGAAATTTCCGTAGAACGCGCGCACACGCCCCACCGACTGCGGGCGGTTGTATTCGAAACCCAGCGTGCCATCCGCCTTGGTTGTGACGACCGGCGCCGGCAGGAACGGCGCGAGATTTTTTTTCACGGCGACCGGGCCCGACCCCGGGCCGCCTCCACCATGCGGCGTCGAAAAAGTCTTGTGCAGGTTCAGGTGCATGACATCGACGCCAAAGTCCCCCGGGCGGGCTTTCGCAACCAGCGCATTCATGTTGGCGCCGTCCATGTAGAGCAGGCCGCCCTTGGCGTGCATGAGTTCGGCGATCTTGTGAATCTCCTGCTCGAAAACGCCCAGCGTATTCGGGTTGGTCACCATCAGCGCCGCGACGTCTTCATTCATCTGCGCCGCCAGCGCCGCCACGTCCACCATGCCGCGGCCGTTCGATTTCAAATTTTCGACCGCGTAACCTACTGTGGCCGCCGTCGCCGGATTCGTGCCGTGCGCCGAGTCGGGAATCAGAATTTTCTTGCGCGCGTTCCCCGTTGACTCGTGATACGCACGCACCATCAGCATTCCGGTCAGTTCGCCGTGCGCGCCCGCGGCGGGTTGCAGCGTGATCGCGTCCATCCCGGTGATTTCGAGCAGGCAGTCGCTCAGGGTCTTCATGATGCGCAATGCGCCCTGCGAAATCTTTTCGGCTTGATACGGATGCCCGTTCGCGAGGCCTTCGATGCGCGAGACAAACTCGTTGACGCGGGGGTTGTACTTCATGGTGCAAGAGCCCAGCGGATACATTCCGAGATCAATGGCGTAATTCCACGTCGAGAGGCGGGTGAAATGGCGAATGATTTCAATCTCGCTGACCTCTGGCATATCGCCGAGATCCTTGCGCTCCTGCCTGCCCAGCAACGTTGCCGTATCCACGTCGGGGACATCGAGCGGCGGCAACTTCCACGCGGCCTTACCAGGCGACGACTTCTCGAAAATCAATCCTTCGTTCTGGCTGATGTGACGCGTGGCTTTGCGGGTTATGTGCTTCGTCGTCATCTCACCACCTCCTGCTCGACTTCTTTCATAGTTTGAACCGAGCGTTCGCTCTCGGCGACGAGGCCGACCGCGGTATCGATCATGGACCGTGTCGTCAATTCCGTGCAGCACCACAGCGCCGCGTGGCCAAGTTCGGGGTAAAACTTCTTCAGCGGAAATCCGCCAACAATTTTGTGTCCCAGCAGCCGCGAGTTGATAGCGTAAGGATCTTCGCTGGTCTCGACCACGAACTCGTTGAATCGCGGCGCACCGGCGAACAGCACTTTGGCATGTTTGCTGAACTGGTCGGCAGCGTAAACGGCCTTCGCCAGGTTCTGCTTCGCCAGTTCCCGCAAGCCGATCTTGCCGTACACGGTCATGAAAATGTTGACCATCAGCGCGACCAGCGCCTGATTGGTGCAGATATTCGAGGTCGCCTTCTCGCGCCGAATGTGCTGTTCGCGCGTCGCCAGCGTCAGCACAAATCCGCGTTTGCCGTTCTTGTCGACCGTCTGGCCCACCAGGCGTCCCGGCATTTGCCTTACGAATTTCTCTTTCGTGGCGAGCACGCCGCAGTAGGGACCACCGAATCCGAGCGGCACTCCGAATGACTGCGCTTCCATGGCCACGATGTCGGCCGTGCGCGGCGGCTCCACAATCCCGAGCGACGCAGCTTCGGCGATCGACACAATCAGCAGTGCTCCGCGTTTGTGCGCGATCTCGGCAATCGCCTCGACGTCTTCAATCGTCCCGAAGAAATTCGGAGACTGAATCAGGACGCACGCGGTATCGTCGCCCACTGCCGTCTCGAGTTCCTTCAGAGCGACTTGTCCCGAGTCCGTGAACGAGACCATCCTCAGCGGAATCGCCTGGTGCGTCGCGTACGTGTTGAGCACATCCCGATACTCTGGATGCAGGCTCCGGGCGATCACCCCCGAATGCCTGCCCGTGATGCGGACCGCCATCATCACGGCCTCGGCCGCGCCCGTCGAGCCGTCATACATCGAGGCATTCGCCAGGTCCATGCCGGTGAGTTCCGAGATCATCGTCTGGAACTCGAAGATGGCCTGCAGCGTGCCCTGCGCAAACTCCGCCTGGTACGGTGTGTAGGACGTGAGAAACTCGCCGCGTTGCACCAGCGCGTCAATCACCACAGGCCGGTAATGGGAGTAAGCTCCGGCTCCGAGAAAACTGGTGTAACCTTCACCGTTTTCTTTGGCCCGTTGCTTAAACCAGTCCACGATTTCCGACTCCGCCATTTGCTGGGGAATAGCGAGATCACGCGTCAGACGACACTCGGCCGGAATCGGGGAGAAGAGATCATCCACGGAATGGATCCCGATCGCCTGCAGCATCGCGGCGCGATCCGCGGGAGATTTAGGCAGATATCTCATAAGAGCCTTTATTGGATGTGGGCAGCGGCCGCTTCGATTGTGGCGTTCGAGTGGTATCTATGGGGCTATTGCAGAGGTCAGAAGTCAGATTGCAGAAGTAAAACCCTCCGCTTCCAGTGATATTAGTGGGAGCCAAGGGGTTCACTTCTGCAATCTGACTTCTGACCTCTGCAATGTTTTTCAGTGTGCCGCCTCTTCGCTCACAAATTTCTCATAGTCCGCCGCCGAAAGCAGCGCATTCAACTCAGATGGATCCTTCACCTTGATCTTGACCATCCAGGCCCCGTGCGCATCTTTGTTCACCGTCTCTGGGGCCGTGGCCAAGTCTTCATTCACGCTAGTAACGGTCCCCGAAACCGGCGCGAACAAATCGGAGACGGCCTTCACAGACTCTACCGTGCCGAAGGGCTTGGCCGTGGCGATCTCCGTCCCCACCTTGGGCAGTTCGACGAACACGATGTCGCCGAGTGAGTCCTGGGCGTGGTCGGTGATGCCGATCGTGCCGTCGGCGGTAATCCATTCATGTTCTTTTGTATATCTGCGGTCGGATGGGTAAGACATATCGGCTTCTCGCTCCCTGGCTTTTCGCTATTCGCTATTCGCTATTCGCTGCTCGCCCGTCGCTGCTCGGCTCTTGCTTGCAGTTCGTGGCTTTTCCTTCGTGAAACTTCATGTCCTTGGTGGTTTAAGGTCTTTTCGGACGCTTATAAAACGGCGTCGGCACGACTTGCGCTTTCACGCCCTGTCCGCGGATTTCGACTTTCAACGTCGTTCCAACCGCGGCCTGCGCTGGCGGAACGTAGGCGAGCGCAATATTTTTCTTCAGGAACGGCGCCGGAGAACCGCTGGTGACATAGCCAATCTCACGCCCGCCCTCGTCCAGAACCTTGTATCCGTCGCGGGCGATGCCTCGATCGACCATCTCGAGGCCGACCAGCGTTTTCTTCACGCCCTCGGCTTTCGCCTTCTCCAGCGCCGCGCGCCCAATAAAATCCGGCTTCTCCATCTTGCAGAAACGATCCAGTCCNNTCCGAGATTTCGTGTCCGTAGAGTGGCAGCCTGCCTTCGAGCCGCAGCGTGTTGCGCGCGCCCAAGCCGCAGGGAACGGCGCCAAACTCTTTTCCCGCCGCCAGAATCTCGTACCAGACCCGGGCGCTGGTCGCCTCGTCCGATGGGATGTAAATCTCGAACCCGTCCTCGGCGGTATAGCCCGTCCGTCCCATCAAAATATTCTTCAGGCCGCATACCGTCCCGCGCGTCACCCAGTAGAACTTCACCGCGCTCAGGTCTCGATCCGTCAGCTTCTGCAGCACGTCCACGCCCTTCGGCCCCTGAATCGCAATCTGCGTGAAATCGTCGGAGAGATGCTCAACCGCGCAGTCAAACTGGCGGGTATTATCGCGCACCCAGTTGAAGTCTTTTTCGCGCGTGCCGGCGTTGATCACGAGCAGGTACTCGTCCTCGCCCAAGCGGTGAACGATGATATCATCCACAAACGTCCCTTGCGGATAGAGCAGCCCCGAATACTGCGCCTGCCCCACCGCGAGCCGTGACGCGTCATTCATCGAAATATGCTGCACGGCGGCCAGCGCTTCTCGCCCGGCGAGCCGGATATCTCCCATGTGGCTGACGTCAAAAATGCCGACGCCGGTGCGCACCGCCATGTGCTCGGCAACAATGCCGCACCCAATCGACGCAGGGTACTCCACCGGCATGTCCCAGCCGTTAAACTCAACCATCTTCGCGCCCATCTGGCGATGGACGGCGTTCAGCGCAGTTTTGCGGACAACGGGTGTTGCTTCGACTAAAGACAAGAAGAACCTCGGTCAGACAGTGGCTGGGCTGCCGGAATCTGGAACTGACTAACTTAACATCTGGGCGGGAAGGGCGCAAATCAAGCAGGTGTCAAGTCTCAGGTGCCAGGGTCTCAGGTCTCGGGTCTCAGGCAAAGCGCGGGGCTGCTCTTCCTTATACCGGAGACCTGACACCTGCCTCTGAGTGACTTCGGTTATGTTCCTTCCCTGCCCTCGGCCGCGCTAGACTCCAACTATGTCCTCGAAACCAGGCTTAAGCCGCGTCGTCTGCGCTCAATGCGAACAGCCTGAAGCGCGTTGCTGGTGCGAAAAATTCTGCGTGTTGTGCCAGTCCCAACTCGAAGTGCGCCTATGCACCGACGGCCTGATGTACTGTGAGGCCTGCCGCACGGCCTGCGAGTACAAAGCGGCAGACTGAAACGCGAACGGCCAACGACTAGCGACCAACGACAGCGCCTCAGATCACTACCGCTTCCTTATACTCCCCGTAAACTTTCCGCATCGCGTCTGAGATTTCGCCTACGGTGGCATTCGCCTCGACTGCCTTCAGGATTCGCGGCATGAGATTTTCTCCCGAGCGCGCCGTGTCTTCGACCGCGCGGATCGCGGCTTGACAGGTCTCGGCATTGCGCTTCGCGCGCAGCGCCCGCAGGCGTTCAACCTGTTTCGGTTCGAGCGCCGGATCAATCCGCTGGATCGGCACCGCCTTCTCTTCTTCGACCTGGAACCGGTTCACGCCGACCACCACCGTCTCCAACCGATCCACCGCCTGCTGATATTCGTAGGCCGCGTTCTGGATCTCCTGCTGCACATATCCGCGTTCGATCGCTTTGAGCATGCCGCCCATGGCTTCGATTTTTTCCAGATAGTCGACTGCCCGCTTTTCGATTTCGCTGGTCAGCGCTTCGACGTAATACGAGCCCGCCAGCGGATCCACCGTCTGCGGCGCGCCCGACTCAAACGCGATCACCTGCTGCGTGCGCAGCGCGATCCGCGCCGACGCCTCGGTGGGCAACGCCAGTGCCTCGTCAAACGAATTCGTGTGCAAAGACTGCGTCCCGCCAAGCACCGCCGCCATCGCCTGGATCGCCGTCCGCACAATGTTGTTTTCCGGCTGCTGCGCCGTCAGCGTGGAACCGGCCGTCTGCGCGTGGAAGCGCAGCATCCACGACTTTGGATTCTTCGCCTTGAACTGGCCGCGCATGATCTTTGCCCACATCCGCCGCGCGGCGCGAAACTTAGCGACCTCCTCCAGAAAATTGCTGTGGGCGTTAAAGAAGAACGAAAGCCGCGGCGCGAACTGGTCCACATCGAGGCCCGCGCGAATCGCCGCTTCCACGTATGCAATGCCGTTGCCCAGCGTGAAGGCGACTTCCTGCACCGCCGTCGATCCCGCCTCGCGCATGTGATAGCCCGAGATCGAGATGGTGTTCCACTCCGGCACGTTCTCATTCGCCCAGGCGAAAACGTCGGTGATGATGCGCATCGCCTGCTGCGGAGGATAAATGTACGTTCCGCGCGCGATGTACTCCTTGAGCACGTCGTTCTGCACGGTGCCCGAGAGCTTGCGAATGTTCCTGCCCTGCCGCCGCGCCACGGCCACGTACAGCGCCAGCAGAATCGAAGCCGTTGCATTGATGGTCATCGATGTTGAAATCGCGGTCAGGTCAATGCCCTCGAACAGCCGCTGCATGTCTTCGATCGAGTCGATCGCCACACCGACCTTGCCAACTTCTCCCGCGGCCAGGGGGTTGTCCGAATCCAGACCAATCTGGGTCGGCAAATCAAATGCCACCGACAGCCCCGTCGTCCCGTTGGCCAGCAGATA
>PLIC01000137.1 GCA_003139995.1 Candidatus Acidiflorens stordalenmirensis | reverse complement strand
GCTTTAGCCGGACACTAGTGATATTGCCTACAACTGCTTCAATAACTACATCGATCCTTGCGCTGGTGGCCCCAACAAGGGGGCTGCCCACATATTCACGGTCACTGATACCCATAGCTTCAGCCCTACCTTGCTGCTGACCACTACTTTTGGGTTCACTCGCGGCTCGACCCTGATTTTTGCCTATAACTCCAGCTTGAATTCCAATCCTTTAAGCGCACTGGGCTTCCCGTCCTATCTCCAGTCGAATGGTTTCAATGGCGTTCCCGCCATGTTCATTGGTGGAGGATATTATTCCGCGGGCTATACCACCGCCGGCGGCGATCCCTATGGCAATTACGATCAAGGCCAGGATACCGGTCAGCTTTCTGCGATGCTCAACAAGATCCACGGTTCTCATGAGTTGAAGTTTGGATTGGAGGGCCGCATCCACCAGCAGAATTACATCCAGACCAATGCCCCGGTTGGCATCTTCAACTTCGATAACCGCGGCACCCAGAACTGTCCGCAAGATCCAAATTACCCGCAATGTGGTGGTGGAGACGGTTTGGCCAGCTTCCTCACGGGCCAGACCCAGAGTGGGTACTACGAAATCCAGTTTAGGCCCGCATCCGAAAACTACCAATACGCGACGTTTTTCCAGGACAACTGGAAGGCGACCCATAAACTCACCCTGAATCTGGGGCTGCGTTACGAAGTCTCGCTGCCCAGGACCGAGCGCCACAACCGCATGAACTGGTTCGATCCGAACGTCGTTTCGCCCCTCATCGTACCCGGAATGGGCACGCTCTATGGAGGCGAACGCTTCGACAACTCCAGCATTCGCACGAACTGGGTGCCCGACTGGAAAGACGTTTCACCGCGCTTCGGTTTCGCCTATCAGTTTGCCCCCAACACGGTGCTGCGCGGTGGATATGGCATCTACTACGCCCAAAATCGCTCCGCCGCCAACGGCCTCCTCAGCTACGGCTCCGAGGGCTTTAACCAGTACACCGGCATGATTACGACCTATCAAAACGACGGCGCCACTCCCTACCTGCACCTGAGCAACCCTTATCCCAATGGGTTGATCCAACCGTCCGGATCTTCCCTCGGCCTGATGACCGACGTGGGATACGGGGCGGTTGGCCCGCTTCGCACCAGCACCGAAGGGCGAACGCCGTATGAGCAGAGCTGGACCTTCGGCATCGAGCGCCAGTTGCCATTCGGCGTAGTCTTGGACGCCGAATACCTCGGAAAGAAGGGGACCCACCTCTACTTCAGCGGCAGCAACTCGCTGGACGTTCTCGGTCCGCAAATCGAAAGCTACACACCGGCCCAGGTCGATAGTCAACTACAGCCCTATGTCCAAAATCCCTTCGCCGCAGTCAATGGTGGACCGATCAGCGACCCAAACAGTGTTCTTTCCAGTCCCACCATCCAACAGTTCATGCTCGACGTTCCTTACCCTCAATTCCCGGGTGGCGTCACCACGGATGTCCGGCCCATTGCGAACTCCACCTATCATGCTCTCCAGCTCAGCGTGCAAAAACAATTCAGCCACGGCTTGCAGTTCATCGCCAACTACACCTGGTCGAAGTCCATCGACGATTCCTCCATCTACGACGACAATCTGACTTGGTTGGGCAGCTTTACCAGCTTGCAGGATCCCAACAAGCCTTGGCTGGAGCGGAGCCTCTCCACGTTCGATGTGCCCTCGATGCTGAAGTTCAGCTACACCTACGAGCTGCCGATCGGCCGGGGCAAGGCCTTGCTGGGCAACATGCCTCGCGCGGTCGATATGATCTTCGGCGGCTGGAAGACCAACGGTATCTGGCAGATTTCCAGCGGCCGGCCATTGTCTTTCTCCCTTATCAACGGAGGAGTGCCTTTGCCCACCTATTCCTTTCAACGCCCCAACGTCGTGGGCAAGCCGAGGCGCAATTACGGTGGCGATTGGGTCGACAACTTTTTTGCCAACCCCGGTGTCTTCCAGGCGCCGGACGAGTACGCGCTCGGCAACGAGCCGCGCGCTACCGGAGCCATCCGCACCCCGCTTTCCTTCACCAGCGACTTGTCTTTGACGAAAGAGTTTTTGCTGTCGAAGGTGCATGAGGGAGTGCATATGGAGTTGCGCCTCGAAGCCGCCAATGCTTTCAATCATCCAGTCTTCGGCACGCCCGACTCCGCTGTTGGCGATCCTAGTTTTGGCACGATCAGCTATCTGGCCGTCGGCCCGCGGCAAGGGCAATTGGCGTTGAAGGTGACTTTCTAGAAACATGGCGAAGTTATAGAGCTTTTCCGGGAATTTCGATGGTCGACAGGCGTGGCTGTTGAAAAACTCTTTTCGAGGTGTTTCGGCCAGAAATTTCCTTCGTAAGTTATTGAATGTTGGTTGGCCGGAGACGCTGAAATGCAGCAAGATTACTGCTTTGGTTCCTTTTTCAACAGCCACGCATGGTTACAACAACGACTAGTCCCTTTTTGCTGATGAGGTTGTTCGGTCCCAATCTTTGCGAGCCTCTTCTGCAGACTCTTTAAATACATCGTGTCCGAACTTTCGATTTGCGGCAGCAGTACTTACCCTGTTGTAGGCCTGGAAATATGAACCCTCCGACTCGGAGACAATGCAGTCAGCGACCTTGCGATACTCCACTCCCTACCGCTCTCGTAGTAGTCGGACATATTCTGGTGTCCAAGGGGCCGCCAATCCATACCCCAACTGAACGTAGTGCCCACGGGCTATGTCAGAACGTGCGTCTCGTTCGCCGCGAACTGGGGGCGCTGGGCGGAGCGCAAGGAACAGGACGAGAGCGACAGCCGCTGTTGCAAGTGCCGTGAGCCACTTGTGTTTGCTCACGAACCTTCTCATGACGCAGCAACCGCCTTCCGAGCCCATTTTACAGTGAGACAGGGTTTCGGCATCAGGTTTCGACATAGCTGGCGATCGCGGTAGGGACACCAGTTACCTGGTGCCCCCCGCACAGACCCGGACGGGCGCTCATTAGCGCATCCGTTTCTTATCTCGGATAAGTAGCGGCCAAGCCTACAGCTTGTCCGCACACTCGCCCACCCGTGGGACACGCGCAGACCCGCTCTGTGTCGGGTACGTGCCAGATGGACGAGCGTTCTCCTCGATCAGCAGCCTTACCACCACCACCGCATTGGTACACGAGTTACTGGAAGCTAAGGGCGAAAAACGGCTGCTCCGTTATCGGAAACAGATAGCCAGTTACGAACTGCTGATCGTCGATGAACTGGGCTTTGTGTCGCTATCCAAGTCGGGCGCGGAACTGCTGTTCGAGGTCTTCAGCCAACGCTACGAGCGTGGCCCGACGCTGGTCACCTAGACGTGACACCTATCTGGTGGCAGCGGCGTTCATCTTGGCACGCAAGCGCTTTTCCGCATCCTCGCTCCAGTACTTACAGTCGAGCCGAATGAAGACCGATGTATACGGAATTGTCATATTTGTCTTGAGGACGAGAACGCGGAACGTCTTACCCGCCGCGTCGATGTTTGCGATGATCCTGTCGTGCGGCAGCGACTCAACTTTGTAGCTGTGGAGAAGATCGCCGACCTGCACCCGGTACGCCGCGGCACCCTCGGCGTCCCGATCCGGAACGAAGGGCAACTCCGCGTCCATATAGATAACCGGCCGGATATGGGTGGAGCCGCTGATAGCTTCCAGAACGAATCGGACAACATCGACATGATTCGCGTTTGTCTCGATCGTCTCGATCCCGGGTGAGGTCTGGAGAGGATAGGCCGAGTCGACGATGAGGATCCAGTTCCGGTGGCCAAGCAGAGGCATGGCCTCGGCAACTCTCGCCTTCCAGTCAGGTGAAGTGGCGGGTGCCCCGGCGTACATCGCCGGGGCTGCCAAGAAGAGGGTGAGAGCGAGGAGATACTTCCGCATCAGAAGATTATCCTTTCCGTCGCGGAACCTTTGTGGAACCGCGAGCGACGCGCACGAATCGAAGTTCATCATGCTTGCACCATCAAAGGCCTGGTCAAATCAACGATTACCGCTGAGGAGAACTCGAACAGAGTACCGCCATCCTGAGACGAGGCGCGGTGCGCAATCTCCCTGCCTCCGCTGGTCACCTTCAGCTTGCCTTGAGCACTCTGAAGCGAGGGAGCAATCATCACTTCCTTCAAGGAGACGGCGCCAGCGACAGTTGAGAGCGTCAGTCTGCCCGGAGTGAGTTCAAAGCTGCCCCACGCAACGGGCGTCGACCAGAAGCACTGGAAACCGTCGGTGTTAAGCTTGGGCGCAAGATCCATGCGGCCCTTGCGTGCGTCGTAGCGAAAGCCGGAGAGCACAGGAATGGCGGCCCAGCTTGCCATCGCACGGGCATAGTGGCGTCCGTACTCGGTCTCGTCGTAGGGATTGGCTTTTTCACCGTCATAGCGGCGCCGGATGTTGCCAATGCACTCGACGCCTTCGTCGACCATATCGTTGGCCAGCATCAAGACCGCGGCGGAGTACTCGAAGCCGGTCATGACTTCAGCGTAGTAAGGCATCGGTCCCTCGGGCCGCGTGCCTCTGGTGTAATCGCAGATGACCAGCGCGGCCTCGTCGTTCAGGGCATAGACGCGCTGCACGCTGGCGTGATGCAAAAGGCTGCGCTTGTAGTTGTAGCGGTAGATGGAGGCGAGGGTCTTGCGGATGTGGGTGGGGTCAAGCAGGTCCCCAAGGCCAGCGATGGTGGCCATGTACTGGCCGATGAGCTGGTCCACCTGACAGCCGTCGCCGATCTGGTACTCTGGATGAATCGTGTCCTTCGTGCCCTCGATTTGCAAGCCGCTTGCAATTTTGTCCCGTGGAATACTACGGATCTGCTGGATGTAGTACTCGCCATTGAAGAGGTTAGCGTCGATCCAGCGGCTTCCCTGCTCGCACATCCGGCGACAGTCGCGAGCCAGATCGGCATCGCCCATGGTCTCTGCCATCAGTGCCATTGATCGCAGTGCGGCGAGATACCAACTGCCGCACATCGGGTTCGGACCATGGAATTCGACATCGTAGGTATTGTGCTGGACGCCGTCCATGACGCCGAATTTGCGCTCGTCCCAGCCGCCCGGCCGCCAGGCATAGGCAAGCGCACGCTTGGCTGCGGGCCATTGGCGGCGCAGCCAGTCGTCGTCCCCCAGGAGAGTCCAATCCAGGTAGAGCTTGACGATCTGGCCCATCTGGCCGTCGGCGGCAGCCGCGCCCCAGCGCTCGTTGCTTGGGGGCAGGAAATGGCGAAAGTCCATGTGGCCTTCGGCATCGGTGGCGTAGCCAAAGCTGGTCTCACGCATGGAGCGGGCCAGAGTAGGAAAGAGAAACTGAGTGGCCACCTCGTAGTTCCACACGTGAGTGCAAGTGCCAAAGCCGAGGCCACCCTTGTCCCCGCAGCCCTCAAAACCATGGAAACTGCCGTCGGCTATGCGGAAGCTGGTGTTCGAGACCAGGGTGCTGAGGTTGGCACTGGCCGCCTCCTTGACCGCGTCCGGCAGCGTGGACCGTTGTAGAGTGGCAACGAAGTCCCGCGTTCTCCGCTCCAGATCTCCGAGATTGGCGGAGACGTGTTCAACTACGGCCCACGCATCTTGGTATTGAGTGGCATAGAAGTTGCCGAGCAGAATTTTCTCCTTGCCCTTCGGCGCGTCCCAATTGCATCGCTCAGGCGTACGGTTGGGGAAGTGCCAGGCTAGCAGGAAACGGAACGAGCGACTGCCTCCAGCGGGTATCGTCTGGCGTATCGAGACCGAACCTACCGGCGTTGAGGACTCGACAGGAGTGCCGAGGTTACCCGTCTTCGCGAACTCCTCGAACCAGAAGTGCTGCGGTCCAACGTTCCACCCATCGCGCCACTTTGGGAGCATGTCCGCAGAGGCACCGGCTGCGGGGAGAGCGGCCAGGACGAAGGATCCCTGCATGGGGTCGGCGGCGGCGAGGGACGGGTCGGTCATAAAGAGGCCGCTCATGCCTGCTGCGGTGCGCGGAGCGTTATTACGGCTGTCCGATCCACCGACGGGGTTCGAGATGGACCAGGCCACGACGACCTCAGCCACGGTCGGGCCTGGATTGAGAATCTCGTAGTTGAGCACCGCACACGGCAGGCCAGAGGCGTCCGCGTCAAGCGGCTGAAAGGGCGAGAATGCTTCCAGCGCAACGTTGACCGGGCATTCGGGGTCCTCGAACTCGATCCGGGAGATGGGGAAGGACCCGAAGAACTTCGCCTCGGCTAAACGGGGGAGTCCGGGAACGTTTGCAAGGCCTAATCCTTGCTCATGGAGATCGTAGGGAGGCAGGAGGCGACGCTCGAGTACGACGCTGTATGGAGAGGCACCTGGGCATCGTACCCACATGCTCGGGAACGAGTAATCGAGCGCGTTGCCGATATCGGAGCGGTTGAAGATCTGCCAGTCCTGAAGGTTGCCGCGTCCGCCAAGGCCGATGCCGCCGGTGCCAATGCCGCCGAGAGGACAGGAGACGCGGGCCAGTTGGCGGCCGGTATGAACTCGAGGAAATCCGATCTCCTCCGGCACTGCCGATTGGTGCGGCGACACGCTCGCCTTGGCTTCTCCTCGCGCGGCGGCCGACTTGGAACTCTTCGGACTGGTCTCCTCGGCGGATGCTGCGACGCCGCCGAATGAGGCTGCTACTACTGTCTTAACGAAATCCCGCCGCGAGGGTCCGTTCTTCATAATCCGGAATCTCTTCTTTGACCTCGAAAACGGCACCATTCTACGACTATCTCGCCTTTTCGCGACCTTGCGAAACGATTTTTCTATCGGAGCACTCCCGACGGCGCCATCAGGACGTTCGACGTTCCGGGCGCGGGCACAGGCGCCGGCCAGGGCACCGTCCCCTACGACAACAACCCGGCAGGCGCGATCGCGGGATACTACGTTGACGCGAGCAATGCCTATCACGGCCTCGTGCGGAACTGGTAAAACGAATCGCAACCAACACTATACCGCCCGATGTCTGGGCGGCTTTTCTTTTGCATGACGCGAAACGTGGAAGCACGGTAACGGTCGCAACCAGGCAATTATACTCATTGAGAATTGCCGCCCCGCCCCCCTCCCTCGCGCACCTTACCTTTCCATCCCCCCACTCGCAAAGCCGCTCGCGCACGGGCCCCGGCCTCCTCCGGGTCCAAATCTCCTGGCGGGGGTGTAGCCGAATTTTTCCCGAAGAGTACTACCCCGTCATTTGCTTGAGGGGGATAGCTATAGAGGCCGGGGAAATCTGGAGTGCACCCTTGGACTGAGACACGAAGTTAAGGGGGGTTGTTGCCGTTCGCTGCAAAATCATTGTACGGCAGTGTTGGTTGTGGAGAATCGTTTCCAGTCGGTGAAGCGGAGGCAGGCTCTGCCGGAGGGCAACCGGCCAAGGAATAGCCGACTGGAAACTCATCGCAGCCGATGAGCACTGGGGGCGACGACAACAACTGCCGCTCCCAGCTTTGCCGAGTCTTCCATCGGAGCGATAGATTTCCGCATGCCTAGAGCATTTTTTGTATCAC
>PLIC01000004.1 GCA_003139995.1 Candidatus Acidiflorens stordalenmirensis | reverse complement strand
CCCGTGCGGCCGAAGCCGGTCTGTACTTCGTCGGCGATCAACAAGATTCCGTGCCGGGTGCAAACTTCCCGCAGCACATGAAAGAACTCCTGGGGCGGCGCCACAAAACCGCCCTCGCCAAGGACCGGCTCGACGACCACGGCGGCTACGGTGCTGGCGTCGACAGTGCGCCGGAACGCGTCTTCCAGAGCGTGAGCACAGCGGATTTCGCACTGCGGATAGGTGAGTGAGTACGAGCAGCGATAGCAATAGCCGTACGGGACCCGATAAACCTCGGGAGCAAACGGGCCGAAGCTCTCCTTGTACGGATGCACCTTGCTCGTAAGGCTCATTCCCAGGAGGGTTCGCCCGTGAAACGCATCTTCGAAGGCGATGACCGCAGGACGGCCAGTATAAACGCGGGCAATTTTTACGGCGTTCTCCACCGCTTCTGCGCCGCTGTTGACCAGCAGGGTCTTCTTCGGGAAACTTCCCGGCGTGCGCCGGTTCAGCTCCTCCGCCAGGCGAACGTAGGCATCGTACGGGGTCACCGCAAAGCAAAGATGGGTAAAGCGTCCCAACTGTTCCTGCGCGGCCTGGCGGACAGCGGGCGCACAGTGGCCGGCATTCATGCAGCCGATGCCGCCCGCGAAATCGAGAAACGAATTTCCATCCACATCGTGCAAGACGGCGCCTTCAGCCCGCGCGATGAAAACCGGCGCAGTCGAGTGCGTCCCTCGCGGCACAGCATTCTGGCGCCGCTCTCCCCAGCGAACCGAGTGCGGTCCGGGTATCTCCGTCTGAAGGTTGATCGTGTTCACGTCTTTTGTCCTCAAGGAATGCAGGCGAGCGCAGAACGGCCGCGCTCGCCGCAAGCATCAGCTCAGAACATTATTTTCAGATCCAATTGCAGCTGTCGTGCGGGGAAGGCTGCGGTCGACTGCCCAAATTGCGGAAGGCTCAAGTCGCCAACCGGGTTATAAAGATTCACCCGATTGAAAATGTTAAATGCTGCCGCACGGAACTCGACGTTGATCCGCTCGGACACCGCCGTCTTCTTGAGCAAAGTCAGATCGACGGTCTTGTTCGCTGGCCCACGAAACGCGTTCCGGCTGAGATTGCCATCCTCGCCCACCGGGACACACTGCGAACCTGGCCCGGAGTTGATGGGTCCGAAGTCGAGTATCGAGTTTTCCCCGTAAGGACAAAAGACCTGGAGAGCCTGTGATGTCCGGCTATCGGGGTAGAGCTTCGAGTAGTTGGGGTCCAAGGTCGGATTGCCGAAGAGGCCATTGACAAATTGCGCGTTGCTGAAGCCCGCAGTCTTGATCCCGGCCGGGCGGTTCGGACGATCATACGACAGACCGTCCATGTTGAAATCACATCCGTTGTACCACGCCTGACCGCAGTAGACATCAAACGGACGACCGGACTGTAGCGAGACGATAGTGTTCAACCCCCATCCGCCAAGGACCTTGTTCAAGGCTCCCCCGCCCTTTGGACCGGGGATATTCCAAACGCCGGTTAAAGTAAGCCGATGCCGAGCGTCAAATTCCGAAGGGCCATAATCTAGTTGGGGCTTTTCAATATCGGAGACACCGCTGTAAAGGAGACCGTAACCGTTTGTGTTTTGGTAATCTCCTAAGCCCCCTTCGGTGAGGTTGTCGAGCACCTTCCCGAAGGTGTAGTTGGCAGTGAACATCAGGTTGTGAGAGTAATTCTTGCGCAACTGTGCGTTCAACCCCTCGTAGTTGGATTGGCTTTCATTGGAGATATAAGTGATCGGTCCCCAGCCGGGGTTAAATCCATGGAATGTGTAGGAGCACGAGGTCTGGTTGCAGATATCCCCGTCAAAACGGTTGTAGTCTTCCCGGGTGTAACCTCCCACACCTCGTGTTCCAACATAATTGAGAGCGAAACCATAGTCGCGGCCAAATGAATGCTGGACCCCCAAAAACCATTGCATGGCATAAGCCGTGCGCAAATGGGGGTCGACGCCGTTGGGGTAGATTTCAATATTGCTGCTAAGCGGTCCGATCCCTCCGTTGGCCAGGGGGGGGCCTGCGTAGTCTGGATCTTGATTGAGTACGAATGGAAACGCGTACGGGATGGGCGTGGTGCCGATTCCATAAACGGGCTCGAGATAGGTCGTGTTCGCGTCGGGCGGATCCAAGCGGGAGGAGTTGGTGTAGAGGTTCGAGTAGGGCTCGTTGTATGCGATGCTGAAGCCGCTACGGATCACGGACGTCCCCTTGCCAGTCGGATCCCAGGAAAGGCCAATTCGCGGCGCAAAGTTGTGGTAGTCGGTGTCCCAAAGCTTTTTCACGCGGCCGACGGTAGCGCCGGCGATTTGCTGAAATATGTTGCTCCCCGAGCCGAGAATCATGTTACTGAGGATGCCGTTGGTCTCACTTGGACCTGGAAATACATCCCAACGCAGGCCAAGATTCACGGCGAAGCGCGATGTGATTTTCCAATCGTCCTGCGCAAAGGCGGCCCACCGGTTCCACCGGAAATGGCGTGGAGTGTCTGTGAGCTTGCCGTAATTCGGGCTGCCGTAGTTGGCGTTCACGGTGGCCTCTTCGAGGTAGGGTGAGTCCGCCACGAAGGCGCTGATGCTGCTGAACTCAAACCACGGATCACTATAGTACCTGTAGTTGCTGTTTTCTTGAACTCGGAGTCTTGTCCAATACAAGATG
>PLIC01000095.1 GCA_003139995.1 Candidatus Acidiflorens stordalenmirensis | reverse complement strand
CACCATTTCAGAAAACGCTCTAATGCCGGAAATGCCGCGCCCCGGTGAAGATCATGGCCAGGCCGAGCCGGTCCGCGGCTTCGATGACTTCCTGGTCGCGCACCGAGCCTCCAGGCTGAATAATGGCGGTCGCGCCCGCTTTGGCAATCTCCTCGACGCCATCCGGGAAGGGGAAGAAGGCATCGGAGGCGGCCACCGTGCCCTTCAGCGGCAACTGCGCCTTCATCGCGCCCAGCTTGCACGAGTCGACGCGGCTCATCTGCCCGGCGCCGACGCCCACCGTTTGCCCATCGCGCGCGTACAGAATGGCGTTCGACTTCACGTGCTTGCAGACCTTCCACGCGAACAGCAGCGCCCGTTTTTCTTCCGGCGTCGGCGGGCGCTTGGTGACAACTTTCAGATCGGCTTCGGCCAGCTTGTGCAGATCGGAATCTTGAACCAGCATGCCTCCAGAAATATTTTTCAAGACCCAGTTCTGCTGTCCGGCGGGAACTTCGACCAGCCGCAGATTCTTCTTCGAGGCAAAGGCCGCTTTGGCGCCTTCATCGAATGCGGGAGCGGCAATGACTTCCAGAAAAAGCTTGGCCATTTCGCTCGCCGCCGCCGCATCCACCACGCGGTTCACTCCGATCACTCCCCCAAACGCCGACACCGGATCGCATTCGAGCGCCCGCATGTAAGCCTCGGCAAGCGTCTTGCCGGTCGCGGTTCCGCAGGGATTTGTGTGCTTGATAATGGCGCAGACCGGCTCGTCAAATTCCTGCGCCAAGTCCCACGCAGCTTGCAGGTCGACAATGTTGTTATAGGAGAGCTCTTTGCCCTGCACCTGACGCGCGTTCGCCACGCCCGCGCCCGAACCGTCCGCATACATCGCGGCCTTCTGGTGCGGATTCTCTCCATAGCGCAGGTCCGTTACTTTTTGAAAAGACAGCCGCAGGTTTTGCGGAAAGCCTTCCGCTGGTTTTAGCTCGAATGAGTGCAACTCGAAGTCGCCGCCCACGCGCTCAAGCGTCGAGGCGATGGCCGAATCGTAAGCTGCGGTCGTCGCAAACGCTTTCTGCGCCAGCCGCCACTTCGTTTCCTTCGATAACGCGCCGCCTGAGCGTGCCATCTCCTCGGCGATCGCGGCGTAATCGGCGGGCGACGTAACCACCGCAACATCCTGAAAATTCTTCGCCGCCGAACGGATCATCGAAGGCCCGCCGATATCGATGTTTTCAATCAATTCTTCGAAGCGCACGCCCGGCTTGGCGGCGGTTTTCTCGAAGGCGTACAGGTTGACCACGACCATGTCGATGGCCGGGATGCCGTGCTCGGCAACCGCCGCCCGATGGCCGGCGTCTTCCCGCCGATGCAGAATGCCCCCGTGAACCTTCGGATGCAGCGTCTTGACGCGCCCATCCAGCATTTCAGGGAAGCCGGTCAGCTCGGAAATATCTTTTACCGCGATGCCGGAATCGCGCAGCAGCTTGGCCGTGCCTCCGGTAGAAACCAGTTCCACGCCCAACTCGGCGAGTTTGCGAGCAAAATCTACCAGTCCGGATTTGTCGGTGACGCTAAGAATGGCGCGCTGTATTTTGGACATGAGGCCCTCGGGAGCGAAGGGAGATTTTAGCAGTTCGGGGAGGAGTTCTCAGTTCCCGGTTCTCAGTCTTAGACATCCGAGTCTCTCTGCGAATCCATTCCGGCCCGAAGAAAAAACAAGCAGAAGCAGGCAACCAAGAAGAATGGCGTCGATCATAGGAAGTTGAGAACTGAGAACTGCCTCTACGTTTTCGCTCTAGCCTTTAGCTTCACCTGTCCGTCCTGCATCTCGACCGAGTACACCACCGTATCGCAATGGTGCTGCTTGCGAATCTCGCTGGTCTTTTTCTGGACGAACGCCGCGAAAGAATCGAGGTCGCCGGAAACTTTTTCTCCCGACTTTCGCTTGGCCTCAGTCAGCGCCTTGTAGAGGGATTCGACTTGCTCCCGCTCGGCCGCCTCGCCAGAGCACTGTACCGAGAAAGGCCGATCACTCCCCGGCGTCTCGGTTTGCACAACCGCCGGCGTCTCGGCGGCCGCGGTTTGGGCGTGGCGGCTGAGGCCATACACCGGATGGTGCTTCGTTTCGTGCTCTTCGCTGACGCGAACGCCCTGCACCGAAAGCAGCGCATCCTGCGGGCGGCGATAGCCCTCTTCGCGAATCCGTATTTTCTTGCGCCACAGGTCGCTAAGAATCGCGTAGCGCTGCGCCATCTCGTTGTACCTAAAGCGCTGCGAAAAACTCAACCGCGCGCTATCGCTGAACTTGCGAAGTAACGAGAGCACCTTCCATTCGACGTCGGTGGGAGGCCGTTTGCTCGAATTATTGAAGAAAATCTCATACTCGATCTTCAGCCGGCGAAGCTGCTGATCGAGCAGATTCAGTTCTTCATCAGTGGTCACAAAGATCCCCCACCCAACAGTTTAGCGTTGCAGAATGGCGATGGCGAGGTTCCCGCCGGTCACGCTAGGGATGGTACAAAAGTACCTGGATGCGCCCGTGTAGGGACGGGCGCCCTCGCCCGTCCAAGCCGAGCGCAGCTCGGCAGACCGCCCGTGGTCACGGCAACTCTGGATTCGCTACAGGCGTTGGCGAAAATCGAGAAACTCTGGCGAGTCTTATTTCGACGCGCTCGACGCCATCTTCTTCACCATCGCCAGCACCAGCTTCCGGTCGCTGTCGTTCAGATTCGCCGAATACCGCCGCATCTGGCTCAGGAAGCGGACTTCATCGTCGGAGAGCTGCGGCAGCCCCTTATGGCCATTGCTGCTGCCTTCGGCAAAAAATTGCGACAACGCCAAATCCATCGCCCCCGCGATTTTGGCGAGCGTGTCCAGCGAAGGGATGGTGTGGCCGTTTTCAACGCGCGAAAGGTAGCAGCGCAACAGGCCAGTGCGCTTTTCGATATCACCCTGTGACATGCTTCGCTGCAGCCGGAAATTGCGGATGGTTTCGCCGATATTCATAGGTAAGCAACTACGAAATCCCAAGATTGAATGCCAAGAATAAAGATGCGTGCATAGTAACCAGAGCAGCACCGTCTGGCAAGTGGAAATTCCTTGCATTTCCACTGCAACCGGCTTCACGAAGGCTCTTGGGGATGTTCGCCGCCTCCGAACGCCGTCGACAATGCCGCGCTGCAAGCCTTCCCTGACACTAATTGTGCTTGATGAACTTGCCGTTCTTCTGTCCCGTCAGCGAGTTGTACAACGTTTCCAGAAACACATCTTCGCCGATGAAATCTCCAGAATACTTCTTCCAGGGATCGAGAATCTTTTTCTCCTTCATCTGCTCCAGCGTCATTTTTTTGTCCAGCGCATCCTGCACCGCTGCCCGCGTTTCTTTCAGCATCTTCACGTAAGCGCGCACGTCGTCGAGGCTCGAAACCGCGCCGTGCCCGGGGATGATCTTCACGTCGGGCGGAAGCTGGGCGATGGCTCCCTCGACGCCGCTGATCATGCCGTCGATGCTACCGCCGCTGTCCACGTCGATGAAGGGAAAACCGTAAGTCACGAAATCGTCGCCCATGTGCACCACGTTCGATTTCGGAAAATAGATGACCGAGTCGCCGTCGGTGTGTCCAGCCGGGAAGTGCAGCGCGCGGATGTCTTCCCCGTTCAGGTGCACGGTGATGTCGTGAGCGAACGTGATGATCGGCAGCGCGCCCTTCGGCTGCGCCTTCTGTTCCATGTGCACCGACCCGCCGTTGCCCGCCTGACCGCCTTCTTCCAGGCGCTTGCGAACGTTGTCGTGCGCGATAATGGGCGCTTGCTTCTGGAAGAATTCGTTCCCGCCGGTATGGTCTCCGTGGTAATGGGTGTTGATGATGAAGCGCACCGGCTTGTCGGTGATACCTTTGAGCGCCTCCTGAATTCTTTCCGCGAGCGGAGCGTACTGATCGTCGACAATCACGATGCCGTCATCGCCGACAGACGCGCCAATGTTGCCTCCCGCCCCCGCCAGCATGTAAACATTCCCGGCAACCTTCGAAACTTTGATTTGCACTTTGCTGAAGTCCTGATCTTGAGCAAAGCAGAAGCTCGCCGCGAGACAAGCAAGCACCGTAGCGAGTACCGCGATACGAGAAGTCGTGCGCATGAGGTCTCACCCCCGAGAGGGAAACATTGTAAATGGAAATTGAGTCAATCGGGTCATCGGGTGATCGAAATTCAAAGACGGAGCCCTTCGATCACCCGATGACCCGATTGAATTACGGCGTCCCTTCAAACAGCGGCCACAGTCGGTCGGCGGTGACGCGATAGATCGCATAGGCGCTGCCGCCGTCGAAGGTGCGCCGGAAAAGCAATTCGCCGCGGCCATCGCCGTCGGCATCGACCGCGTCGATCAGTTCCATGCGCGGAAAAACGTCGAGATGCCGCGAATCCGTCTGCGAGAAGAACAGCTTATGCAACTCGCCTTCGAGATTGGTGCGGGCGATCAGCGTAATCTCCTTTGGCTCTTCCAAGCTTCCGTTCGCGCCGGCAGCAGGCCGGCGAGTTTTCGCGGAGAGCACGAGCACCGGCTCGTTCGAACTCGATAGATCGAAGATGCGCAGGCTCACATCGTCGAAGGCAGGCTTGGGCAACTTGTCGGCGGATTTGCCAGTGGATTTGTCGGAAGACGCCTTCTTGCGCGTTGCCGCGGCCTCTTTCGTCGCCGCGCTTGCCTGGGCGTGAAGCTGCGTCGCCGCCAGATCGAGCATTTTGCTGCGATAGCTCGCTTCTTCCGCCGGTTTCACATCGTAGGTGTAGGGACGCGGATCGGGCCCGCCGGCATCGGAAATCGCAGGGATGACGATGACGACGGCCTGCGGCAAAGCCGCGGCGGAATCTTTCGCAGTTGCGTCAGCCTTCCCAGTGCCTGCCGAGCCAGCGCCCGGCGGCGTGTCCGTCAGAGGCTCGAACGTCGTGAAAGGTTCGTGGCGCGCGCTTGAGTCCGGCTTCCCGCGTCGCAGCCGGGGCCGATTCGGATCTTCGATAGTCTCGTCTGACGCAGACGCAGCAGGAGGAGCCTTCGCGGCCTCGGTTGCCGTGGGCGCTTTCGCAGTATCCGGCGGGCTCGGAGGAGTCGGCGCACTGGCGGGCGGCGCAGTGGCCGGCGGCGCTGCCGGAGGGGTTGCGGGCTTTTGCTGGTCTTTATCCTTGTCCTTGTTATCGGAGCCGCCATCGGAATCGGACTTTTCGCTGCGGCGGTGAAGTACGGGTGGCCCTTCCTTGTCGTCGTCTGCGATCACGGGCGCCGAGTACTTCTTGTGTTTGTTCGGGTCAATCGCTCCCGCCCGAAGCCACGTGCCTTCGGCGATCCAGACGTGGTTCAGTTGTCCGGGTTGCGTGATCGTGAAGACGCCCTGCGACACGCCGGTGCGAAAACCTTCGTAGACGATCCCGAAGTCGAGAGCCATGGGAACGGGCGCAGCTTTATACGAGCTTGCGTCATAAAATTTTCCGTCCATCATGATGGCAATGGGAGTGAGGCGGCCTTTGTTGCCTTTCGGTGAAAGCTGGATCAATCCTAGGGCGCGCGGCCCCTTGTCAGACGCCGGCTTGTGCCCGTACTGCGGGACCACACCCTGCGCCACAAGCCATGAACTGGCCAGCAAGGTCGAGGCGGCCAAGGTGACGGCGAACAGTCGCTTCCGATATAACTTGCGATGTAACAACGACCGGCGAGGAGAAAATTCCATATGCAAGTTAATGATAAATCCCCAGACTTTAGTACGACGGACGAAAATGGCAAAGAGGTTGCCTTAAAAGATCTTCGCGGCAAGACCGTGGTGCTTTATTTCTATCCCAAGGCCGATACGCCGGGATGCACCAAGGAAGCATGCGGCTTTCGCGATGCCTATGCGGAAATCAAGAAAACAGGCGTGGTGCTGCTCGGGATTTCGGCGGACACGGCGGCGCAGCAGAAAAAATTTCAGACCAAGTTCAGTTTGCCTTTCCCGCTGCTGGCCGACGCGGAGAAGAAGATCGCGACTCTGTTCGGCGTGGTCAAAGAGAGGCAAATGTACGGCAAGAAAATAAAAGGGATCGCGCGGACGACCTTCGTCATTGCCCCCGACGGCAAGATCAAGCACATCTTCAATAACGTGACGGCGGAAGGGCACGCGGAAGAAGTGCTGACGTATCTGAAGGGCGCGGAGTGATGGTGGTGTGTTCGTGTGGGGACGGGCGCCCTCGCCCGTCCAAGCCGAGCGCAGCTCGGCAACGCGGGGGGCACCTCCCATGATTTGCCATCCCAATTATGATTTGTCATCCTGAGCGAAGCGAAGGATTTCTGTATTTGCGCCGCACAAATACATGGCTCTTTCGCTTCGCTCAAGATGACAAGATCTGGTGAATCGGACATGAGTTCGCTCGCCCGCGTCACTCTGCTGAAGCCGGACTTTTTCAACCGCGATCCGCGGCGCGTGGCGCGGGCGCTGCTGGGGAAATTGCTCATCCGAAAAACGTCTCGCGGAATTCTCGCCGGGCGAATTGTCGAAACCGAAGCCTATCTCGGCCAAGGCGACGCGGCGGCGCACGCAGCGGCGGGCCGGACGGCGCGAAACTCCGTTCTCTTCGGCCCTCCCGGCCGCGCCTACGTGTACTTCATCTACGGCAATCACTACTGCCTGAATGTTTCCTGCCTCCCCAACGGAGTTCCCGGCTGCGTGCTATTGCGCGCCCTGGAGCCGGTAGCGGGCATCGACCAGATGGCGAAAACGCGAAGGATCGAGATCGTATGGGGACGGGCGCCCTCGCCCGTCCAAGCTCACGTAGGGGCAGGTGCCCTCACCTGCCCAGCCGAGCGCAGCTCGGCAGCAGTCGTCCCAGCCGAGCGCAGCTCGGCAGCAGTCGTCCAAGCCGAGCGCACCGGGGCCCCCGTCAAGCCCGGTGTTGGTTTGGCGGGGTGGAGCAGCTCGGCAGTTGCCGGCGGACACGGCGATCCTGGATTTGTCATAGCGAAAGACTCCGATCCTAAGAACGTTTCCCTTCTCAAGAAGATTTCCTCCGGCCCAGGACGCCTGACCGCAGCCCTGGAAATCACGCGTGAGCGCGACAACGGAAAAAGCCTGGTAAGCCCGCGCTCTGACCTCCAGATTGTCGATGACGGCTATCGCGTGCGAAGAGTACCAGTCACGCCGCGCATCGGGATCGCAAAGTCCGCCGAGCGCCCGTTGCGTTACATCATCGCCGGAAACCCATTTGTCTCCGGGCGGAGGGCATAGCGATTCGTGGGACCGGTCCTGTCGCAAATTTCTGGAAAATTCGCAAACAGACGGTTGTAATTACGACAGAATTGCTGGGGACTCTTCGCCAATCCTTGGCGACCCGATGTAGCATCCCGAGATGTCAACAAACGTAGGCGACGTGTGCATGGGCTTTTGTTACGACCCGTTGGCGGGGTTAGGGCTTGACGCTCTGAATGTCCGCTGCACGGAGCGGAGTGGGACCCGGTGCAAGTAGATTGCGTAGATAGACCTTCCTCTCCAATGGTCCCGATTCACGGCTCCAGCACAAGATTGTCAATCAGCCGCGTAGTCCCAACATAGGCGGCGACGCCGACCAGCGTTTTTTGCGAGATTCGCTCGACGGGATCGAGCATGTCGGGATCTACGATCTCGAAATAATCGAGCGCAACTTGCGGCTCGCCCGCGATGACTTCTTTGGCGGCGGAGATCAGTTTCGCGGCGATTCTCTCCCCGGCGTCGAATTGCTGCCGAGCTTTCTGTAACGCCCGTTGCAACACCAGCGCGCGGCTGCGCTCTTCTCGATTCAAGTACGCGTTGCGCGAACTCATCGCGAGGCCATCGGGTTCGCGCACGATAGGGCAGGCGACAATTTCTACCGGAAAGTTCAAGTCTCGCACCATGCGCCGGATGACGGCTAGCTGCGCGGCGTCTTTCTGTCCGAAGAACGCGTCGTCCGGCTCGATGATGTGAAACAGCTTCGACACGATGGTAGTCACGCCGCGGAAATGGCCGGGGCGCGAGCGTCCGTCGAGCTTTTCGCTCAGGCCCTCGACCACCACCCAAGTCACTGCACCGCCGGGATAAATTTCTTCCACCGCCGGTGCGAAAAGAATCTCGACTCCTTCTTTTTCCAGCAGCCGGCAGTCGCGATCGAATTGACGCGGATATTTCGACAAATCTTCTGCCGGTCCAAATTGTGTGGGATTCACGAAGATGGAAACGGCAACGGCGTCGCACTGCACTTTGGCCGCGCGGACCAGCGACAGGTGGCCTTCATGCAGGGCGCCCATCGTCGGAACCAGGCCCAGCCGTTTGCGACTCGTGCGAGCATCGCAGCAAGCGGCGCGAGCTTCCGGGATGGTGGCGCATACCTTCACAGCAAGCCTTCGCGGCAGATCTTCACAGGCGGCGCATCCGGGCGCTCAGGGCGTCTCGCGGAATTGAACGTCCAATTCCTTGAGGGTTCCCAAGAGCAGGGCGCGGTTCTTGCGCAGGTTCGCTTTCGTCTGCTCTGTTGGATTCTTGGGAACGGCTTGGGCCACCAGAACAACGCGTCCGTACGGCCATGCGCTCGATGGAAGCGAAACCAGTTCGGCCGGGATTTCTTCCGGCGTCAGCACGTGAATCTCGCGATTGGAAAGATCGAGGAAGCCGATTCCATCTTCGCGAACGATTAGGTACGGATTCTTCCAACCGCTCATATTGCTGAACGGCGGATATTTTGAGGGATCCGGCATGGGGATGGACTCGAGGCCGGTCGGCTGCCGCGTTTCCGCAACCGGCGTCTGCGGGGGCTTGGAACAGGCCACCAGAAGCCCCAGCAGACTCAAGGCAACAATAATTCGCACAACTTCTTGCACGCGATTATGCACAACGTTTCTCCGTCCGCCATTATCGCCGCATCGTGTGCTTGCGGAGGAGTACCGTTTCAAGTGCGGCCTGCGTTTCTTTCGGCAGATGGTAGGACTCGGCGTCGTTCGGGAACTGGTGCGCAACCACGTCGGACTTGAAGGCCAGTATGGATTGCGTCATCAGCGCGGCTGCGTCTCCGTAGCGGCGCACGAATTTTGCCGGTTGGCCAAACGTCAGGTTGACGAGGTCGTGGAAAACCAGCACCTGGCCGTCGCAATCCGGCCCAGCGCCGATGCCAATGGTGGGCGTTTCGATCTCGGCGGTAATCATGGCCGCGACTTCGCGCGGAATGCCTTCGAGATAAATGCATGCCACACCGGAGCGGTCGAGTGCGACCGCATCGCGCATGAGCTGCTCGATGGCGTTCAGCGTCTTGCCCTGCACCTTGTAGCCGCCCATGATGTTGACCGATTGCGGCGTGAGGCCAATGTGCCCAGCGACGGGAATCTCGGCGTCGATCACGCGGCGAATCATGTCCACGCGCTTCTCGCCGCCTTCCATCTTGACCGCCTCGGCGCCGCCTTCTTTCACGAAACGGGTCGCGTTGTGAATGGCCTCGACGGGGTCAACCTGATACGACCCGTAAGGCATGTCGGCGATGAGCAGCGCGTCTTTCACGCCGCGGCGCACCGCCTTGACGTGGTGCAGCATCTCATCGACCGTGACTGCGAGCGTGTTCTCGTAGCCGAGCATGGTCATGGCCAGCGAGTCGCCGACCAGGGCAATGTCGATGCCAGCCTCGTCGACCAGGCGCGCCGTGGCGTAATCGTAGGCGGTCAGGCAGGTAATGGGCTCGTGATGGAGCTTCTTTTCCCGGATGGTAGCAGTGGTGATCTTGCGGCGAGGTTCGCCGATAGGCGTAAGACTCACGATGTCCTCCAGTGCCCCTCCGCAACCCGCGCGGATAGAGTCTGTACGCGTCATCCTTACGGTACTTGGATGACGCTGGGGGAATTATAGCTGCAAATGGGGCGCTCGTCGACAGTCGTTAGTAAATGCGTGACGCCCCTGGCGATCTGCGGAAGAAGCTCGTGTTGCGCTTGATTTTGGGTGGCGCAGCGGATAACCTGCCAACGTTGAAAACACGCAACTTGTTGATTCTATAACGGTAACTAAAGGAATAAAAGGCAATCTTGTCTGTGGTGACTTTCACAAACTTTCACACGGGATTTCTAGCGAAGCGGCTTCGCTAACCGCGACGTGTTCTCCCGCCCGGCCTGCCGGTGGGTCGCTTGCGACCTTTGCGACGTTTCAGTTTCTTGTCCTTGAAAAACACCGGACCACTTTTCTTTTTCGCAGCCATGACGAAATTCTAGCACCGCCCCACAGCCCGCTGAGGGTTACAATACCTCAGGATACCTCAGCATGAACACCCCAACTGTGCCGAGCGAAGCGAAGCCAGGTGACGATTTCCTTTACGAATACGGGTTGCGCGAACTCAAGGAGCAGTCCGACAATTACGACAAGCTCGATGAGAAAACGGGCGGGTGGCCCACGTCTCGCGGTTTTCGAGACGTGGGATGCAGAATGCCGCCTCTGCAATCTGACGCTCGACTTTCTTCATCACAAATCATCTGTGTGCGCCATCACAGACTTCCAACCCACCGCGCGCGATAATGACGATCGGATCGAAAAATCCAGACGTGTGCCCGCCTCCGAAGACGGCCACAGAATCCGCCACAATCCCATTGTGGGACGCTCTTTGACAACAAGCGCAGCGAAATCACCCCTAAGTCATTTGTTCTCAAAGACTTTATCTGTAAGTCCTTTAGAATCAAAGACCGATCAGGAATTTTTCCCCTAACTCCATGATTCCTAAGGGCAGGGGGGGAGGGGGGTACCAGTACTAACTAGTCACTACCTTCGGAGTGAACGGCCCGCAGATAGTGCGGAGGTGACGGCCGGATCGAGTGAGAGTCAGGGCCAACCACCAACGACCAACGACCATCGACCGATGACCGCCTTTACGCGCCGACCGCGTCCTGACCGCCCAGCGGCAAAAAGTATTGCGTACCCTTGATCGGGACGGAGACTTTTTTCAGCAGCTCCTGCAGGTCTTCGTTGCGGTCCACGAAGTCGATCTCCGAGGTGTTCACGATCAGCAGGTCGGACTGCGTGTAGTGAAAGAAAAAGTGCTCGTAGGCCTTCACCACTTCCATCAGGTAGTCCTCGCTGATGGCCTTCTCGCCGGCCGCGTTCTTTTTCTTCAGCCGCTTCTTCAGCACTTCCGGCGTGGCCTGCAGATAAATGACCAGGTCGGGCGTGGGAAGCTGTTCGCGAAAATAATTGAAGTAGCGATTGTAGGTTTCGAGTTCCTGATCGTTGAGGTTGAGGCAGGCGAAGAGCTTGTCTTTTTCAAAAATGTAATCGGACACCACAGTCTTATTGGATCGCGGGCCCAGATCGAGCGCCCGTAGTTGGTCGAAGCGCCGGATCAGGAATGCAAACTGCGCCTGGAAGGCCGCGCCGGGCTCGCCTTCGTAGAACGCTTTCAGAAATGGATTGTCTTCCGGTTCGATGACGCGCTGAGCCGCCAGGCGCTCTCCGAGAACCCGCGCCAGCGTGCTCTTCCCAACTCGTATGGGACCTTCAACCGCAATGTAACGGGGAAGCTCGAAAAGCTTGGCCATGGATTGTTGTGAGCAGAATATATTGCTTCGGGCGTCTATGCAATTGTGGATTGTGAGGATTGCAGAAGTTAGAAGTCAGATTGCAGAAGTGAGAACCAATGCGTCGTGGTTCGGCTTTTACTTCTGCAATCTGACTTCTGCCTTCTGCAATCGACCCCACCTGCTACTTCGCATACAAATTCTTAACCACCTCGCCGCCCTTCATCAC
>PLIC01000280.1 GCA_003139995.1 Candidatus Acidiflorens stordalenmirensis | reverse complement strand
CAAGTACGCGGGATTCCCACTTTTCCACCGCCTCGGCTACGGGAGATTAACAAAACCGGACATTTCACTTGCTACAAAAACCGGACATTTTAACTTGTTAACAACAGAAACATTTGCCAGCACACCCGCTCCTCAACTTGCGATCTCATCCAGCCATTCGTTGAGTGCTGAGGCCCGAAATCGCCAAAGTCTGCCTACCTGAACGCCGGGAATGATTCCTCGGCGTGCTTTGTTACGCAGCGTCTTAGGATGAATTCTCAGGAGCTTGGCTGCTTCCGCTACATCCAACAATGACTCAAAATTGGATTCGCCTTGGGCTCGCCGCGCTTGCTTCTTGTCCGCTGACCTGATTTCGAGAGTTGGCGGATCGACATGCGGTTGCATTGGATTTACACCTCGCTGGAAGAACTGCTTTGGTGGAGCATCTCCCACCATCAACTACGCTGCCTGCTGAGCTGACATACGCCATCCAGCTGTACCAAGCATCGCGCTTGACAATATCGCAGATGTACACATATAGTCAAGGCGTAACGTTACTTATTTATTCAGTGTAACCATCGAAGGGAGCTTCATGGCAGAGAATGCCGCGACGCCGCAGCAGCCAGTGATCTCCATCCGCATTTCGGAGGCGCTGCGCTTAAGGCTTGAAACCCTGAAGAAAATCATGTTCCTCAAGAGCGGCCAAACGGTCTCGACATCGGAAGCTGCAAAGCAGCTTCTTGAGTCTGCCCGAGACGACCGCCTTGAGTTGGTAGACCTGCTCACTGAGCCGACAGATTCCCTGCTAAGAATTCGTGGGAAGGCAGACTCAGGACTCTCGCTTTCGCAGGCAGAATGGACAATGGTGGCCCATTACTGTGCGGTGGGAGCAGAGTCGTTTATGAATACCGCACAAGGCCAGATTTCATACGAGATCCTGGCCGAAATCCTGGAGGCATTCCTTGCCGCTTACGCCATCGCACGCAGACCGAAGAAGTCCCCACTGGACTTTGTATATCTGATGACTCTTCCAGGGGACAAACAGGTCGAGGCAAAGGCTGAGGATATTGGAAGCGATGACGTTCACCGGGTGGTGACGCGCACCATTCAAATGCTCAGGAACTCGGCTCAAAAGCGGCGAAAACCGATCCTCGCCGTCCGGAATCTCTACCGACTTCTCGATGAGGAAAAGTTCTCAAATATTGAGAAGCTCAACGAGGTGCTTTGGCCGCACTGGCCAGCCCTGTGGCGGGTGTGCGCGCGCGGCCACTATTCCCTTCACCGAAAGCCCCTGCGAGAGAAGGTGCCTGCGGAGACAAATGACGAGGATTTTGAGCTTGCGGTCCAGTCGGCATTGCCGTCCTTGGAAGAAGGCGGATACCGCCTCGATCTGGTGCGGGAAGAGGGGAATGAGTTCTCCCCTCGTTTGCAGTTTCCTGGAATGCTTGCCCCGCAGTATCCGGTGTGTGGATACCCGAGGATTGCGGAGTTCCGAAGGATGCTGGAAGAGCTAGATTTGGAGCGGGATCTTCGCCAATGGCAAGGGTACTACTTCTATGCTCACACGGCGATCCTGGAGAACGAGGAACGGGGAGTGTTTTTCTTTGCGCGGGAGAACGGAATCACTTTCCGATTCCCGATGGCGCACTGGCAGTCGATCCGGAATCTGTTTCGACGCGCATGGCAGGCCCCCGAAGTGATCCATACGTGGGGTGCTCAGGTGCTGGAGTATGGCGAGCTGTAAGAGCGCGGTGCTTCGCACCGGAAGAAGGGTGGTCGCGGTAGGGATACGGATTGCTCCGTACCCCCCGCGCGGATCCGTACGAGCGGGTTTCCCGCATACGGCTCTTGCCTCAGGTGGTGACGCGCAGACGGCGCGAAGGATAAGGATGGCAGACATGGGCCGGAGGCAGCCAGCGGCGGATGAGCCGTTGCATTCGTTCCCACAGAACGCGACCGTTCTGGCTCCGGCGTCGCAAGACGCGGTACCAGAGGTTGCTCACAGTGAAACGAAAGTGAGCCAGAGCGTACCGGTTGCCCGGCACTCCGAAGTATCGGATATGCCCGCCCACCACGGACTTCAACCACTCGCCGACTTCCGGAATAGGGTCATGCATGCGCCGCCGCAACTCGATCTTCACCTGCTGCAGTTTGGCTTGCATTCGTTTGCGAATCGTCTGCCGAAGCACCAGAAACCGTCCCTTCTTCGTCTTCCCGCAAATATGCTTGAAGCCGAGAAAATCGAAGGTCTCCGGCTTGCCCAGACCAGCGCGCTTTCGGTTCGCCGCCGCGTGGCGTCCGAACTCGAACAGTCGCGTCTTTTCCGGGTGCAGTTCCAGTTGGAACTTCTGCATTCGTTCTTTCAGTTCCGCCCAGAACATTTCGGCCTCGCCTTTGAACTCGAATCCAACCACGATGTCGTCGGCGTAGCGCACCACGATTACATCGCCTTGCGCCCGCTTTTTACGCCATGCTTGGGCCCAAAGATCAAAGACGTAATGAAGGTAGATGTTCGCCAGCAGTGGCGATGCACTTCCGCCCTGCGGCGAGCCTGCATCTACAAACGTTCGCGTACCCTTTTCGAGCACGCCCGCGTTCAACCATTTCTGGATGAGCCGCACGACGCGCCGGTCCGCTATTCGATGCTGGAGAAACCGGACCAGCCACTCGTGCGACAGCCGATCAAAAAAGCTGCGCACGTCCAGGTCCAGCACCCAATTCACACGTCTCTGATGAAGTCCACAGAACAGGGCATCCAGCGCTTTATGCTGGCTGCGTCCTGGCCGGAACCCATAAGAGAAGCCGAGGAAGTCGGTTTCGTAAATGGCGTTGAGTACTTCCACCGTCGCTCGCTGAACAAGCTTGTCTTCGAGCGCCGTGACGCCGAGCGGTCGTTGCCGCCCGTCCGCCTTGGGAATGTACACCCTACGCACCGGCTTNNTCCTCAAGAGCCTCGCCGTAGTGCCGCCACGTCTCCCCATCGACGCCGGCCGCAGCGTGCCTCTTCAACTGGAAGTAGGCGAACCGCAGAGTGTCGATGTGGTAGATGTGATGCAGCAGAGCCGTGAACTTTGCATCCTTGTTCTCTGTTGCCGTTTGTCGTACCCGTTCCAGCGCACTGGGCGCGTCGATCCGGCTCTGAGTCCGGGACGCGTTTTGCTGGCTCGGATTCCCCTTGGCCAGACCCCTTCCCTCCATCTCCTCCGCCGCCGATGCTCTGGTTTTGTTCGGAGACTTCCCCGGTATTATGGGTCTGTCCGACTTCCCGTGTTCGTTCATCATCGTCTCGTGTCCTTGGACTTCCCGATGCGTCCCGAAAACGCTGGCCTTCGGGCGAACCCGGGATCTCTCAACTTCCGTGCAAGATGTGTCCCCACGTGCCAGGGTCACAGACCGCGCAGGACTCCTACCAAGCTCGCAATGGCGCTTGGCAGGATGTTGCCTTCCGCGTTGTGTCAGGGCGTCGGCGTCCTGAAGTTAGGGGTATTTCGCGGCTCAATAACCTGGCCCGTAGTTCCTCCTGTCTACGCTTCGTATCCGGCCTTACGGCCGTGCCCGCAAGACTCGGAGCCGGCGCGGCTTGCTAGGCCTTCGCCGTACGACTCTTTCATTCGCTACATCTCAACGGCTTTTCGGTGCTTACGGCATCGTGACCTCCAATGTGTACTGGTACTGCAATCGGTGGTTCGGTGCTTTGCACCGGGTTGACGCTTCGACACGTCACCCCCAAACGGGAACTGCGGAGCGACAGATTGGCGGTTTGATGTTTACGCAGGTTAACGTGCACGGTGTCAGCAGATTGGATCAGTTCTTGAAAATGTTCGTGGTAGCGAGCGATGACTGGATTTTGCAACAAATTGCTTCTGGCATCGATCACGTAAACGCGTTGAAGCAAAAGAACTTTCTGTGAACCAGCATTTCGCCGCTTGACGGCGGCAGAGCAGGACGCGCTATGAGCAACAAGGCGGTTTCCTCAAGGAGTATTCGCCGCATTCAGGTCGCTCCACAGTTTAGTCTGCCATTTGGCGAAGAGGCGAAGCCCGGATTCCGCACAAAAACAGCCGCCACGCGGCTGACTCCCGACGAGCTTTCCGAGATCGAAACTGCCGCCGAAGGCGCGGGGCAGGCGCTCTCCGAATGGCTACGCGCGACCGCTTTGCGCACGGCGCGGCAGCGTCCCGCCGACCCTGCGGAACTGGTGTTGGCCGAGGTTTGGGCGGTGCGTTACGCGCTGCTGAATTTCTTCCATGTGGGCGCTCAAGCGGCATCGGAAGGCAGGCAATTGATGCCTGATTCCATCCTCAAAATCCGCGACGAAGCCGATGCGCGCAAGGTCCAACAGGCTCGTAAATTGCTCGACGATTTTCTCGCACCGCAGGGCATGAAACGAGGATGGAAACAATGAATGACATGCCGTTTCCCAGACGTTTTCCGTGGCTGCCTGCGATGGCAATACTGGCCTTTTCCGGGGCGTTGTTTCTGTGTAATTGGCTGGTGTGGACGCCCATGCAACGCTACTACCTTGGAACCTATTTGAGGTGCGCTTTGCTCGGAACTGACCCGGCTTCGAGTACCGAAGTC
>PLIC01000089.1 GCA_003139995.1 Candidatus Acidiflorens stordalenmirensis | reverse complement strand
ACCAGGGCGACGGCTGTGCCTCCCAACAGGCAGTTCATGAACAAGACGTGAAGAAAGAATGTGAGCAGGAGCAGCGTGCGCAGAAGCCAGACTGGCGCCGGCAACGGCATGGGATCGGGATAAGGAATGGGCAAGTTCATGACGATGAATCCTCCAGCTGACTACTGCTTAGGATTGCTCAGATAGACGGCTAATGCGTGACCTTCCGTGTCCGTGCCGGTAAAAGGCGGCATGTCTGGATTGATGTCCCCCAGCGTTCCGAGCATTCCGACGATTCCCTCGGGATCGGTTCCCTTGAGGTCGAGCGGACGCCGCTGACCACCGACGCTGTGACAGAGGGCGCAATGGATCGCGAACACCTGCTGCCCAAGTTCTTTTTCGTTCGCGCCGGAGGGTGTTGCCGGCGCCAGCGAGGCAAGATAGCTGCGCAAGGCTCCGCGATCATGTTCATCGCCGACAAATGGCGGCATTGTCTCGCGAACCACGGGCAGGAGCAGCAGGATCTCGCCGGCAAATTTCGCGTCCCATCCGCGGCCGAATTTGCTCATCGCACGATAGCCAGCGACGGAATGACAAGAGCCGCACTCGATAACAAAAAGTTGCCGGCCATAGGCATGTGGGTTGTCAGCGCTGGCTTCAACCCACGGCGAGGTTTTGGCGACACCATTCGCGACGATACCCTCCATCTGCCCTACCCTGACGTCGTTGGCGTAGATGTAGCTGTTGATGACGTAGGGATAGCGGCTGAACTCGCGCAGATATTCGCCGGAGCCCATGACGCCAAACCCGGCAACCAGCAGCACCGCCACGACCACTGGGTTCATCATCTTTGGCCGGAGAAGCGCGAACACCAGCGTTAGTAGCAGGGCCACGACGGTACACACGGCCGCTCCGCGCAGGGAATGACGGATTGCTATGTACGCCCCGCCGAAATACGCTCGCGAGTAGGAAGGAAGGTCGTGGAAATACCAGCGACTCAGAGGAAGCAGAGATGCAATTCCCAGCACCAGCCACCAGCCCGCCCAACGCACAACCCGCTCCCGCAAAACAGAAGGTTCCCACATCGCGGTCACTAGCCCGAAGATTCCCGCCAGACCCACTGCCATGGCGGTACGAATGCACAACGACGGCCAGTAAGTGGGATTGAAGAAGCCGTCCCAGAAATTGCCGGTTTCGAGCCAGCGTCCGGGCGTGAGCATGTAGGTGATAATGCCGTTGATCACCACCAGGCTCGCCCAGGCAGCGACGAAGTAGATCCAGCCGACGATGAGATGCGTTTGCCGGTCCAGGGTGTCCCAGTGGTAGGCGTAGATGAGAGCGGCAGCGATCTCGACGAAGAAGAAGACCCATTCGATCGCCCATCCCCAAACGAAGGTGTGAATGAGCGAAGAAGTCGCTTCCGGGCTGACCAATCCGATCGTGAACCAGATGCCCACGCCGGTCACCGCGCCAAGAACTACGGTGAGCAGCGCGAAGAACTTGGAATGATGCCGTACGTACCCGAGCAGTTCCGAATCGTTATGTGAATACGCACGACGCTCGGTTAGAACCAGGTATGCGCCGCCGCCGACCGCGAAGTGGGAGATGAAAACGTGAAGCACGGCTACAGCCGCGATCAGCAGTCCGCCAGGAAATGCAAGTTGCCAAACGGGATAGTTCATTCCGCCCCCCCTGCCATCGGTCAGTATGAGGGATGTTCATGCAGCAAGGCAGTGATTAGGCTCACGCGAGCGCGTGAGCCTTAAGCGGCGACGCTAAAGGCGCAGATGAAGCAAACACGGTCTGAGAATCTGCAATTGAAGTAACGTCCTTCGCAGCCGATAGGCAGCCATTCTTCGGATTGTTCCCGAATGACGGGCAAACCGGAGTGCGCCGGGCTAAACCGGCATGTTGTAGGGGATGCAAGAGCCCTACAGGAAAGGAAGTAGCGAATCCATCCTGACCTCGAGTCTTGCTGGGGACAGCGCGAGGTGTTTCTTGAAGCGTAGACAGAGGCACCGGTGGGCGGGGCGATTGAGCTGCGAAAAGCCCGTAGATCAGGATGCCGACTCCATTCCGAGTAGGAGGAAGGCAATACGGCAGCCGCGCTAATCGCGAGTGGCTGTTCGGTCCTGCGTAGTCTGAGAACCCGCGCACGCTGAGAAACAACATGCACGAGAACCGGGAGATCTCCAGCACGCCTTGGTCTGACGATCAAGGCCGGTCCGCGAAGGCCATAAGCCGCACGGCGGACGTGTACGTGCCGGAGAAGTCGGACGGTGCCGTAGTACCTGTGAACCAGCCGAACCAGGGAGGGCAACCTTCGGCGGAGGCTGGGGAGGGAAGGGCACAGACGAGGGAGAACATCGCTCAATCGCACATGCACCCGACACAGAGCGGGAAGCGCATGTCCCAGGGGTTGGACGGTGTGCGGAAGGCAGCAAAGGAAAGAAAGCAGGAGCGGTTCACCGCTTTGCTCCACCATCTCAACGTTGATCTACTCCGCGACAGCTTCTACGCGCTTCAGCGTAAGGCTTCGCCCGGAGTAGACGGCGTAACGTGGCAGGAGTATGAAACCGGGGTTGAGGATCGACTTGTCGATCTGCACCGCCGGGTGCACCGTGGAGGGTATCGGGCAAAACCTTCAAGACGAGTCTTTATACCGAAGGCTGACGGGCGGCAACGTCCGTTGGGCATCGCAGCGCTGGAGGACAAAATCGTTCAACAGGCGGTGGTGACGATCCTCAACCAGATATACGAGGTCGACTTCAAAGGCTTTTCTTACGGGTTCCGTCCCGGTCGCAGCCCGCATCAGGCGCTGGATGCGCTGACGGTGGGCATCCAACGGAAGCGAGTGAACTGGGTGCTTGATGCCGACATCCGTGGCTTCTTCGATAACCTGAGCCACGAATGGACGATGAAGTTCGTCGAGCACCGGGTGGCCGATCGCCGGATACTTCACCTAATCCGAAAGTGGCTGAGGGCGGGAGTATCGGAAGACGGCCAGTGGTCGGAGACGAAACTGGGTACACCGCAGGGGGCAGTAGCGTCACCGCTGCTCGCCAACGTATACCTGCATTACCTCTTCGATCTATGGGCTGATATCTGGCGCAGGAAAGTGGCAAAGGGCGATGTAGTTGTCGTCCGCTATGCCGACGATCTTGTGGTGGGTTTTCAGCACCGGACGGAAGCTGAGCGTTTCCTGAAAGAGTTCCGGGAACGGCTGGCGAAGTTCGGCTTGGAATTACATCCGGACAAGACTCGACTGATCGAGTTCGGGCGGTTCGCCGCTCGAAACCGAAGCAGCGGGGAGAGGGAAAACCAGAGACCTTCACCTTCCTGGGCTTCACCCACTACTGTGGGCAACGCCACAAGAGCGGAACCTTCACCGTATGGCGGATCACTGCGAAGAAGCGAATGGTTGCGAAGCTCAAAGCCATCAAGGTTGAGCTTCAACGCCGGATGCACGATCGCATGGCCGACGTCGGTGCGTGGCTCCGGAAGGTCGTGCTGGGTTATTACCAATACCACGCTGTTCCCGGGAACACGACGCAGTTGCGCATCTTCAAACTTCGCGTATGCAGGCTATGGCAGAGTGTTCTGGTCCGCCGCAGTCAGCGTGCGCAGATGCGTTGGGAACGTTTTACCCCAGTCTTGAACCGGTGGATTCCGCCACCCCGCGTTCTGCACCCCTATCCCGATGCACGCTTCTACGCCACTCATCCTTCGTAAGAGCCGTATGCGTAGACGCGCTCGTACGGATCTGTGCGGGTTGTGCCTTGAAAGCTCATGGAGTTCAGTTTCCTGGAATGGAGACCGCGGCAAAGCCTAGCTCGCAGCCGCGTACCAAGTCTTGCGTGATGTCCGGCAACGGCCATTGCGAAGCGTAGACAGGGAGGTTGCAGGCCGGAACAGCAGTGAACGGCAAGATAGCCCCGAAATCGATCGTGATGGAAGTAGCCGACCTTATCCCGCTAACGGGGAAGGCAGAAACTCTGGATGCGACACGGCAAGCATCCAGAGATGCTTCCGGGGTTCGTACCGCCAGCATGCAGCCAAAGGATTTCATGGGAACAAGGGAGATCCGTCGGGTTCAAGCGTAACTAGCTTGTAAGGTCCGACAAACCGACAAGGTAAGGACGACCTGATGACCTGACGGAAGTCAGACTGGCCGATAGTACTCTGCGGTCGGGAGAGCCGGCTACATGGGGAAGCGGTCAGCGGAAGTTGAACAGTTCGAAGGAGACATGGGCTCCATCCAAAGGGAGGATTCGGCCTTCTATGCAAAGAGAAGAATCGCCAACCATGACAACAGGACTCGAACGAATAGCAGCGAAAGCTCGGTGTGAACCAAAGCTCCGGTTTACGACACTGGCCCATCAGATCACCAAGGAACGAGTTTGGGAGAATCTGTGTCAGATCCCGACCGACTCGGCCCCTGGGGTGGACGGACAGACCGTGCCGGAGGCGAAGGAGAGCTTCGAGGTATGGATTGAAGCCATGCTTCAATCTGTGCACCGCCAGGGATATCCAGCGCCGAACATCCGGCGAGTGTATATCCCGAAACCCGGGAAGCAGGAGAAACGCCCGTTGGGCGTGCCTTGTGTAGCGGACCGGGCGCTCCAGAGAAGCGCCGCGCAGGTACTCTCCGCCATTTACGAGCAGGACTTTCTGTCATGCTCGTTTGGCGGACGGCCTGGGCGGGGTGCCCATCAAGCGCTGGCCAGCCTGCATGAAGTGATCTCTGGCCGGAAGGTGGAATGGGTGCTGGAGGCGGACTTAAAGAACTTTTTCGGGAGCTTGAGCCACGAATGGATGCTCCGCTTTGTCGAGCATCGGGTAGGAGACCGGCGTCTGATCAGCTTGATCCGGCGCTGGCTGAAAGCAAGCATTCTGGAAGATGGGAAGCTCCATGCGAACGAGGAAGGCACGCCACAAGGTGGTTCGATCAGCGTATTGCTGAGTAATGTGTATCTGCACTATGTGCTCGATCTGTGGTTCGAGCGCGTGGTCAAGCCTCGGTTACGGGGCGAAGCCTATTTGGTGCGGTACATTGACGACTTTGTGTTGTGTTTCCAATATCGCGCGGATGCTCTACGTGTCCAGAAAGCACTGTGCCAGAGACTGGGGAAGTTTGGCCTGAGTCTGGAATCGACCAAGACCAAGCTCGTCGAATTTGGTCGCTTTGCGCAGCGACACGCGAGCAAGCGTGACCGTAAACGCCCGGAGACGATTTACTTTCTGGGTTTCACGCTGTACTGCACGCGCAATCGGAAAGGCAACTTTCGGGTTGGGCTGCGGACGGAAAAGTCACGCCTGCGGCGCGCGTTGATGCGCTTGCAAGACCAGATGCGGCGGATGCGGCACTTGTCGATCCGGGAGCAAACCGACTGCCTCAATCAAATGCTCCGCGGTCACTATGCGTACTACGGCATCGCCGGGAACATACGGGCCTTGCAACGGGTCCATCGGGCCGTGGAACGTTACTGGCGCAAAATGCTGAGCAGCCGGAGTTGGCAAGGGCAGGTCTGGTGGAAGAAATTTCAGCAGATCAAGGAGCGGTTTCCATTGCTGCGACCAAAGCTGTATCTCCCTTACTCGGAGCTGCAAGCTATCGCCACGCTGTGAAGCAACTTCTGACGAGCGTAGTGCGGGAAATCTGCACGCTACGTTCTGTGGGAGCCGGGGAGCGGGCGACCGCCCCCGGCCACCCGGTGGGCGATCAGTGATGGTCGTCCCTACCGCGACAGTTATCGGCATGCGACTCATCGGCGGTTGAACAGCGACCCACACCGGAAGCTGGCTCCGGAAGTTGTCCCGAAGTCGGCTTGGGGGAAGTTTGGCCCACCGCGATACGCCGAGGGGCGGCAGACTGGGCCACTTCGCCGAGTCGGCGCTTTTGACAAATGCGTGATGGGCCGGTCCGCGGTTCCCAGAGAACCGGCAAGGAGTGCAGGTTTGCACTTCAGTAGATCCAGTTCTTCAGCGGCCTGCGGGTTTCCGTGGCATTATCCTGGCCGCTGACAAGTGATTCAACGGATTTTTCGAACTTTCGCATCGCCTCGGCCCCATCACTGTCGCACTTGAACATCTTGGTCGTTGCATTATGAATGCAGACAGATGTTTCTATCTTGTTGAATGTGGGGCATGGGCGATGCCTTACAGGTCTTGAAAATCACGCTCGGGAACGCTCGGGAACAATGAATCGTGAGCGAACGTGAGCCGATCCAATAG
>PLIC01000255.1 GCA_003139995.1 Candidatus Acidiflorens stordalenmirensis | reverse complement strand
TTCTGCGCGTACTTGGTGCAGATCTCAACCACCTTCTTGCTGTCGGCAACCGATGCCTTCTCCGCTCCCTCGAGATGGATGTGGGCTTTGATGAACTCCACGGCGCGATAGGCGCCGGTGGTCACGGCTTGCATAGATGCGCCGGTGAACCAATAAATCATCGCGCCGCCGGTAATCAGGCCCAGGAAGAATGGAGCATGCAGCAACGAGAGGTCATCCACATGCGCGGTCAGTCCATTGGTCAGCGCCATGATGATGGAGAAAATCATCGTCGTGGCGCCCACTACGGCCGTTCCAATCAGCACCGGCTTGGCGGTCGCCTTGAAGGTATTGCCCGCGCCGTCGTTCTCTTCCAGCAAGTCTTTGGCGCGTTCAAAATTCACGTCCACGTTGAAATCCTTCTTGATTTCCGCTTTGACGTTGGGCACCTGCTCGATCATCGAAAGTTCATAGACGGACTGCGCGTTGTCGGTAACCGGACCGTAGGAATCGACTGCGATCGTCACCGGTCCCATGCCGAGGAAGCCGAAGGCAACCAGGCCGAAGGCAAACACCGCAGGGGCAAGCATGGTGGCCGCCGCGCCCAAGCCCATCCCGCTGAAGAAGTAGGCAATCGACATCAAACTGACCATCGCCAGCCCCAGCCAGTACGCGGAAAAGTTTCCGGCGACAAAACCGGAGAGGATTCCGAGCGATGCGCCGCCTTCTTTCGCCGAGGTCACCACTTCGTTCACATGGCGGGATTCCACCGAGGTGAAGACTTTGACCAGCTCGGGAATCAGCGCTCCCGCCAGCGTTCCGCAGGAGATGATCGAGGCCAGCTTCCACCACTGCGTCGTGTCGCCACCGAGGTCGGGGATGATGTAACGGGAAACAAAGTAGGTGGCAATGATCGAAACCAGCGATGTGATCCAGACCAGCGAAGTGAGCGGCGTTTCAAAATTCATTTCGTTGACGTTGCCGTACCTGGCTTTCGCGATGGCGCCATTGATGAAATACGCGAGCGCGCTCGACACCAGCATCATGATGCGCATCACGAAAATCCACACCAGCAACTGCACCTGGACGGAGGGATCTTTGACGCCGAGCAGAATGAACGTGATCAGCGCGACGCCGGTCACGCCGTAAGTCTCGAAACCATCGGCCGACGGGCCAACCGAATCGCCGGCATTGTCGCCGGTGCAATCGGCAATCACGCCGGGGTTGCGGGCATCGTCTTCCTTAATTTTGAAAACGATCTTCATCAAATCGGAACCGATATCGGCAATCTTGGTAAAGATGCCGCCGGCGATACGCAGCGCCGCCGCGCCCAGCGACTCGCCGATCGCGAATCCGATGAAACACGGGCCGGCATAGTCGCCCGGCACGAACAGCAGGATGAAGAGCATGATCAGCAGTTCGACCGAAATGAGCATCATGCCGATCGACATCCCGGCCTCAAGCGGGATCCGATAAATCGGGTAAGGTTTGCCGGGCAGAGCAGCGAAGGACGTCCGCGAATTTGCGAAGGTGTTGACGCGAATCCCAAACCACGCGACCCCATAGCTGCCCGCGATTCCCACCAGGCTGAACGCTAGGATGATCAAAACGCGGGGAACTTCGAAATGCCGCAGCACGCCAAAGTAGAGCACGATGATAGCGGCAATGAAGGCCCACAAGAGCATGAGAAATTTTCCCTGCGTGATGAGATAGGTCTTGCAGGTTTCGTAGATCAGTTCCGAGATTTCGCGCATGGCGCGGTGCACGGGCAGATTTTTCAGGCGCATGTAGATGATCAGGCCGAAGAGCAGGCCGAAGGCGCAGAACAGCAGCCCGATCGTCAGCAGGCGATGGCCGTTCACGCCGAGGAACGAAACCGAAGAAAGGTCGGGCAGTTTTAGCGCCGCCTCGCCGCCTTCTTCTGTAGTTTGGGCGGCGGGTTGCGCCAGCGCGCAGCCGGCAGTCAGAAGCAGCAGAGTTGCAAGAGTTGCCGAAGTTTTCGCAAGCCGCCGTCCCACGGACGTAAGATTCGCGGTATAAGTGCTCATCAAATCCTCCTAACCATCCTATTCAGGGATTACAACGTGTGATTTTTCTCCGGCAGGTTAACCGCCTGCTGGAGGATTTCATCCGCCAGCGGTACGGCCGCCACCAGAGTTCCGAAGACGCTCCGAACGCGCTTCCACCGCCAAGCATAACAATAAAGAGGAGTGCCGATTTGGCCGCGCCGGAACACTTGTGCCGTCAGAATACAGCCCCACGATCGGACTACACACTTCGGCCGAAAGCACTTGTTTATAGCATCTTGCCGGAAGTTGGGTCAATGATGGGCATCACACGGACTTGGGTCGGTTTTTTCAAACCACGGTCGTAAGTCGTAGCAGGAAGCACGGAGCTCGCTATTCGCTGATCGCCACTTGTTGTCTGCCGGGCAAACCGCGAACAACGAACGACGAACCGCGAACTGCTTCCGTATAATTGAGCCTCTGTCATGCCAGCCTCCCTTGACTCGATTGTCGCCGCCACGCGCCAGCGCCTATCCCGGCGCATATCTGAGAGCCGGCGAAACTCCGGCCTGCGCGAGATGGAACGGGCAGCCGCCGCGCACACTCCACGGGGATTCCGGAATCAGCTGCGCCGAGTCTCGCAAGACAGAACCGCGGTCGCCGTTATTGCCGAGCTAAAAAAAGCTTCACCCTCGAAAGGCTTGATTCGCGCGGATTTCAGACCCTCCGAACTCGCTCGCGATCTCGAGCAAGCAGGCGCTGCCGCGCTGTCGGTGTTGACCGACGAACAATTTTTCCAGGGCTCGCTCGACGATCTGCGCGAAGCCTCGTCCAGCACTTCTCTTCCCTGCTTGCGCAAGGATTTCATCGTCGATGAATTTCAGATCGTCGAAGCCAGAGCGAATTGCGCCGACGCCATCCTGCTGATTGTCGCCGCCCTCGATCAGAAAGAGTTGGTGTCGCTGGCGGGGATCGCGCGAGCTCACAGCCTCGACGTTTTGTGCGAAGCTCATGACGAACAGGAGTTGCAACGCGCGCTCGATGCCGGCTGTGACCTTATCGGGATCAACAGCCGCAATCTGCGCACCTTCGAAGTCGATCTCGAAACTGCATTCCGGCTCGTGGAAAAAATGCCCGCGACATACCTCCGAGTAGCCGAGAGCGGAATCCGATCCGGCGCGGACATAGCTCGCCTGCGATCCGCCGGCTACGAAGCGTTCCTGATCGGCGAATCGCTGATGAAATCGGAGCGCCCCGGCGAAGCGCTGGCAAAGTTGATGGAAACAGTGGTCAGTGGGCAGTGGCCAGTGGCCAGTGGTTAGTGGTGTACTGGTTCTACTGGCAACTGGCCACCGACCACTGCTTTTTATGACTTGGATCAAAATCTGCGGGATCACAAACCTCGACGACGCGCTCGCCGCCACCGATGCGGGCGCGAACGCGTTGGGCTTCGTCTTTTATCCGAAGAGCCCGCGCCGCGTCACTCTGGAAACCGCGCGCGCGATCGTCGCCAAGGTGCCGCGGCAAATCGACAAAGTCGGCGTTTTCGTCAACGAGACCGTGGACCAGGTGCGTGACACCGTCAGGCAGGTGGGTCTCACCGTTGTGCAATTGAACGGCGACGAGAGCGTGGATTTCAGCCGCGCGCTGTTCCAGGAACTGGCAAATGGATCCGATCGCCCAACGATTTTCCGCGCCTGGCCTGCGGAGATTTTCGACGCGCCTGCTGAACAAACTGTCGGATGGGACCCGGTCGCCGTCGGGCTGATAGAGCCCGACGAGGCTTACAAGGGCAAACGAGTACACAAAATCCACGTTGCCGAAAACGGCGACCTCTTCCTCGAGACTCACGGCTTCCGTCCCGGCGTGATCTCGGGCGTGCTGCTCGATTCCTCAAACCTCGATTCGTCAGACCACGAAAGACGCGGCGGCACGGGACGGGCCTTCGACTGGGAACGCGTCCAGCCCTGGGCCGGAGTGATCAACAGCATCAGCAAGCTGATCGTTGCCGGCGGCTTGCGTCCCGGCAATGTACAGGAGGCGATCCACCTTCTCCACCCCTGGGGCGTGGATGTTTCCTCTGGCGTCGAACGCGAACCCGGCAAGAAAGATCCCAGAAAAGTCCGCGCCTTTGTGCAAGCCGTACGGGCCATGGAAGAGGCAAGCTGACGATGGCAACCGCAATCAAAAAGGCTCGTAACCAAACGCCCGGAAGGCTTCCGCCAAAAGCCGCCGCTGCCGGGCGTTTCGGCGTTTACGGAGGACGCTACGTTCCGGAAACGCTGATGGCCGCGCTCGACCAACTGGAGCGCGAATACGAAAAAGCCAAGCGCGATCGCAAATTCCAGCAACGCCTCGACCAGCTGCTGAAGACCTACGCTGGACGCCCCACGCCTCTTTTCTTCGCTCGCCGCCTGACGGCAAAACTTGGCGGCGCGAAAATTTATCTCAAGCGCGAGGACCTGCTCCACACCGGCGCGCACAAAATCAACAACTGCCTCGGCCAAGGCTTGCTCGTCGAACGCATGGGCAAGCGCCGCGTCATTGCAGAAACCGGCGCCGGTCAGCACGGCGTCGCCACGGCCACCGTCTGCGCCCTGCTCGGCTTCGAGTGCGTCGTTTACATGGGCACCGAGGACATGCGCCGCCAGGAGCTCAACGTTTTCCGCATGAGGCTGCTGGGCGCCGAAGTGCGCGGCGTCGATTCCGGTTCGCAGACCCTCAAAGACGCCATCAACGAAGCCATGCGCGACTGGGTCACCAACGTCCGCACCACGCATTACCTGCTCGGCAGCGTGCTTGGAGCGCATCCTTATCCGACCATGGTGCGCGACTTCCATCGCGTTATCGGACGCGAAGCCCGCGCGCAAATTCAGAAGGCCGAAGGCAAACTACCCACCGCCATCATCGCCTGCGTTGGCGGAGGATCGAACTCCATCGGCATTTTCTACGATTTTCTTAAAGACAAAAAAGTCCAACTCATCGGCGTCGAAGCCGGAGGTCGTGGCGAATCGCTAGGCGACCACGCCGCCCGCTTCCGCGGCGGCTCGCCGGGTGTTCTGCAGGGAACTTATTCCTACGTGCTGCAGGATGCGGCGGGCCAGATCGCGCTGACTCATTCCGTCTCCGCTGGCCTGGACTACCCGTCGATTGGGCCTGAGCACGCCATGCTCAAAGATTCGGGGCGCGCGGAATACGTTCCGGCTTCCGACGCAGAAGCGCTTGAGGCAACCGTGATGCTGGCGCGAACCGAAGGCATTATTCCGGCGCTCGAATCCGCGCACGCCGTCGCCGAAGTCATCAAGCGCGCTCCCAAAATGAAGAAATCGGAAATCGTGATCGTGAATATCTCCGGGCGCGGGGACAAGGATATTGGGATTTTGCGGGAGAACTTGAAGTTGGACTAGCTATGATGAGCACGTCTAAATTCTCTTTAAGAAGGACGCCGATGAAGCCTGCCGATTTATTCTTCATTCCGCTTTTCTGGGCTTCCCTTATGTTTGCCCAGTCCGGATCTGACCTCCGATTTAGCGGTCACACGCTAGGGGAGACGGCAGAGACCTTCTTCTCAACAGCGACAATGATGGAATCCAGGGAGGCGACCAAAGACTATTGCAAGAAACTACTAAATGACCCGGAAGCTATGAGACGATATGAAGCGGCGAGGACTGGCATTAACAAGAAAGACTTCTTGCTCTCCGACGTAGGGGGTTGCAAAGACGTTATGGCCGCCCTTCGGGGGGGACGTGCACATGTAGGCGCTCGATTTGCTTCGGAGCTTGGCAAAGGCAGCGTCTTGTTTGTTGACGGAAAATTAGCCAGTTTCACCCTCCTTTCTGAATCTTCCTATGCCGACGCAGTCGCAGACATGAAGAAACGGCTTCTGGTCCCGGGCCACAGATACGCCTCTCCACAAATAGCGGAGGGGATGCGTTGGGAAGTGGGAGGAATCACTGCGATGGTTTTCAAACTCAAGTATCACGATGAAGCCAACATCTACGTCGGCTATGCGGGAACAACCGCGCAATAGAGACTGGCCGTCTGTTTCTTGATGCAATCAGCCGACTGGTGGCCCACTCAAGCCGTTCTTTGGCTTGGGTGGGAAAGTTCCAATGCTCCGCACGTTCCCACGCTACTTCACCGCCGTGACTGCCTGTTCCAGAGTCTCCCGAATGAACCGCGTATAAGGAATGCCGCGCGCTTTTGCGCGAGCCTTCACGGCCGCGAGCAACGGCTTCGGCACGCGCATATTGATCTGTTCATCTTTTCTCTCGAACTCAAAACGCGCCGTCTTAAACTGTGAGAAATCGAGTTTGGAGAGGTCTTGGGCAAGAAACGCCTCAGCCTGCTCATCGGTTCTTAGGCGGGGCACTTTCTTTTTCAAAAGCTGCTTTTTCATAAGCCGCTTTTTCATAAGCTGCGATCTCCTTAGAGTGCATGTACCGTGCAGACACCGGACGGATCAGGCGGCGGCCTTCTTTTGTGCGCATCGTGAACGCCACAAATAACGGCCTTCCTGCGCTTGTTTTCCCGACTGCAATTAGACGGTCCTCGTCCGTCGAGTGCTTTGGATCGGGCGCAACGCGCGGACCGTGCACAAACAAAGTCTCGATCTCCGCGATCGACACTCCATGTTTTTGGCACTTGGCCCGGTTGGCATCGTCCCAATCAAATCCACTGACCTGTAAAGTCATGATAGCAGAAATCTATACAAATGTATATACGCAAGTTCGATCTTAACTCTTACAGGTTAGAAAAGATGGGCAGGAAAGGAAAGCCGCCAGCATCTCCACCTGGGCGGCTCCCCACTTCTGCAATCTGACTTCTGCAATCTACAATTCCTTCATGCCCTTTCACTTTGAAAATAAGCCATCGCTCATCGCCTACGTAACCTGTGGCGACCCCGGTCTCGCAACCACGCGCGAGGTCATTCTGGCGGCCATTGACGCGGGTGCGAGCGTGATTGAACTTGGCGTTCCTTTCAGCGATCCTCTTGCCGATGGCCCGGTGATCCAGCGCGCCAGCGGGCGGGCGCTCAAGCACGGAACATCGCTGCAACACGTGCTTACGCTCGCCGCCGAAATCCGCGAACATTCGCAATCCGTCGGCCTTGTGATCTTCTCCTACCTCAATCCCATCTTGCGCATGGGCCTCACAAAGTTCTGCCAGGTGGCGCGGCTGGCCGGGATTGACGGAACGCTCATCACCGACTTACCCGTCGAGGAATCCGCCGAGTATTTGCGCGAGGCGCGCAAGAATGACCTCGCAACTATTTTTCTGGCTGCGCCCACTTCGACCGACCAGCGGCTGAAATTGATCGCCCAGGTTTCAACCGGCTTTATTTACGCGATCTCGCGCACCGGCGTCACCGGCGCGCGCCAGCAAATGACGGGAGATGCGCAATCCCTGGTCAAACGGATTCGCCGCTTCACCAAGCTTCCCGTTGCCGTTGGCTTCGGAATCTCAACCCCGGCGCAATTCGCAGCCGTCGGCAAATTCGCCGAAGGCGCGGTCGTGGGCAGCGCCATCGTGCAGTTGATCGAACAGAATCCCGGACGAGAAGCCGCGACTGTGGCAGAATTTGTGAGGCAGCTTTTCGCTGTTCGCTGTTAGCTGTTCGCTGTGGGCTCTTTGCCGAAACATCCTAGATCGTTTTCTGAGCACGCCGTTGGTTAGGCGTAGGCTTTGGATTTCGATGCGTGAGAAAGCAGCTAAGAGCTAACAGCCAAGAGCTTCTATGGACATTTCCGATTGGCGCAAGAAAATCGACGACCTGGACCGCAAACTGGCGACGCTGCTCAACCAACGCGCTGCCGCGGTTGTCGAAATTGGACGATTGAAGCGCGATATCGGACTGCCCATTTACGAACCCGACCGCGAGCGCGAGGTGATCGCCAATGTGCACCGCAGCAGCACCGGTCCCTTAGCCGAACGCGATCTTGCGCAGATTTACGAACGAATCATCGACGTGATGCGCAGCATCCAAAAGCACGAAATCGCTCCCGATGACAGCCCGGCCTCCCACGAGACCGGGATTGATTCGCAATTCGAGGACTAAAACTTTCAGCCATGCCGCGATGCAGTCTCCAGCGCGCCACGGCGGGCAAAACGAGCGCACTCATGATTGTCGCAATGCAAGATTCGGCCAGTGAAGATCAGATCCAGCAGGTGATCGATCGACTGGTCCACTTCGGCTTTGAAGTTCACCGCTCCACCGGAGCGCGTCAGACCGTTCTCGGCGGCGTCGGAGTTACTTCCGATTTCGATACACGCGAACTCGAAATGATGCCCGGGGTGCAGGAAGTTCACCGCATCACTTCACCTTACAAGCTGGCCGGACGCAGCTTTCGTCCCGAAGGCACGGTAGTGAAATTTGCGAACGGGATTGAAATCGGCGGCAAGAAGATCGTCGTCATGGCCGGGCCCTGCTCGGTCGAATCCCGCGAGCAACTTTTCACCATCGGCGAACTGATCGCCAAAGCCGGAGCGCGCGTGCTCCGCGGCGGCGCTTTCAAACCCCGGTCCTCTCCCTATTCATTTCAAGGACTCGGCGTTGACGCACTGAAACTGCTGCGCGAAGCGGGCGATCGTTTCAACCTGCTCGTGATCAGCGAGGTCATGGAGATTTCCCAGATCGAGCTGATGTTGCCGTATGTCGACATTTTCCAGGTGGGCGCGCGCAACATGCAGAACTTCAACCTGCTGCGCGAACTGGGCAAGGTCCGCAAACCCGTGCTGCTCAAGCGCGGCGTCGCGGCCACGCTCGAAGAACTCCTGTGCTCCGCGGAATACCTGCTCGCCGGCGGCAACTACGAAATCATTCTGTGCGAGCGCGGCATCCGCACGTTCGAGACTTACACTCGCAACACCATGGACATTTCGGCGATCCCGATCATTCATAAACTTTCGCATCTGCCCATGACCGCCGATCCATCGCACGGCACCGGACGGCGCGACAAGGTAGCTCCCATGGCGCGGGCAGCGGTTGCCGCTGGCGCCGATGCTATGCTCATCGAGGTCCATCACCAGCCGGACAAAGCGCTCTCCGATGGCGCGCAGTCGCTTTACCCGGAACAGTTTGCCCAGTTGATGGACGAGCTCCGCATGATCGCGCCTGCGGTTAGACGCGAGATCGCGTAGACTTCTTGCCGTACTCATGAGTATTGTCATCCCGAGCGAAGCGAGGGATCTGTAGTTCGCCGCAGAATGCAGACCCTCCCCTTCGGCTCGGCTCAGGGTCGGGATGACAAATTCATTTTTTCAGCAGCACTATGACCTTCAAGCAAGTCACCATCATCGGCACGGGGCTCATCGGAGGCTCGCTGGGCCTCGCTTTGAAGAAGCGCCGGCTCGCCGGACGAATCATCGGGTGCGATCGCGCTCCAGTTTTGGAGCGAGCCCAGGACTGCGGCGCTATCGAAGGGGGAACCACCAATCCCGCGGATGCCGTGCGCGGCACCGACCTGGTAGTGCTGGCCACGCCCGTGATCTCGATCCTCGACCTGGTCGGGCGGCTTGGTCCGGCGCTGCTGGCGAAGACTCTCGTAACCGATGTCGGGAGCACGAAAGCGGAAATTGTCGAGCGCGCCGCGAAATCGTTCGGGCGAAACGCGAGTCGAAGATTCCTCGCCGGGCATCCCATGGCGGGCAAAGAACACGCCGGAGTGGAGTTTGCCGATGCCGATCTTTTCGAAGGCGCGGCCTGGCTCTTCACGCCACTTCCCGGCCAGAACGTTCACGCCGGACAATGCGGAGAATTTATCCACTGCGTGGAAAAGATGGGCGCCAGAATCGCGGTGCTCGATCCCTCCGATCACGATCGCTTCTGCGCCTGGATCAGCCATCTGCCGCAGATGATCTCAACCGCGCTGGCGGCAGCGCTGGTCGACGAATTCGGCCCCGACGCGCCCGTGCTCGACATCGGCGGACGAGCCCTGCGCGAGATGACCCGGATCTCCGGCAGTCCGTATTCGATGTGGCGCGACATTGCCATCACCAATCAGAAGAATCTTGCCGCCGCGCTGCAAGAGCTGGAGCAACGCCTCGCGCACATCCGCGAGAATCTGGATTCGCGGGAACTGGCCGCGGAATTCGAGCGCGCGCACCAGTTGAGGAAGAACCTACCACGGAGGCACGGAGGAAATTTGTAATTTGGTAATTTTGTAACTTGGTAACTTAAAATCAGGCCGCTCTGTCGGCGTTTTGGATTTTCGATTACCAAATTACCCGATTACAAAATTACAAATTCTCTCCGTGCCTCCGTGGTGAAATTTCCGATAGAATGCTCCTCCTATGCACAAAGTCGTGGCGAGCGCTGAAGAGGCGATCCAGGACGTTCTTGACGGAGCCACCATCATGGTTGGCGGATTTGGTTTGTGCGGGATGCCCGAGAACCTGATCCGCGCGCTCGCCCGCAAAGGCGTCAAGAACCTGACTACCATCAGCAACAACGTCGGCATCGATGGGGTGGGCATGGGGCTGCTGCTCGCCAATGGTCAAATCCGGCGGCACATCGGAAGCTACGTCGGCGAGAACAAGCTGCTCGAGCAAATGGTGCTGAACGGCACCTTGCAAATCGACCTCGTTCCGCAAGGAACGTTTGCCGAACGGATTCGCGCCGGGGGCGCTGGAATTCCCGCGTTCTTTACGCCCACCGGCGTCGGAACGGCGGTCGCCGACGGCAAAGAAGCACGCGAGTTCGACGGCCGCACTTACATCATGGAGCGCGCGCTCAAAGCCGACTTCGCCTTCGTCAAGGCGTGGAAAGGCGACCGGTGGGGCAACCTCGTCTATCGCAAGACCGCGCGTAATTTCAATCCCATGATGGCAACCGCGGCCAAGATCACCATCGCCGAAGTCGAACATCTGGTCGAACCGGGCGAACTCGATCCTGACCTGGTTCATACGCCGAGCGTGTACGTGAAAAGAATTTTCCAGGGTCAACTGTTTGAAAAGCGAATCGAGAGAAGGACAGTGAGGAAAGCCGCAGCGGGATAATTGAGGGCGCGTCGTTCGCTATTCGCTGTTCGCCAAAATCGCGCTGACGGCAAAAAGCGGATAGCGAACGACGAATAGCGAACAGCGTTTCTTCTCATCACCGAACCGGAGTCGAAGGGAATATGTCAACTTTGCCGAAGCCCCCAAAAGATACCGACAAGCGCGAACGCATCGTGAAGCGCGTTGCCCGCGAATTGCGCGACGGATTCTACGTCAACCTCGGCATCGGGTTGCCTACGTTGATTGCCAATCATGTTCCGCCGGGCATGGACGTGATTCTTCAATCCGAAAACGG
>PLIC01000160.1 GCA_003139995.1 Candidatus Acidiflorens stordalenmirensis | reverse complement strand
AAAAGAGGAATTTGTGGCCATCGGCGATGACGGCAATATAGTACCGGCGGAAGTCTCTGGAAGGCGAACATCCTTCCGAGCCGCGGACCCGACCAAGGGGGCGTTCTTCTGGCTCAGCGCTTTCTTCGTGGTGTATTGCGCCCGCCCGGAAGACTGGATTCCCGGCATGCAGTATTTCCCGCTTGCCAAGGTCACCGCCATCCTGGCCATGTGGGGCCTGTTCAACAGTCTGGGTAAAACCAGGCGCACATACAAGGACCTGCCCAAGGAGGCAAGACTCCTCCTGACCATGATCGGCCTTCTCTACGTTGGAGCATTTCTGTCTCCGGTGTGGAGGGGCGGCGCGCTTCGTAACACGATTGATTTTTCCAAGGTCTACATCGCATGGGTGCTGGTTTTCCTGCTGATTACCACCTTCGACCGCTTGCGGCGAGTCATCTTTATCCAGGCATTTGCGGTGGTCGTCGTTTGTGCCATAGCCGTGCTCAAGGGCCACAGCACGCCCCGCCTCGAGGGCGTGTTGGGGGGCATCTATGGGAACCCGAACGATCTCGCATTCGCCATCGTGTTATCGCTGCCCTTTGCGCTGGCCTTTATGGTCACCGCCAGGAACGCTGTCGTCAAAGTGCTTTGGCTTTGCGGAATGCTGATGATGGCGGTCGCCATTTTTATGACCGCATCCCGGGCAGGTTTCATCGACCTCGTCATCTGCGGCAGTGTCGCTCTCTACTACTTCGCTATCAAGGGAAAGCGCCTTTACCTGCTCGTGGCCACTGTCCTGGTCGGCGTCGTGGTGATGGGCGCCTTCGGAGGAAAACTCTATGATCGCTTTGCCGCCATATCTGGCGACACCACTACCGAAGGGTCCGCCTACGGATCCTACGAAGACCGCAAGTATCTTATGGTGCGCGCCCTCAATGCCATCGAACACTATCCCATTTTTGGCATTGGCGTCAAAAACTTCGAAACCTACTCGCTCATGTGGCACGAGGTGCACATGACCTACCTCCAGATCTGCGCCGAAGGCGGCATCGCCGTCCTCATCATTTATCTGATGTTTTTCTGGCGCGCTTTTAAGAACCTGAGGACCCTGCGACAAACGAAGAATCTCGATCCCGACATCGTTTTGTTCGTCGGAGCATTGACAAGTTCGCTGGTCGGCTTCGTCGTCGGCGCGGTGTTTGCGCCCGAAGCCTACCAACTCTTCCCCTATTTTGCCGTGGCGTTTACGGCAACGTTGTTGCAGACGGTCAAAGAACAAGAACAAGGATCTGGCACGGCGCCCCCGCCACCGAAAAAGCCGCGTCACTTCCTGGAGGTTTATGCCGATCGCGGAACCAGCGGCGCAGTCTCCCCTGTCCGCTGACTTGCAGGCAATTTTGCGTTGCCTCAGTTGCGGCTCGAAACTTGAAAGCGACCAAGCCGGAGGCCTCCTCTGCCCGGCCTGCAAGCGCGCCTATCCCAACATGCAGGGCATTACGCGCTTTGTTGACGCCCAACACTACGCCGCCAGTTTCGGTTTTCAGTGGCACCGTTACCAGAAGACGCAACTCGACCACGACGAGGTTCGCGAATCCGAACAGAACTTCTTGATGAAGACCGCTCTCCGTCCCGAAGATCTCAAAGGCAAACTGGTCCTTGACGTTGGTTGCGGCATGGGACGCTTCGCCGAAGTCGCTACCCGCTGGGGCGCGCGTGTGGTGGGCGTTGACTTGAGCGCCGCCGCCGAAGTTGCCGCCAAAAATCTTGCCGGCCGCAAATTCGTCGTTTTCCAGGCCGATGTCTTCGCCCTGCCCTTCGCTCCCGAAAGCTTCGATGTCATCTATAGCATTGGTGTGCTCCACCACACGCCCGATTGCGAAGCCGCCGTCAAAGCGCTGGATAAATATCTGAAGCCCGGCGGGCTCCTCGTCGTCTGGCTCTACAGCGGATACAACAAGTGGTACCGCTTCAGCGATTTCTGGCGCCGCTATACCCACAAGATGAAACCCGAGACCCTGCACGGCATTCTGAAAGTTGCGGTCCCGTTCTTCTACAACCTTCAACAGGGCTTGAAGTGCGTGCCCCTTGTAGGCCGTCCAGCCGCGGGCATCGTTCAACACGTGTTTCCGGTGAACCACCAGAAAGATCCGGAAGCCCGCATGCTCGACACCTTCGACTGGTATTCTCCGAAGTATCAGTCCAAGCACACCTACGAGCAGGTGTTCAAATGGTATGCAGCAATGGGCATGGAAGACATGCGCGTGGGCGAGATTTCCATCGCCGTCCGTGGCCGCAAACCGGTAAGAGAACACTAGAGCGGATTCAGCGTTGCTGTATCCCGCTCGTGTGGGGACGGGCGCCCTCGCCCGTCCATGCCGAGCGCAACTCGGCAGTTGCCGGCGGCTACAGCAACTATGGATTTGCTCTAGCCGGCTGTGGTAAGAAGATACTAGCTGGCTGGTTTCGTATCAGGGCATCGCCTTAGCGATGCCGTAAGTTCTCCGAAATCGGATGCCCCTTTAGGAGCTGGGCAAAGACCATGTGTGGAATCGCTGGCGTGGTGAGCGCAACTCGCGAGAGCAACATCACCGAAGCTCTCGTCCACCATATGTGCGAACAGATCGTGTACCGCGGCCCCGACGACGAGGGTCTCTACGTCGCCGACGGCGCTGGTCTCGGCATGCGCCGCCTCTCGATCATCGACCTCTCCGGAGGCCATCAGCCCGTCTTCAACGAAGATCGCAGCGCATGGGTCGTTTTCAACGGCGAGATTTACAACTTTCCCGAACTCCGCCCCGAGCTCGAAAGCCGCGGCCATCGCTTCTACACCCACACCGACACCGAAGTCATTATTCATCTCTACGAAGAAATGGGCGCCGGCTGCGTCCAGAAACTGCGCGGCATGTTCGGTCTCGCCATCTACGACAAGGTCAAGCGCAAGCTCATTCTGGCGCGCGACCGCCTGGGCAAAAAGCCCCTGCACTACGCGCTTCATAACGGCAATCTCTATTTCGCGTCGGAAATTAAATCGATTTTGGCCGTTGCCCCGGAACTGGCCGAGGTCAACGCGCAGGCGCTCCTGGAGTATCTCTACTTTGGCTATGTCGCCGATCCCATTACCGTATTCACCGGCATCCAAAAGCTGCCGCCCGGGCATCTGCTGGAATTCGAGAACGGCAAAATCGGTGTCCGCCAGTATTGGGACCTGCCGCCCTACGATACCTATTTCCCCAAATCCGAAGAAGAGTGCCTGGAAGAGTTGGACCGCCGGCTGTTCGAGGCCACGCGTATCCGCCTCATTTCCGATGTCCCGCTCGGCGCTTTCCTCAGCGGCGGAGTCGATTCCTCCACCGTCGTCGCCATGATGGCCCGCGCCAGTTCCGGCCCCGTCAAGACCTTCAGCATCGGCTTTACCAAGGACGATTTCAACGAAGCGCACTACGCCCGCATTGTCGCCCAAAAATTCGGCACCGATCATCACGAGATGATCCTTGAGCCCGACGTCGTCCAGACCGTCGAGCATCTGACCAGTTCGCTTGAAGAGCCCTTCGGCGATTCTTCCATGCTGCCCACCTATTACGTGTCGCAGATGGCCCGCAAACACGTGACCGTTACCCTTTCCGGCGACGGAGGCGACGAAATCTTTGCGGGCTACGGCCGCTACCGCATCCACTCCGACCGCCGCATCTTTGAGTACATTCCCGGCTGGGCACGCCGGTTCTACCGCAATCAGATTTTTCCGCTCACGCCCAGCACCATGCGCGGACGCAAATTCAGCTACAACGTCTCCTTGCCCTGGCAGGAGCGCTACGTCGATGAGCTTTCGTTCGTGCCCGCCTTTGAACGCGACCTGCCGCTGCTCTCCGATGGTTTCCGCGACGTCCTCGGCCGCAGCGAGGATCCCGGCAACGTTCTGCGCCGCTACTTTACTCACAGCCCCGCCAAAGACCCGGTCAGCCAGCTTCTCTACGTCGACACTAAAACCTACATGGTCGCCGACATCCTCACCAAAGTGGACCGCATGAGCATGCTCAATTCGCTCGAAGTCCGCGTGCCCATCCTCGATTACGAACTCGTCGAATGGGCCGCCGGTTTGTCGTCCGCGTGGAAGCTGCGCGGCCGCCAGCTCAAGTACATCCTGTTGAAGCTCGCCGAACGCGTCGGGGTGCCGCGGGAAGCTCTCTACCGCAAGAAGCAGGGGTTCGCGCTTCCGCTCGATCACTGGATGCGCCACGAACTGAAAGACATGCTGATGGTGCTGATCGAGCCCCGCACCCTGCAACGCGGCTATTTCGAATCCACTGGGCTGCGCAAGCTCATGGATGACCACATGCACCGCGGCCGCACCTTGAGCGACCACCTCTGGCGCTTGCTCATGTTCGAACTCTGGCATCGCAACTTCCTCGAAAAATACATCAAGCCCGCCGGGTTGTTCTCTCTTCCGGTGGTTGCCGACTCCCGGAGAAAAGTGCCGAGCGTTTCCGTGTTAGCGCCTGCCCCGGTGGGAGAATGACGGGGTGCGCGCCACGAATACTGCCAGCATAAACACAACCCGTCCCGGCGATCCGCCGATCAGCCTGTTTCTGATGATCAACACCTTCGAGACCGGCGGATCGGAGCGCCAGTTCACCGTGCTCGCCCAGAATCTCACCCCTCCACAATTCGAAACACATCTAGGCTGCATCAACCGCCGCGGCCCGCTTGCCGGCAGTTTCGGAGACGTTCCTCAATTTCGCCTCGGCGGCAGCCTGTTCGGATGGAAGTCGCTGCGCGCGCGCTTCGCCCTGGGCCGCCACTTGCGCAGCCGTCATGTTCAAGTCGCGCACGCCTTCGACTTCTACGCCAATCTCACGCTGATTCCCGCAGCCAAACTTGCCCGCGTGCCCGTCGTTATCGGCAGCCATCGCCAACTCGGAGACCTGATGACGCCCGCGCAGTTCCGCGCTCAGACCGCCGCTTTTCGCTGGTGCGACGCCGTGGTCTGCAATTCGCAGGCAGCCGCCGATCGCCTTGCCGCTGCAGGTGTGCCGAGCGAGAGACTCGCCGTCATTGGAAACGCCTTGCCCACTGCGGCATTTGAGCCCGCGCCCCCCGCATTGCCCCGCCGCCCCGGTACACTCCGGGTGGGCATGGTCGCCCGCATGAATCATCGTTACAAGAATCATTCCGGATTTCTGCGTATCGCCGTGCAGATCCACGAGCGCATGCCTGACGTGGAGTTCCTGCTCGCCGGCGACGGCCCGCTCCGTCCGGAACTTGAGCGGCAGGCTGCCGCGCTCGGCCTCGGTGGCCGCGCGATCTTCCTCGGCGATCGCCGCGACATTCCCGCGGTCCTCGCTTCCTTGGACGTGGCCGTCCTCACTTCCGACTCCGAGAGCTTGTCGAACGTTATCCTTGAAGCCATGGCCGCGCGATTGCCGGTAGTCGCCTACAACGTCGGAGGCAATGCCGAGTTGGTCGACGACCAGCGCGGCGCACTCGTCGCTGCAGGAAATGAAAACAGCTTCGCGGATGCAATTCACTGCCTTCTTTCCAGCGCCGATCTTCGCGAGCAACAAGGCAACAGCGCCCGCCAGTTTGTGGAAGAAAACTTCAGTCTCGATCGCGTGCTCCGCCGCTATGAAGATCTCTACACGACTCTTCTCGAAAAGAAAGGCCAGCGAAGGCCCACCGCATGAGCGCGGCGCCCAATCCTCGGACGAGCAAGGTGAAGGTCGTCATCGTTGCGCCCAGCCTGCGTTATGTTGGTGGACAATCCGCCCAGGCCGACTTGCTCCTGCGCCTCTGGCAGCACGATCCCGATATCGAGATTAGCTTCCTTGCCGTCGATCCGCCATTGCCCCGCGCCCTCGCCTGGGCGGAACGCATTCCCGGCCTGCGCACCATTCTGCGCGAGCCCATCTACTTCTGGCAGCTCTGGCGCAGCCTCAAAGACGTGGACGTTGCTCACATCTTTTCCGCGTCCTACTGGTCTTTCCTGCTCGCTCCCGCGCCTGCGTGGTTATTCGCAAAAATAAAGACGAAGACACGCGGCAGCAAGACGCTCATCAACTATCACAGCGGCGAAGCCCGCGACCACCTCGAACGCTTCCGCTCAGCCGCGTTCGTTCTTTCCCGCGCCGATAAAATTGTCGTTCCCTCGGGCTACCTGGTCGATGTCTTCCGCGAATTCGGATTGCCGGCCGTCGTTGTGCCCAATCTCGTCGACCCCTCGCAGTTCCGCTATCGCGAACGCGCTCCGCTGCGCCCGCGCCTGGTCTGCACCCGCGGCTTCTCCAAGTATTACAGCGTGGATGTGGTCGTAAAAGCGTTTGCGGAAGTGAAGAAGGAATACTCCGACGCGCAGCTCGATCTGGTCGGCGGCGGTCGGCTCGAAGGCGATGTCCGCAAGCTGGTTGCGGACATGAATCTCACCGGCGTCAACTTCACCGGTGTAGCCTCGCGCCAGCAGATCGGCAAGTATTACGACGAGGCGGACATCTTCATCAACGCCTCGTGGCTCGATAACATGCCGCTGTCGGTCATCGAAGCCTTTGCATCGGGCACTCCCGTTGTCACCACCTCGCCGGAGTGCATGCCTTATCTTGTCGAGCACGAGCGCACCGGATTGCTATCAACTGTGGGCGACGAAAAAGCCCTCGCCGCAAATGTCATCCGTTTATTGCGCGATCCCGCGCTCGCTGCTCGCCTCGCGCAGAACGCCCATGAGGAATCGCGAAAATACACATGGAAAGCCGCCCGCGAACAATGGGTGAGTACATATCGCGGCCTACTATGACGATGCACAAATAGAGATTGGTAGGTACGCTGCCCCGGGCCTTCGGGGACATGCAAACGCACCCGGAACTGATCTGCTCCTCTCTTCTCTCTTCCTGTTGACTCTTATGTCCCTTTATTTATGCGCGGTTGTATAGCACGGGCCGGATCGATCGACTTTCCGGGTTGGTCGTGATTATGGGGAAAAATTATGGAGGGAAAAAAGAGAAGATCCGCGGCGAGCCGCGGACCTCGATTGCCTGCAAGCTAAAAATCCGTCGACGGTGAACAGTTATTCGACGTTAGCCAGCGCTGCGTTGAGCCCAACAATATCGGCGCCGAGATCCTTGCCGTCGGTGCCCTTGTTCTTGTAAGGGCTGTTCGGCTGAAGCTCGTAGTTCCCGCCATTGCCGTTGTTGAAGTTGACGAACCCGACATCCTTGGCGGATTCCGGGAACATGTTGTTCGTTGGCCACTTCGACGGGGGGAACGCCGGCGGAGTCGCAACCAGGGCGTTGTTGCTGAATGTATAGGTGGTGAAACAGTTGGCAATGCTGGTCACCGGCACGTCGGCATGGGCGCAACTGCCGGAGCTGCCTATCGCGTCCCACACCGGGTATTGGC
>PLIC01000038.1 GCA_003139995.1 Candidatus Acidiflorens stordalenmirensis | reverse complement strand
CGCGTCCCACACCGGGTATTGGCTGATGGTCACCAGGTTGTTGGTGAAGACCAATCCATACATTGGCGCATTTTGGGCCAGGTTCCCCATAGTCATCATGATGCCTGCGGGATCCGGGAAAGCGGTGATGTGATTGATGGTGACATTGTTGAGCGCGTTCTTGGGCCATGCGTTCATGATCTCGAATACGGTGCCGTGGCCCCCGTACTTTTTGCTGAGGGCGTCGATGACCACGTCATGAATGCTCCAGCGGGCGCCAGCCAGCGCCGGGTCTCCATGTGCGGTGTCCACTGCGGTTGCCATCACGATTCCACCCGCGGCATGCGAGATGTGTACATAGCGGATCGTGACATCGGTCACCTGACACAGCGGACAAACGAAGGAGCCGCTCTTGGTGTTTTGGTTTTTGGGGGTGAGCAGAATGGAATATCCGCTCTGGCTGAAACCGCCCCAGCTGTTCTCGAGCAGATTTGCCTCGAACAAAACGCGGATCGCGCTCTTGAGCTCAAAGTCGTTCTTGACGATGTAGGGGTGTCCCGAAGCGGCCGGCGTGTAGCCGGGTTCGCCCTCCCTCCAGAGCATGGGGCGGAAGAGATGATTGCGGCGGACTTCGATGTCGGTTGGGTTTATGGTGGAGGCGCCCCCGCCGAACATAATGTTTTCTCCGGACGACTCAAGGAAGTTGTTGTAAATTTTGAAGGTGGAGATGGGCTCGTCGCCCCGGCCACCACCGATGGCGGTGGCATCGGTGCATTTTCCGGTGCGCGCGACGCAATTCAAACCGCCGATGTAGGAGTTGATGATCGCAATCATGTGTGAGCCGGAGATGACTGCAAGGCCGTGGCCTACCTCGCTGCCATCGGCGGGGTGGATCCAATTGCGATCGAAAATGACGTGGTCTCCGTGATCGGCGGTCACGATACGGCCGATGTTGGCGTCGGGAGGCGTAGTCCACTCAATTCCAATGAAGCGGATGTGATCTCCGACGGACACGCCCTCAGGACGCCGCGCCACCAGAGTGGCGAGCAACTTGGCCGGTCCACCGGAAGGTTGGGCAAAGGGCGGACGCCCGGGAAGGCTGGCGACTCCGGCCCATGCGGGAGAGATGCGCGTGCCTTCGGGGGGGAGCTTGGAGTCGGGCGTGTCGGTTCGCACGGTGATGTAGTGCTGGTCGTCGCATTTCTTCGCGGGCAGCACGGTCACGTCGAAAGAGGCTCCGGCGGCCAGAAGCAGCGTGTCTCCGCACTTGGCGCCTTCGATGGCGGTGGCCAGATCGGACTTGGCGGCGACGCGAATCTGTTTTCCCGGCGACGGTGTTCCGTCGAGCGCAGTGTAGTAACAGGCCTTGGGAAGTTCGGCGGGGCCGTCCTTGGCGCCAAACTGCGCGACATTGCCCTTACCGCAATAGGCATTTTCACCGATGGGAGGTGCAGCCGCCAGTGCCGGCAGCGTGGACCAGGCGAAAAAAGCGGAGACCATGCAGAAAAAATGAAAAGCTCTCGACCGCGAGCTTTTCACCAAGGGGACCGAGCGAGAGGATCGCAAAGGAAGCGGAGGCATGTTTCAGTTTCTCCTTCATCTATCGCACTGTATCTATCGGACGCCCCGCGCATGCACCTGTAATCACCGCGGAGAGGGCTTACGTCCACAGTGTAGTAGGATGAGTGGATGATAGCACGGGCCGGATCGATCGACTTTCCGGGTGGGTCGTGATTATGGGGAAAATCGGCATAGGGGGAGTGGTCGCCCACTCGCCGCCGAGTCGGCCCGGGGAATTTCACCCCGAGCCGCTCACAGAACCGGACATGAACCTCTCGATTCATCCGGCTCGTGCCACCCCGGAAAGGCTGCCGCCCTGCGGCAAGACAATGAGTTCCTCCGGTTACCCGTTGACTCAATCTCGCCGGGGGTGACCTGCCCCCTTCGCTCCACGGGAATTACCCCGTTTCCTCGCTACTACGAAGCAGGGCGCCCCTGTCGGTGCTTTGGTACTTTCGGCCTCGTGGGTCGCCCACTTGTACCTTTTCCCTTAGCATCACCGCCCAGGTTCTCAAGTTCCGTACGAAAGCCCGGACTAGAGTCACGCCCCCTGTACGCCGGACATCGCACGGACAGTAAGTAGGTTGCTTCCATGCTCCTCCCGGCCCTGGCAGGCAGTTCCGGTTCTGATGTCGTCTAAGTGGTGTTTCGACGCGTCGTCGGAGGTTCATTTACATTCGTCTCTCTACTCCCTACATGACGTGTTCTAATGTTACGCCTTTTAACCGTGAACGTTCACCACCGCAGCTTTTGACTGAAGCAGCTCACGGCTGTTTGAAGCCTCCCCCTACAGGGTGACTCCGAAGGGCCCACCTTCATCTTTCGTACAGCATGACGCTTGCGCGTCTTCTTGACACAACCTGCCACACCACCGGACATGCGGGTCCGCATCCGGCGGTTCAGTTCGGTTGAGCTAAAGCACGTCCACCAACCGTGGGAGACCGAGCGCATCGAAGTAAGCAACGGGAAGGGCGGACGACAAAGCCGGGCTGTTGGCCACACGCCAGGGACCATGGGCACTGCCGGCGGTTTCAGCCACGAGGGCAACGCCGATGTTCCGTTGGCGCAGTTTCCGAAACCGCACCTTACCGCGTTTCCATTGCTTCCAGATCATGGATCGTAGCCTGCGCCGCATCCATGCCTCCAGCCGTCGCAACACCGAGGGCGTCTGGCTGAAGCCGAAGTAACTCTTCCACCCTCGTAAGTAGGTGGCCAGTTCCTTCGTCATCTGTTCCAGACTAATGCCCCGTGTCCGTCGCGTCAGTTCCCGCACTCTTTGCTTGCACCGGTCGAGAGCCTGAGGCGCGATGCGCCGTTTCGGTTCTTTCCCGCCGGTAAAGCTGAAGCCCAGAAACTTGCGCTCCTGCGGCCGGGCCACGGCGCTCTTGGACTCATTGACCTTGAGCTGCAGTCGTCACACGATGAAACCCGTGACACTCTGCATCACGCGTTTCCCCGCCCGCTCGCTGCCCACGTAGATATTGCAATCATCCGCGTAGCGCGCGAACCGGTGGTGGCGCTCCAGCTCTCGGTCGAGTTCATCGAGCACCAGGTTCGACAGCAGGGGAGACAGAGGTCCTCCTTGCGGAGTTCCTTCCTCCACCGGACTCACCGACCCGTTCTCCATCACGCCCGACTCCAGGAAAGCTCGTATTAGTTTGAGCATCCTCTTGTCGCTTATCCGCCGCGCGATCGCCGCCATCAGTTTGTCGTGATTGACTCGATCGAAAAACTTTTCCAGATCGAGATCCACCACCCAGCGGTTCCCCTCGGCAATATATTGCTGTGCCTTGGCCACCGCCTGATGCGCCGAGCGCTGCGGACGAAACCCGTGACTGTGTTCGGAAAACGTCGGGTCCCATCTGCGTTGCAGTACCTGCATCACCGCCTGCTGGATCATCCGATCCAGTACCGTCGGAATGCCCAACTTGCGCACCCCTCCGTCCGGCTTCTTGATCTCTACTCTTCTCACCGGTTGCGGTTGGTAGGTCCCGCTCAACAGCTGTTCCCGAATAACTGGCCAGTGCTGCTTCAGGAAGCCGGGTAACTCTTCGATTCGCATGCCGTCGATCCCCGGACTGCCCTTGTTGGCCTTGACTCGTCGTAAAGCCTGCTGGCAGTTTTCCCGCCCGCAGACCTCTTCCATTAGTTGCTCTTCTCTAGCCGGACTTTCGGTTTCGCATTCCGCCGTGAACGATTCGGCCCCTTCCCGCGGAGCCCTTGGAGCTTCACTCCTCCCCTCCCCGGTAAAGGCCAGCACCATCTGTAGCTGGTTTTTCTGCCGCTTGTCGTTCATCGAGTCCTGCGTCCTACTCGCCGCTCCTTACTGTTTGGGCCTTCGGCCTTTCGAGCCTACTATGCCCGCTGCTGACTCCCGCCGCATGATCAAGATGGATCACTCCCTCTTCAGTCACGATGCCGTGACCTGCGGCGGGTCTCCCGAAGTAAATTCGACCGCCTTCCGCGCACAACCGCCGGATTTACCACCAATGCGCTTGATGGATATGGGCCTCGCGGTCATTAGCCCGCTCGCCCCGCACCGTAGGCCTCGTCATCCGGTTCTTGTTCATCGGCTCGCGCCTTTGATCCACGCTTCTTTCAGACCCCGCCTCGCGACGACGCCCTTGCGCTTTTCTAGCCCTTCACCTCCACCAGGTCGGACAGGGGACTTCCACCCCCAAGCTGTCGAACATGTTCGGCACACAAAAGAGAAGGTCCGCGGCGAGTCGCGGACCTCGATTGCCTGCAAGCTGAAAATCCGTCGAAGGTGAACAGTTACTCGACGTTAGCCAGCGCTGCGTTGAGCCCAACAATGTCGGCGCCGAGATCCTTGCCGTCGGTGCCCTTGTTCTTGTAAGGGCTGTTCGGCTGAAGCTCGTAGTTTGTGCCATTGCCGTTGTTGAAGTTCACGAAGCCCACCTCGTTGACCGTGCCCGGGAAGAAGTTCCCGTCTGGCCACTTACTGGCTGGGAAAGCTTTGGGCACGTCAACCAGGGCGTTGTTGCTGAATGTATAGGTGGTGAAACAGTTGGCAATGCTGGTCACCGGCACGTCGGCATGGGCGCAACTGTCGGAGCTGCCTACCGCGTCCCACACCGGGTATTGGC
>PLIC01000203.1:232-10897 GCA_003139995.1 Candidatus Acidiflorens stordalenmirensis | reverse complement strand
CCATTTCAGAAAACGCTCTAGGCGGACGAGGGCGTCCGCCTCTACGTGGTTTGGGAGGCACCAACCTGCTGATTCAAAATAAGTTTTGGCTCTTCGCAACATGCTCGAAGGTTCAGGGTTTATATGGGCGGAACGTAAATGAGGCCGGGTTACCGGTTTTGGGCCAAAATGGTTGGAGCCAAAGGAGAGGTAATGAAAATGAAACGCTCCGTTCGTTGGATGGTATTCGGAATTTTAGTATTGTTGGTTTCGGTGTTGTCGCTCACAACGGCATCGTCCGCGCAGGTCGGGATTGGGATCTCGGTGCGGATCGGTCCGCCGGCGCTGCCGGTGTATGCGCAGCCGATGTGTCCCGGTCCGGGCTATCATTGGATCCCGGGTTATTGGGCGTGGAGTGACGTCAACGGCTACTACTGGGTCCCGGGCACATGGGTGGTTGCGCCGGTGGGCATGCTGTGGACCCCGGGCTACTGGGGCTTCGTGGGCGGCTTCTATGGCTGGCACGCTGGCTATTGGGGACCGCATGTTGGCTTCTACGGCGGGATAAACTACGGCTTCGGATACGGCGGAGTAGGATTCGCTGGCGGCGAGTGGAGAGGCGGCACTTTCTTCTACAACCGCTCAGTAATGAACGTAAACGTGACCAATGTGACGAACGTCTACAACCGGACCGTCATCGTGAATAACACGCACACCAGCTTCAACGGCCCTGGCGGCATCGCGACGCGGCCGACTCCGCAAGAGGAAGCGTATGGGCGCGAGCCGCACACTGCAGCGCTAGCAGCGCAGACGCAACACGAACAGGCCGCCAGCCAGAACCGACAGCTGTTCGCATCCGAGAACCACGGACGTCCGGCGATTGCGGCCACGGGCAGGCCGGGCGAGTTCTCGGGACCACACGTGCAGCGAGCCAGCGCGGCTGGAGAGCCGTATCACGCTCCGAAGATGTCGCCGCAGGAAGCGCGCGGGCCGTCTGCGGGCAATCGCGGGTCCAATGAGCCGGGCAGAAACGGCGGCAATGATCGCGCCATGGCACGGCCTGAGAACCAGGGAACGGGAAAGAATCAAGCGGGGAACCGGGGACAGACGTCGTCCCGCGACAATGTGAAGTCCAACCCGAGGCCGAGCAAGCAGGAGAAGGCGGCTCAGAAGAAAGCGGAGAAACAGGCGAAAGCTGAACAGAAGCGCAATGCCCACTAGAACCGCCGTTAAACCGTCGTTCTAAACGGCGGTCTGAACTGGCAATGTCCGCATAAAAAGGCTCCCACTCTTTCGCACCCGACGCGCGGGAGCGGGAGCCTTCATTTTGGCGGAAGCTCCGTCCGGCTCCGATTCAAGAATCTGGAATGCTCAAATGCCCCCCGCGTTTGCTATGATGCTTCTGTCGTTCACAGATCACCTTGCCTAGCCAGAAGCAGCTGAAATGGTCGCAACTGCGCGTGGGGCTCACGGTCCTCTTCGCGAGCGTCACACTCGGCGTCCTGATTTTCGTAATGAGCAACACCGGCGGATGGCTCACCCACAAGATCACGCTGCGATCGTACTTCGATAATGCCGGCGGCCTGCGCGAAGGCGCGCCGGTGCGTTTGGCGGGTGTGGACATCGGCAACGTGACCGGCATCCGGATCGTGCAGGGCAAGCCGATGACGCCGGTCGAAGTCACCATGAAGGTCAACACCACGTACAGGTTCAATCTGCGCAAAGACTCCGTAACTTTGCTGAGCACGGCCGGGGTTCTGGGCGAAACCTACGTGGACGTGGACAGTTCGGCGGCGAAGGGTCCCGAGGCCACCGACGGAGACACGCTGGCCGCCCGCGAACAGCCCGATATCCAGGACGTGGTGCGCGCCAGCCAAGGCACGCTGCAGAACATGGACGCGCTGCTCAAGCGGCTGGACAGCATTGTGGCGTTTGTCGAAAGCGGAAAGGGTTCGATCGGCAAGGTCGTTTACAGCCCGGCCTTGTACGACCAACTCAGCGCGACGGTGGCCGAATTCAAGGGATTGATGGACCAGGTCCAGAGCGGCAAGGGATCGCTTGGCCCGCTGCTCACCAGCGACGAGGCCTACAAGAAAGCGATGGCGGCCATCGACAAGATAAACGCTCTGGCGGACGACTTACAGCAGGGCAAAGGCACGGCCGGCAAACTGCTCAAAGATACTGAACTGTATGACAACGCGAACAAGACGATGGCGAACGTTCGCCAGTTGAGCGACGACATCAATACGGGGAAGGGCGCGCTGGGCAAGCTGACGCGCGATCAGGAGTTCGCCGCCAAGCTGCAAACGACGATGAACAACGTGGCGGAACTCTCCGAGCGCCTGGAAAAAGGCGAGGGCACGGCGGGGATGCTGTTCAAGGACCCCGCGCTTTACAACAACAGCAACCAGACGTTGGTGGAGACGCGGGAGCTGGTGAAAGCGATCCGGGAAAACCCCAAGAAATATCTGATGTTCCGCGTGAAAATCTTCTGACGGCGCCACAAATCGCGTAGGAACGAGGAAGGAGCACTTTGGTTCGCTCATACGCAGCCGAGTTCTTGGCCCTCGTGGTGCTCGCAGGCGCGACAAGAATCGGCGCTCAGGTGGTTGCGCCGCCCGCGCCCAGCAGTCCGGTTCCCACGCAAAACAAGATCCAGAAGAACACAACTGCCGCGCCCAAGCCCTGTGCGCTGCCGGGTATTTCCGCGCAACGCGTCCAGGAGGCCGTCGACGCCAGTTCCATGTTGCAGCCTCCGCTGGCAGCCGACGCGATGATTCGCATCGCCGCCAAAGTAGCGGCTCCATGCCCCGCTCTCGCCAAAGATTTGCTCCAGCACGCCTTCGACCAGGCGGACAGCGTCGAGCCAGAAACCGCATACAAATTGGCAGTCCCAGGAGGGTCCACTGATAGCCGTGTCAGTTACTCAGAACACGGCTATTCACAACAGATGGACCGGCTTTCATTGCAATCCAGGGCCGTGCTCGGCATGGCGCCACTCGACGCCAAGACGGCCATTCAACTCTTTCAACGCATTCCTCCGCCGCGTCCACCGGCAGTTGGCTGTTCAAGCGCATTTGTGCCGGACGTTTCCATCTATTACGAAGCCCTGGGGAAAGAGTTTGCCTTACTGAGGGCGCGAAAACCCCGCAATGATGCCGTTGCGCAAGCGCCGCTTGCGCAACTGCAAGACGTCGTCGGGGCAACCACATCACCCGTACAGATGAAACCCCTGACCGCCGTTATTGAGGGGGCGGAACTCACCGACACCGAGCTGTCATTGTTGATGAACGCTCTTGCCGCGGGCATAGAGAGCTTCCCTGTGGACGACCGTTCTCTATCGGCGAAAGCAGACGAGGGCGATCTTGGTATGGCCGGTATTGTTGCGGACGTTTCCCACGGCCATTCCCCGATGCCATCCGAGTCCAGCCTCCTGCTCGTGGATGTAATGTACGATCTGGTGGCGTTATCAAAGAGGAGCAAGATATCGCCCTATCCGCTTGTACATGCCTATCGCGACTACCTTGATCGCAGCCTGCACGGCCCGCACTGCCAAGGCAATCTCCCCAAAGGCTCAGAGTCTCTCACCTCTACCTGTAAAGCCCTGAATGCCTGGCTGGCCAAGTTTGCGCCGGGGATCGAGCCGGTCAGCATACCGGACTCCGATCCTCCGGTCGAGCCGGACCCCGACCAAGGGCAGTACTGGCTCAGCCCGAAGACGAAAGAACTGCTCATGGACGCCAAGCACCTCAATTTCGATGACAACTGGAGGAGATTCACCGACGCTGATCGCAAGACTCCCGAATGGCAAGACCGCGTAGGTCACTTGCTGAATGACATGGACGATTGGCGGCCGACCGACGAACCCGATCCCGCTGCCTATTACCACCAGCGATGCATTCTGATCTACCGTGTTTTGGCCGACCTTCCACCGGGCGCGTTGTATGATCGGGTCGTTTCGGCTTGGATCGCCACTTTCGCCGACAGCTCCCTACAGTGGGACAATCCCGCCGAGTGGTACTTTGAAGTTTCGAAGTTCCTCGAATTCTCCAAGAAGGACAGAAAGGCGCCAACACCGGCGGCAGCCATTGCCTCGCTCAAGAATTCGTCAAACTCATACCTCCATGCCCTTGGGGTACTCGCCGAGTTCCTACAGTGACCCGCTGCCGGAATTTCAGTTGACCGTTTTCAGCGGCCTCCATCCAATGCAATGGCTCGGTGGACGGGCGAGGCGCCCGTCTCTCCACCGTAGGACTTATCACACGGTCACTGTACTAACGACCACCCGCCACATCCGCCTGCTCGTGCGCGTGATAACTTGAGCGCACTAACGGGCCGGATTCCACGTGCTTGAATCCGAACTTCAACGCCTCTTCTTTCAGCGACACAAACTCGGCAGGCGTATAGTAACGCGTCATCGGAAGATGATCTTTCGACGGACGCAGATACTGGCCAATCGTCAGAATATCCACGCCGCGCTCGCCGAGGTCGCGGAAGACTTCGATCATTTCACCGGTCTCCTCGCCAATTCCCACCATCACGCCGCTCTTGGTCACCGTCGCCGGGTCCCACTTCTTGGCATTCGCCAGCAGATCGAGCGTGCGCTGGTAGCGCGCACCCGGTCGCACCGCGCGGTAGAGCCGCGGGACGGTTTCGGTATTGTGATTGAGCACGTTGGGCTTCGCTTCAAGCACGATGCGCAGCGGCGCTTCCAGACCCTGGAAGTCGGGGATCAGCACCTCGACGCGGCACTCCGGCACAAGCTCGCGAATCTGCCGGATGGTCTCGGCAAAAATCGTCGCGCCGCCTACGTTGTCGTCGTCGCGGTTCACGCTGGTCACGACCGCATGGCGCAGGCCAAGCGTGGCGACGGCTTCGGCCACGCGCCGCGGCTCGTCCCAGTCAATCGCTTTGGGACGCCCCTTGGGCACCGCGCAAAAGCCGCAGCGGCGGGTGCAGATATCGCCCAGCAGCATGAAGGTCGCGGTGCGATGGTGCCAGCATTCTCCAATATTCGGACACTGCGCCGACTCGCACACGGTATGCAGCCCAAGCCCGCGCGCCAGCTTCTTCAGGTCATGAAAGTTGCCGCCCACCGGAGCCTTGGCCTTGAGCCACGAGGGCTTCGGGCTGGGGAGCCTGGGGCCGAGGTCAATCTGGATGAGCTGGGAAGAGGCAGACATGACGAATGTAGATTTTATCAGTTTGCGAGAAACGCCGCGAAAGCCGCCATTTCCGGCAGTGTGCAGCTCGTGTCATTTTGACAAAACTGCGAACCGGCGAGATGGGCGTACAATACAGCACCGTTGAAGTCAAAAAGGAGATTCCGGTTAAATGGCTGTCGTCCCGCGCTCGGCAGGTCCACATCCCTCACAACGAATGACTGCAAGCCCCGTGAAGATTGCGCCGCTCGTCGCTTACGCCGTGTTACTGACTCTCGTTTCGATACACCTATACAAAAACCCGGCCTATGACATGGACTCGATCCAGTACATGGGGAATGCCCTGCTCATGGAGCAAACCGACCCCGTAATCGTCCACCAGAGGGTGTATTCGGAAATCAACCTGCGGGTCCCAAAAGTTGCCCGGGACCAACTGATGGGCCACGAATCGGGCGCGCCCGAAGACCACAACAGGTCTCGACAAGAGCGCGCGGCAAACCCCTATCGGTTCGCGGAATTCCTCCCGTTATTTGCCATTCGTCCCCTGTACAACCAGACACTGTGGTTGGTCAGCAAGACTGGTCTGGGGTTAGTACGCGCCAGCATCTCTATCTCGGTAGCTTCATATTTCTTGCTGGGCATCCTTTTGATGGTATGGGTTTCACGATACGTGGATGCGCCGTTGGCCCTCTTAATCGCGTTCTTATCGATGATCAGTCCTCCACTGGTGGAACTTGGCCGAGACATGACGTCGGATGCTCTCGCAACGCTATTTGCGTTCTTATCCCTTTATTTGATATTCGAGAGAAAGCTGCTTACAGCCGGGTTGGCTGTCTTGCTCGCATCCATTTACTTTCGGACAGATAATGTCGTCCTTGCTGGCCCCGTCATTCTCGCCTGCTGGTTAGAGCGAAGGCTTGATTTTGTTAAGGCATCGGCATTAGCCGTACTTGCGCTGACCTCGGCACTTACGATCGATCATTTCGCGGGTGATTATGGCATAAAAATGCTTTACTACCGTAACTTTGTCGGTGCCCCAGTGGCTCCGGGTGAAATGACAGTCCAGTTTTCGTTTCACGACTACTTGGTTGCGTTCAGATCGGGGATAACTCTCGTCACAGGCAGCTTCTTTATTCCGTTCCTCCTCGTTGGGATCGGCGGATTCTTTGCCGCTAAGCGAATGAGGAGCGTTGCTGTGGTCACCTTCGCCTACGTGCTGCTTCATTTCGTAGTGCTTCCAAACTGGCAGGAGCGGTGGTTTGGCGTCTTCTATCTCGCGATGGCTGTCGCTGCGGCAGAAACACTACAAGCGTATAAGTGGCGTCAACCTCCCGCCGCCTTGTGATGCAAGACCCGCGCATTCCTCTCGTGCGTGACCAAACGCATCACGTCCCGCTGGATGAGCGGGGAAGAGGCGGACATGACGAAGCTCGACTTTATCAGCTTGCCAGAAACGTCGCGAACGCGAGTGCTCTTCACTGTGGATTAGTTGTCGTAGGTTTATTACTGCGCTCGGCTTTTTCCGCCTTGACCTTCTTGGTTGCCATGGTCTTGTCGACCCAGTCGTCGGCGGTCTGCAGATCGGCGGATCGGGCTGCCAGGTCATCGCACTGGATATCGGCGCGTTCGCGGTACATCAGGTTCATGTAGGCCATAGCGTCGTCGTAGTCCGGGCGAAGCTGGAGGGCCTTGTTCAGGTTGTCGATGCCTTCCTGAACGTTGGCGGTATTCTTCTCTTTCATCTCGGCACAGACCCTCTTGTCCTTCGCCGAGAGGGCCTCATCGGGCTCCATGCCGAGCTTGGTACGCTCTTCCTGACGCGGCACGTAGGTCTCGGTCCAGTCGATCACGCCTATGGAATAGTAATTTTCGGGATCGTCGGGATCCAAGTCCGACGCCATGCGGTAATACTTCTTGGAGTCATCGAATTTTTTCATTTGCAGATATAGATAAGCAATGCCTTTCACGCTGTTGATCCGCGCCGAGGACACGGGGTTACCGTCGAGTACATGCTGGTATTGGTCAATGGCCTGTACTGCCATGCGATTGTTTTCCGGAGTGTCGGCCCCTGGAATGTATTCCTGGGCATAAGCTGTGGCCAGGTAGAGATGCGCGACAGTATTCTCCGGCGCCAGTGCCACGCACCTCTCAAAATGTCGGATTGCTTCATCGTACTTAGCCTGCCTAAAGGCTTGGGCACCCAGATCCAGTTCGTTGCCTGCTGTGGTCTGCGCTAGGAGGCTCGCGGAAAAGGATGCGAGTGGGACGAGAACCACGGCGGCGACTTGGAGCTTGCATTTCACGGTGCGACCTCCCGTGCGCGTTCTGCGCGACGCAAGTATAGCTTCCTTACTTCAGATGCACCGGTGCCTCCGAACGCTTCGGGCCGGAGGACTTTTCGTCGCGGTCGCCAATCGTCCGAGATTTGGGCATTGCGTACTTGGGCTTGATGTTGTGGCATCCTTCTTCGCAATAGACTCCGCCGGCGGCGGATTCGGGGGTTGGCATGGGAGAGTTTATGGCTTGTTCGCGGTCGGTTTCTAGCTGCTGTTCGACACCGGCGATGAGCGCTTCGTTTCCGGCTGACGTCAGCCATTTCTTCTTATTCACCAGATAGTCTTCGAAGCGCGCAATTGGATCGCGCTTTTTCCAATACTCGAAGAGCGGCTCCGGAACGTACTCGGCGGCATCATGGATGGCGTGGCCTTTCATGCGCATCATTTTCGCTTCGATCAAAGTTGGGCCTTCGCCGCGGCGGGCGCGCTCGCAGGCTTCGTGGCAGGCGTCGTACACCTGGCAGGTGTCGGTGCCGTCGACGATGACGCCGGGGATTCCGTAGGCGATGGCCCGCTCGGCAAGGTCCTTGACGCGGAACTGCATGTCGGCAGGCGTGGAGTATCCCCAAAGATTATTTTCGACAATCAGGACGAGGCCGAGATTCTGGACGGCGGCGAAATTCAACCCTTCGTAGGTTACGCCCGTGGACTGGCCGCCGTCCCCGATGTAAGTCATGACCGCGATGTGCTTGCCTTGCAGCCGCGCGCCGAGCGCCACGCCTGCCAGCACCGGAATCAAATCGCCCAAAGTAGAAATGGGCGCGACCACGTTGCGCGTTTCGATATCGCCGAAGTGCGAAGAGGCGTCGCGTCCCTTGGTGGGCGATCCCGCCTTGGCCATGTACTGCATCATGATGTCGGCGGGCGAAAAGCCGCGCACCAAGAGCGCTCCCTGGTTGCGAATCATCGGCCCAAGCCATTCGTCCTTATGAAGCGCGTACGCCGAAGCGCAGGAGCAAGCTTCCTGTCCCAATCCGAAATAAACGCCGCCGACCACCTTGCCCTGTTTGTAGAGATTTTCGAGCGCCGTTTCCATGCGGCGGTTGAGCAGCATCCAGCGATAGATTTCGATGCATTGCTCGCGGCTGAGATATTTCGACTCGCGGATGGGCGGCACCGGCGCGGAGAGATCGCCGCTTTCGACTTCGTAGCGAAGCTCGTCGCCAGTGCCGTCTTTTTTTCTTTCCACGATCTGGCGCAGCGTAAAGCTCGGCTTTTCGAGCCGGTAATCGCGGATGGTGTAAGTGCGGAGGTCGCCGGTCTGCTCTGCGCCTTTAGCTCTTGGCTTTTGGCGCTTGGCTTGGAGGTACTTCGCGGTGGGAGCGGCTTTCTTCTTCGCCATGATCGGTCCGCGAACATGCTAGCGCACAAGTAGCACTTGCGTCTCGCTGGCAGATTGAAGCTCGAGGTTGTTGCCAGCTCAACCGACTCACGCCATGAAGATGTCATCTTCGCCGCGCATCGCCCGCAATTCCGCTGGCACTTTTGCGGGGACCCCGACTGCATTCCCAAGCAATGCGTCGATCGTCTCGACCCACAGCATTTGGCTCGCGAAGACGGCGCCGAAGTTTCGCGACACCGACTGCGCCACATCGTTCAGCTCGACTTCCCGCCCCAGTTCCTTCCGCATCGAGGTCACCGGCTTCGCCGCAATTCCGCAGGGCACGATCAGCTTAAAGTAGCTGAGATCCGTATTCACGTTCAACGCGAAGCCATGCGAAGTGACCGAGCGCGAAACGTGCACGCCGATGGCGGCGATTTTGGCTTCGGCTGCGTGGGGGCGGGCCTCCGACCCGCCTTGATCGGGCCGAAGGCCCGATCCCACACGGGCCGGTTCCGTCCAAACTCCGGTTAGCCCGGCGACGCGCTTCGTTGGAATGGCGAAATCGCTGCACGTGCGGATCAGCACCTCTTCCAGCCGCCGAACGTAATCGACGGCGCCGAGCGTCTTGCGCCGCGGCCGAGAATCTGCCGCCGCATCGTATGGTTCGCACTGAGAATTGAGAGCTGAGAGCTGAGAGCTGCAGTATCCGCGCAAATCAAAGATCGGATACCCCACCAATTGCCCCGGCCCGTGAAACGTAACGTCGCCGCCGCGATCGCACTTGGATACCTCGACCCCGCGGGCGGCAAGTACTTCGGTGGGAGCCAGCACATTGGCAGCTTTGGCGTTACGTCCGAGGGTGATGACGGGTGCGTGTTCAAGCAGCAGGAGCACATCGCCGATCTTTTCTGCTTTGCGCAGGTCGACCAGCTTTCGCTGCAGGCGCAGACTTTCGGCGTAGTCAAGTGCGCCGAGTTGGACAACGGAAATCACGGCTAGCAAGCATTATAGGCTGCTATCGACGGGAGTCTGCCGATGGAGAGCCGGGCGTCCCCGTCCGGCTCTCCCCTGGCCCAAAAATCCCCCTGTACGCCCCTCAGTAACTTTTTTGATTCTCCTCTTGCGCAATGCCGTGCGGTTTGGTATAAGAAGTAGAGCAGAGGACAAGTGACTGGTGTGTCTGAGCTGCCCGCTGAATCTTCGCGGTGGCTTTCGGCATCCAATTCAGTAAAGCCTCCAATTGACCCCTTTCCGGGGTTCGCATTCGGGGACAAAGTTCCCTGAAGGGTTTCCGCGAAAAGCAGAGCCTCCCAGCGATCTTTAATTTTTGAACCGTCTTCCGCTTCGGCCTGCGCCGGATTTTGTGGCGAGCTGGAGCGGAAGCGCGTTTTCGGACGCGTTGCAAAAAGAGTTCTCCGGTCTAGCCTTACGCTGCTCTGGATGGAAACTCCCCTCACTGTTGATAACAGGTGGAAATCCTGTGATTGCAGCGGGTTGACAGCGGTCGTGATAGCGCCGTAGCTTTAACGGGTTTCGAGGACGCACAAACTCCTGCAAGGGAGTTTGGGCGGACTGAAGACGCACCGCTCAGGCGGGAATGCGGATCGGTCTTTGACAAAAGGTTGAACGTGCCAGTCGTGAGATGGAAATGTTCGGGCTCAAGTCTGAACGTACTCACAAGATAGGACCTTCGTCACAGCAGACGGAGGCCGTCGGTCTACCCAGACCGACTCAGGTTTCAAATGAGAGTTTGATCCTGGCTCAGAATCAACGCTGGCGGCGTGCCTAACACATGCAAGTCGAACGGGAAAGGGGAGCAATCCCTGAGTATAGTGGCGACCGGGTGAGTAACACGTGACTACCT
>PLIC01000203.1:0-123 GCA_003139995.1 Candidatus Acidiflorens stordalenmirensis | reverse complement strand
AAACTCCTTTCGACCGGGAAGATAATGACGGTACCGGTGGAAGAAGCACCGGCTAACTCTGTGCCAGCAGCCGCGGTAATACAGAGGGTGCGAGCGTTGTTCGGAATTATTGGGCGTAAAGGG
>PLIC01000313.1 GCA_003139995.1 Candidatus Acidiflorens stordalenmirensis | reverse complement strand
CCTGTGAAACCGGGTAACTCCGGCGGAGGGAAGGGGCCTCAGTTAAAGACGGACGCAAGAAGCGACGAAGGACATGGGGATTGACGATGAGTCTAGCCACCCTAAGGTTTGTGTTCAGCAGTTGCAGACGGCGTCACACGTACCATCGTGTGTCTTTTCCGAGAGCCGGATGCGGGAAATCTGCCTGTCCGGTTCGATGAGCGGGAACAGGAAACAGAACCAAGCCAAACCGGACTGAGGTGGCGCGGCGAAAGCCAAGTCAAAGAACCACCGGGAGACTACAGTCACTGCGCCTGTTCTCGACTCTACTCCCGATAACGCTCATTGAGGGGTTTTGAGCGTAATCGCCTGGTAACAACAGCTACGCTCGTCAGAGCACCGTTCTTTGGAGGGGGGCAACGGTAAGTTGGGCAGCCAACCTCATGCGGGGCTACAACGAACATCGGACCGCCGGGAACCCGCGCTACGCGGCTGGTGTCTATAGTTGCAGACTAAAAAGGCGCACCGTTCTTGGTGATTGCAAAATGAAAGTACATCCTATACAGACGTTGTCAGCACTTTTGTTTGCGTTGGCTTCACTATGTCCTGCCCAAGCGGATCCGAGCCCTAAGAATGCGTCGGCAGTTGTCCTACAGGCATTCGAGACGCACGATATCGTTATGTTGGGTGAGATCCATTGGAATAAACAGGAGTACGAATGGCTTCAATCGCTGGTCGCTAACCCTGAGTTCGCCGATCGGGTTGACGACGTCGTGATGGAATTCGGAAATTCGCTGTATCAGAAGTCCGTGGACCGATATGTTGCAGGCGAAGCAGTTCCAATCGAGGATGTGCAGCGGGCCTGGCGTAACACACTAGGGCTGGGGGACCCGCCACCGATTTACGGAGATTTGTATAAAACGGTGCGCGAAACGAACATGCGCCGCCATGGCAAGCATCAGATGCGTGTTCTTTGCGGAGACCCCTATATCAATTGGGACAAGGTAAAAACCAAGGACGACATCGGTCCGTTCTTGGGACATCGCGACCAGTGGTATGCGCAGGTCGTAAAGGACGAAGTACTCGCCAAACACCACCGCGCGTTCCTGATCGCAGGCTCAGCCCATTTTCTGCGTGAGCAAGGAAACGGTTACATTGAACCTGAATTGCGGCGGGCGGGGGCAAAGACTTTCCTGATCTTGGCTGGGACGAATGCAGTTAAAGGCTATGACGACCTGGATCGGCGATTCGATTCTTGGCCTGCGTCTTCGATTGTACTGGTGAACGGAAACTGGATTGGCGAGTTGCTGGCGATACCCGTCATCTCGGGAGGGACTGAAGGTATCGACTCTCGTCTGAAACTGAAAGATGCCGCTGACGCGCTGCTGTATCTTGGACCTCGCGACAGTCTGATCGCCGTTGAGGCTGTACGCGAGGAGGTTGACGGTACCCCCTATGGGAAGGAACTCCTACGACGCATGACGATTTTGGGTTTAGTTTTACCTTATATCCCAGACGTTAAGGAGAGCGCACAGTTTGACAGGCCAGAACCTGGCAACGGTCTGCCGCCGTTTACCCCCCCAAAAACCATGGACGCACCGCTCCCTCCAAGACCGCCGAGCCAGTAGACAACAGTTATTGCGGAGTGGACTTTCTCGGGTTCGACTGCGGATAGCTCGAATGGCCTCCCGGGAATGCTCCCTTTCGGTTTCCCATCCCGACTTGACGTTAAATCCCGATTACACTGATTGACCCACTTCTGAACGAATCCAACCAACTGCTATGGCCGGATTAGCAAACTGCCCATTCCTAACGCCATCTTTCGAGATCAAGAAGGCCATCTTTNNAGACTTGACGCGGTCCACAAACGGGCTTGGGGGACATCAATGGCGATTTCCCAGAAGAGGATTTCTGGCCCGCGTCGGTTCGCGAGTTCCCCAGCTAGTTCGATCGCAGTGCTTACAGGCTTGCCGCCCACATAGTTGATTACGTCGCCGGGGCAGTCCAGCGAGAGCCGCTACGCCGTTCGGCGCTCTCCGTCCCGCCAGTGACCGTTGACACCGCAACGCCAACCTAGAAAATGTCCGCACTGCGGACGTTTTAGTTCCGTCGGGTTGCCGGTCCCGGCTGGCACCAAGGCATCTAGTGACCTGTCGCATTGCGTCTATTGCTGCGGACGCGGCAAGACGACGTGTTGGTATCACTTCAGGCCTCGTGGAGGCCCTTCCAATTCTCCGCGGCAGGGCGTAATCATCTGATTTACGGCGGTCCGCAATACGGCGAATTGAGGACCCCGGGGCCTGACAACTTGCCAACGAGATGACGCGCGAACGTGCCTTGCCGAGGGACCACCGGTTCACCGAGAGGTTGAGCTAAGGCACCGTCTATATGCTCCAATATGCCGGGATAGCCCTTCAAACCCTCCCACATGTTTTGGATGATAAGCACTGCGACTTCTCTTTCTTGTCCCAGCCATTCCTCCTTCCAAAGGAGGCCAAACAGGCGCTCCATAAGGCTCAGATCGCTTCCGCCTGGGGTGCGGAGAGTCATTTGCTGCGCGATTTCATCCGGCGTCAAATTGGATTGAGCGAGGTCCATAACCGTGTCGTGCAAGGTTTTCAACTGCCAGATTTTCAACGGATGGAAACCTCTCGTGTACCAACAAATCTTCTGAAGCACTCTTATGCTGATCTCGGCATCTCCGAGCTTGCGCCCTTGATGGCCACTTGAGGCTGAAGACACGTTCCTCGGTTTTTCCGTTTCCAGTTTGACTTTCAGCTCAAGACAAGCACGTACCTCCTTGAGCGCGCGTGTGATGTGTGAGAGGTTCTTGCTCGATTTTGCCTGAATTAGAGTTTGTTCGCAGTGCCTCATCAAAACATCGAGTTCCGCAAGGGAGGAATGCGTGCCACTAGGACGTGCACTGGCTTCCGCTCCTTGGTCTGGGGTCGCACCCGTTTGGCTTTCAACAGACACTGTCAGGTGGCGTTTGTGCCGATGCAAACTAGGCAGTGAGACTTGGAACTCTCGGGCCGTGGATCTGGTCCCGTCTCGCCTAAGTGAGACGTCGATCGAGTCGCGTTTCGGGTGCTTGCAGATCGAGCAACGGGATGACATGGATAGCTATCCTCGCCAGGATCTTGCCTTTGTGAACATAGCCTATTCTTGCAACTGGGCGTTCGCCCAGTGATTGTCTCGCTTCCTAACGCGATTTCTGATGTCTCGGCTCGCCAGCAACCTCAATTTTCAAGCCAATTCCAGGACTGTCAGTCCGACTGTGACAGTATTTTTGATGGTTAAGTTACAATCGCTCGCAGTCGGAAACTGCTGGCCGATCACCGGCAGTGATGGCGGGGCTCCTTCCAGCCCCGCCTCCGTGTCACGGAAGGGTGGCGGATGGCAAGGCGTCCCGGGCGGCCTTCGAGGGCTAGCCAAGAGCAAATTCTAGAACAAGACAAATCAGCGATCATCAGGGCGCTGCGTGACCGGCCCTTGCGCCAACCTGTGGATCTTGAGTTTAACAACTATTACGAGCGCGTTTTGAACGGAGACCTGACAGCACTTCTCGGTTATCTAGATGATCATGACTGTTACCAATTTGAACTGCCGCCCTCCTTCTACGAACTCGTTGGCCAGCTTGTACTACTACAGCACATGGGCGCAGCCAAGCAAATCCTCGCACGAATTGTGCGTCGTGGCAGATTCTTGGGCAGCTTCTCAACCGAACATGCGTACCGGTACTGGTATAGAGTCATCAAACGCGCTTGCGATATTGCTCGTGATTTCATTCGTGCAGAATATGAAACCAACAGCTTAGTGAAACGGAAAGAACTTTGGACTCCATATATCGAGCAGTGCTATTTGTCTCGCCGGCATGACTATAAAGGCGTAGCTCGGTCTGAAGAAATCAGAAAATGGAGAGACTGGGCCGAGGCGGCGGATTCGCAGGGACGAGAACCTCCTTCACTCAATGACCTGGTAGACAGGTTCAGCGTTGCCTTTCTCGTCCCTCAAGTAATCTTCTTTGAGCTCGCAGAGAGTTTCCCAAGCTACGGAAGTCCCGCTGGGCGCGACAAGCGTCGTCGCATTCGGCGCTTTCGTTGGACCCCATCCTACGTTGCCCGTAAATACGCTGCTGCGATGGTCAACTTATCAGCCGGTACCGTATCCCGCAAATACAAGCGCAAATAAAACCATTTTTTTTGCACCCGCCTATCTCCTGTTTCGAGGCACTCAGCGTTGCACCAACGACGACCCGCAAATTCTCGCGCGGCCGTAACTCCCTATAAAGATTGGTTTTTCCCTCACCATCTCAACTTTCATCTGTCGCCTCTAGACAACTCTGAGGTCCTGCCGCCAGAGTGATTTTAGCTAGGAAGAAGGGTTGCCGGATGAAGCGACGAAACACGCTTTCGAACCGAAGATCGTGCGGGCCAGTCTAGATAGGCTTAAAGAAAAAGGAAGGCACCCTGCCAGGATCCGGGAAAGGAGGGCAGGGCGCCACTGGATACAGCCATGGATAATCAAGTTAGTGATAGCACGCCGCTTGCTCCACTGCAAGTTTTAGCGCCAGAAGTTTTGGGGATCCGCGCGGACCTGAGCTCAGCGGTCCGCAAACTGCGAGTAAGTTCTCGCCGAACTCTGAGCAGTGCTCACAGTCGTCGCCTTCGGAATCTCGCCCGGTTGCTGGAATCAGTAATCCCGCCGATATGCTGCCTCGTTGAGCGCGCACACGATAAACGGGAGGAGCGCGCTTGACACTACTCCGTGATCGCACGCAGGAGTCTCGCATCCTTCGATTGCTGCAATCTAACGGTGCGGGCTGGACGACCGCGCGCGATCTATCCGCGATTGCCTTGCAGTACAGCAGAGCGATTCACTGTTTGCGAAAGCGCGGCGTCAAGATCGAAAACCGTTTAGAGCTCCATGACGGCATCTGGCATGGATTTTTCAGACTCGCGCCACTTCCCGAGATGCCGAGCACCGCACGGCAACCCGCACGGCGAGATCAATCACGTCCGGACTCTCAAACCCAGCCACAGGCAAGCCTTTTCGACGATGCAGAACTTGCACCGCGCTACTTCGACCACGAGGGACAAATTCGATGACGCTGGACACCAACGAGATCGGTATCCTGCTACCAGGGCGGCGCAACGACACGTTGGCCCGCTTAGGTGGATACCTCCGCAGAAAAGGCTGGGAGCGTCCGGCGATTGAAAGCGAATTATTGCGGCAGAACCTTCGGCGATGCCGTCCGGCACTTCCAGAGGATGAAATACGGGCCATTGCGGCCAGTGTCTCGCGCTATCCAACGGGCGGCCCGGACCCTTTGGAGCAGGCATGGAAAGAGGTGCAGGCAGAGACTCACGAGTCACGCTACGCACGGTTCGCTTCCCTGGTCTGCCAGTTGCAGCGCATCCGGTCAGAATATCCAGTTGTGTTGCCGTTGAAGCGCATCGCCGCGCTCATGGGATGCGCCTGGGAGTCGGTTCGCGGTTATCGCAAGGATGCAGTTGCGACCGGTTTACTTTACAAGGTCGCTGATCCGACGCCACACCGCCGAGCGGCTGAGTATCGCGTGACTCTCCCAGCAACCCCAACCCCAACAGCAACCCCAGACCCTATTACCACCATTGCCACCATTCCCACCATTGGCTTGGTGGTAACGCCCCATGGTGGCAATCGAGAAGTTACCCATGGTGGTAATTCCCATAGTGGTAACGGCGAAGTGCTCGGCTCCCATGGTGGTAATGCGCTCGAAGGGGAAAGCTGGGAGCAGGTGGTCAGATTGGCGACGCGCGGCTTCCGGCTCTTTCCGTGCCGACCCCAAAGCAAAATTCCTCACTTGAAGGCGTGGCAAAAGGTTGCGACCTCGGATGTCGCGCAACTGGGGCAGTGGTTTCAGAAGTACCCGGGCGCGAATTGGGCGATCGCGACGGGCGCGGGCTCGCGTGTTTTCGTGCTCGACATTGACGGCGACGCAGGATTGAGCACGCTGCATCAACTCGTGGCTGAGCACAGCGACGAACCGCAGCCGGACACGCTAGGGGTGAAAACTTCCCGCGGCTTTCACTTGTACTTTCACCAGCCGGGCGACGGGCGCATTCCAAACAGTATCGGGACAATCGGTTTCGGTTTAGACATCCGGGGTGACGGTGGCTATGCGGTCTGTCCGCCGTCTCTGCATCCAAGCGGCGCGGCCTATGAATGGCTGGGAGGGCGAGAGGATCGGCCCGTGCAAGCCGCTCCGCTTTGGCTGCTCGCTCGAATCGCGGAAACGCGCGACATCAAAACGGGCCCCGCGGCGCAGCACGAAAATATCTCACAGATACGGGCACAAGCGGGGGGCCCCGCATGAGCGCAATCACTGAATTGAAAAAACTCGAACCGTCGCCGCAACCGCACGTACCGAAATTGGTGGAACTCGCAGAGTTGGCGAAACTCTGGAGTCTCCCGAAATCTTGGCTACAGCATCACACCCGGGCGGGCGCGGTCGATCCGTTGCCCTGCCTCCGATTCGGGAAATACGTCAGGATTGACCTAGCGGATCCCCGTCTAGCCGCGTGGCTCTCGCGCCGGAAGGAACGCCGATGAGAGACGTTTGAGATGGCCTCGATGTCAGAGCGAACGTCGAAAGGCATGTAGAGCAACCGGATTCCGAAGCTGAATCAACGCAGGTTTTTAAATTGCGATTAGTACACGTTTAAAAAGGCAGGAAAATGTCGAGGGCAGAGTGGCCAGGCACCACGGAATTTATCAGCGAGATGCTTTCAATTCTGGGAGCTGAGCACCCGATGACTGTGCGGCAATTGTTTTATCGGCTGGTTTCTTCAGGAGCGATCGCGAACAGCCTGGGCGAGTATCAGCGGGTTTCGCGGCTGATCACAAAAGCCCGGCGCGATGATCGTTGCCCCTATCAGTATCTCGTGGACCGCTCGCGCCCGACCTACACGCCGAACGTCTTTGAAGACTGTTCGGCTTATGCCGATGTGATCTCGCGCGCGTATAGAAAGGACCATTGGGAGCTGCAGCCGAGGCACGTCGAATGCTGGTGCGAAAAAGATGCAGTCATCGGTTCGATTGAAGGCACAACCGATGAGCTCGGCATTGCCGTGCGAGTGGCGCGCGGCTTCATGTCCGCAACTCGGGTTAACGATATTGCTGAAGAGTTGAGCGCGATCGGGAAGCCGACCACAATCTTGTTTCTCGGCGACCACGATCCGAGCGGACGCTGTATTGAGGAATCCGCGCGTGCCGCAGTGTTGGCGCGATACGTGGAGATCGGCGACAAAGACATGCCCTTCGAGATGGTGCGCCTAGCCATTCACAAAGCCGACATCGAGGCGTTTCATCTTCCGCCGTTGCAAGTGAAGGACAGCGATCCGCGAACCGATGGATACCGGCGGAAATTCGGTGGCCAGTGTGTAGAGCTTGACGCGCTTCCGCCATCAGAGTTGCGCCGGCGAATCAAGGCAGCGGTTCGAGAGCGGCGCGACGAACGGGTATGGGAAAAATCAGTGCATATCGAGCGAGTGGAACTCGACTCGATTGTCTCTTTTGCCGAGAAGCTTCAGAACATAAACGCGACTAAAGCGCAATGACGCCAAAGCACCATTCTGTTAAAGTCTCTTCAGTGCGGTAGGCACTAGGAGAAAACAGGATGAAAGAGAAATCAGAGCCACTGGCAAGGGCAACGATGCGGCTCCCCCAGTCTCTTTGGGACCAGGTGCAGCATCGGGCCATTGATGAACACATCACACTTTCGGAACTGATCGCGAAGGCGTTGCGCGAGTATCTGAAGAAAGGCGGTCGCTGATGCAAACGCGAATGCAGAAAGGTTATGTCTGGAAAGTGGGCGGATTTTGGTGGATCCGCTTCCACGATACGCAATTTGAAGGCGGTGTTGCTGTTCGCAAGCAGCGCGCTCAGAAGCTCTGCGCCGTTGCGCCGGAACATCGCCGGATGAAACGGCCGCCGGAAGTGGTGGAACAAAAGCAGGCTGAGTTTATGGAGAAAATCAACGCCTGCCGCGACAATCCCGAGCGCGCTTCGACGCTCTCAGAGTTTGTCGAGCAGGTTTGGTTCCCCACGATCGAGAACCGACACGCGGCCTCGACGGTGCATGTCTACCGCGGTTACTGGAAAAATAGCTTGGCGGCGCGTTGCGGTTCTCAACTCTTGCGCGATTTTTCGACGCCAGAAGCGCAGCGAGTTTTGGAAGGTATCGCGCGGGACAATCCGGAAATGACGAAGGCGACGTTACACAAACTCAAATCCATTCTGAGCGCGGTTTTCAAACTGGCAATTCAACAGGAGTATCGCCTTGGCTCGAATCCGATGCGCGAAACGTCACTCCCGCGGGCGCAGGCATCGGCTGAAACCGTCGCTTACGATCTGGATCAGGTGCTCGGCATGCTGCGTCTAGTTCCCGAGCCGTCGCGCACCGTGATCGCCGTGGCTGCCTTTACCGGGCTGCGCCGCGGGGAGATCGAAGGCTTGCTCTGGGAAAACTACGACGGCGAAACCCTGGCAGTGACGCGCAGCATGTGGCGGGGAATTGCGGACGAACCGAAGACGGAGAAATCGAAGGCCAGCGTGCCGGCGATTCCCGCGCTTCGCAGGTTCCTCGATGCGCACCGCCTAGCCGCGGGGAATCCCACCTGTGGCATAATGTTTAAGACCCGCAACAGTACGCCCCTGAGCATGAACAACTTGTTAAACGATCAAATCCGGCCGGCGCTTGATCGTTGCGTCTGCGGTTTGGAGAAGATCGAGCACGGGGGCGCCGATCACGATTACGCCCGTGACAAGGCACGTCCCGAGTGGCACGGCTTTCACGCTTTCCGCCGTGGGCTCGCGACCAACTTGCACGCGCTCGGAGTGGACGATTTGACGATTCAGCGCATCTTGCGGCACAGCAACGTCTCAGTGACGCAGCAGTGCTACATCAAGACGAGGGACGCGCAGAGCATCGCGGCAATGGACCAGATGAACGCCCTGGTTGACGGTCCCGTTGAGCTAATCTGCAATGAGTCTGCAAAGAATGCCGGGGCGTCGAGGTTGGTTAACTGATTGTTTTCAATGGCGTGGGCGCGTAGCTCAGTTGGTAGAGCAACGCCCTTTTAAGGCGTGGGTCGCAGGTTCGATTCCTGCCGCGCTCACCAATCAAAAACCAGCATAAAATGGCCCTCCGTGCGAGGGCCAAATTATTTTGTACACAAATTGTACACAACCCACTCTCTGCAACCTGCGCCCTTCCGCATCATCAGATGTAGTTGGGTTTGGCGCTATCTGCCTGGGAAGTGCTACTTTTGAAGGCACGTGAGAACTCCCGCGCGTTGGCTTCCGGGAGACTGAGAACTTATGCGGATCGCAAAACTTTGCCGGTGTGTCGAGAGATGTCCGGAGAGCTGCCGGTGAAGGCGCAGTGTCTTCCGTTCCAGCAGATTCCGCATGTCACACGTCTCTTCCTCGATTATCTTTCCTACACTCCTTCGGTTCGTGGCATGTATCCACGCTCGCCGATTTTTTCCGAATGGGTGAAAGAGGAAGCACAGCGCGTCAGTTACGACGCCGCGCGTCGCGGCAAGGTGAGCGAAATTCTCGAGCGGCAGAATCGCGCGTGGGGCGCCTCTCCGAAATCGCTGGCAAATATTGAGCGGCTCCGGCGAGGCGCGCTGGCGGCGGTTACGGGACAGCAAGTCGGTCTCTTCGGCGGGCCACTGTTTTCGATCTTCAAGGCGCTGACGGCGGTCAAGCTGGCGGAACAGGCGACGGCGGCCGGAGTGGACTGCGTCCCGGTTTTCTGGCTAGCGACCGAGGATCACGATTTGGCTGAGGTCAACCATGTCGCGCTGCTCTCCGAGCAAGGCCTTCCGGAACGATTCGCGGTGGAAAGCCATGCGTTTGAAAGTAACGCGGTGGCCGATGCGCCCGTGGGGGCCGTCAAGTTCGGGTCGGAAGTTGAGCCGGTGATCGAGCGCGCCGCCAGGCTGTTGGGAAATTCCGAGGTCACGACGTGGCTGCGCACGGCGTATCATCCGGGTGAAAGTTTGGGCAGCGCGTTTGCCCTGCTGTTTGCGCGGATGTTTGCGGAGTGGGGCGTCATCCTGCTCGATCCGACGGAAAAGGATTTTCATGATCTCGCAAAACCCCTGTTCCGCGCGGCGATCGAACGCGCCTCCGAACTCGATGAGGCGCTGCTGGCGCGGGGCAAGGCGCTCGAAGCGGCGGGATATCACCAGCAAGTGAAAGTGACTTCGGCGAGCACGCTGCTTTTTGAAGTGAAGAATGGCGCGCGCACGGTGGTGCGGCGCCGAAATAATGGTACTAATGGCGCCAACGGCGGTGACTTCGCGGTGGGCGAGGAGCGGATCTCGCCTGAAGAGTTACTTGACCGGATTGAAGAGGCTCCGGAGAAGTTCAACCCGAATGTGCTGTTACGTCCCGTGGTGCAGGATTATCTTTTGCCGACGCTCGTTTATACCGGCGGAGCGGCGGAAGTCGCGTACTTCGCGCAGGCCGCCGTCGTCTACGAGAAACTGCTGGGACGAGTGACTCCGATCCTGCCGCGGTTTTCGGCGACGTTGCTCGAAGCGAAGCCCGAGCGCATTCTGACGCGCTACCAACTGGGGCTGCCCGATGTGTTCCCCGGTCCGGAAAAAGTTCGAGAAGCCATTGCCGCTCGTTCGCTGCCATCGGACTTGCAGGCCCGCTTTTCGGAAGCCTACGCGAGCGCTGAGCAGTCGATGGCGGCGGTCCGCGAATCGATCGGGAAACTGGATTCAACCCTCATCGAGGCAGCCGACCATGCCCGGATCAGCATGTGGAATCAAATCAACCGGCTGCATCGGCGGGCGTCACGCGCGGAACTGCTGCGGAACGAGGTCGTCACCCGGCACGCGGATGCCTTGAGCCACGCGCTATTTCCGCATAAGGCGCTCCAGGAGCGCGAGGTCGCAGGAGTGAGCTTTGCGGCGCGCTATGGGCCGGAACTGCTCGCGAATCTCTATCGGCAAATCCATCCCGATTGCCACGATCACCAGGTGATTGTGGTGTAGTAATTAGCCCGCGTGTTCGTATCGCCCGCCGAGACGCGGCAAGCCGCGTCTCGGCGAGAAATCAGACTCCGTGACTTGCGCGCAGAACGGTCTGCAACTCTCGGAGCGATTCAACTCGCAGCACACCCTTGCTGCGGTATGCGCCCGGAACGTCCATCAACAGCGCTTGCATGCCTGCGCCGGTCGAGCCGAGGTAGTCCACGGAATAAACGTCGCCGACATAGAGGCTCTCTTCGGGCGCGGCATTCATGCTCTTGAGAGCCTGGCGGAAGATTTCCAGGTGCGGCTTCTCGTAACCGACGAGCCCGGAGTCGGTGATGGTGCGAAAGCAGCGGGCGATACCGCACTTGCGCAACACGTCTTCGATTCTTCCATCTGCATTGGAGATAACCGCGATGCGATACCGCTCGCCGATCTCTTGCAGTTGTTCGGCGGTGCCTGGGAGAATCGTATCCCAGTTGCCTGAATTCTGGATGCCGGCGACGAGTTGGTCGCGAACTGCGTCGTCCTTAAGTCCGATTTCCGAGAGCAACTGGGTGTAGAACATCCACCAGAAACCGTGGTCGGCGCTGCCGGTCTTTGTAATCATCCCAGTCATCATCCCATCGAACCGATTCTTGGTTCGGCATTCCAGATCGCGCAGATGCTCGCCGTCGGGTGTGAAGCCGCGTTCGGCGAGAGGCGCGTGAATGCGCCCGCGATTAGGGAACAGGAGCGTGTTGCCAACGTCGAAGAAGACGAATTTGACTTTCGAATTCATGAGAGCTTTGCCGGCGCTGCCTCTTCATGGTTCGAGCGCCAGCCCGCCGGTGGTTTCGCCTTCCACGGCCTCCCGTGAATAGAGTAGCGGAAAATATCGGCTGGCGTCGCGCAATGCGATCAGGCCGGAGTAGCGCGGGCTGTCCGGTGCTGCCACGCTGAAAAACTACCGAATGAATTAAACTGAAAATTTGCCGATGTACTAAGTGGAATCGGAAGTCATGGCCCAATTGCGCGTTGTCGTCCTGTGGCACCAGCACCAGCCGTTCTACAAAGACCTGGTGACGGGACAGTATCGCCTGCCCTGGACGCGCCTCCATGCGTTGAAAGACTACTACGGGATGGTGAAGCTGCTGGACGAATTCCCACAGGTGCATCAGACGTTCAATCTGGTGCCCTCGCTGATCATGCAGATTCAGGATTATGTTTCGGGCCAGGCTCAGGACCCCTTTCTGCGGGTTGCGACGAAGCCCGCGAAAGACCTGACCGAAGGGGAGCGGCGGTTCGCGCTGCAATATCTGTTTCAGGCGAATCCGGTGAATATAATCGGGCGCTATCCGCGGTACCGCGAGCTGTGGGAGAAATTCCACGGGGTGGGAGATTCGCCCGAGCGCGCGGAGAAATATTTTCAGGCTCAGGATTACACCGACCTACAGGTGCTCTCGCAAATTGGATGGTTCGACGAGTATTTTCTGGCGGAGAAAGACGTTGCGGAACTGATCCGCAAGGGCCGGAACTATACGCTCGAAGACCAGCGGTCGGTGATGGCGCGGGAACTCGACCTGCTCGGCCGGGTCCTGCCGGCGCACGCGGAGGCGGCCAAGAAAGGCCTGATCGAGATTTCGACTTCGCCTTTTTATCATCCCATTCTGCCGCTGGTGTGCGACACGGAGATGGGCGCGGTTTCCTCGCCGGGGCTGACTTTGCCGCAGAACCGCTATCGCCATCCTGAGGATGCTCGCCAGCAATTGCAGCGCGGACTGGATCTGCACGAAAAAGTGTTTGGGGTGCGTCCGCAAGGGGTGTGGCCGTCGGAAGGCAGCGTTTCCGAAGAGGCGTTGGCGATTGCACACAAGCTGGGTGTGAAGTGGATGGCCACCGACGAAGGCGTGTTGGGACGGAGCCTGGGGACAAATTTCTCACGCGACGGTCATGGCCATCTGAATGCGGACTTGGCGCAACGGCTGTACACGATTTATCGCTATGAGAAGGCCGATACGCGGATGAATCTGCTCTTCCGCGACCACACGCTCTCGGATTTGATTGGGTTCGTATATTCGGGGATGCCGCCGCAAGACGCTGCCAATAATCTCATTCAGAAAATCAAGGAATCGGCGCAGCCGGTGCTTGCGAGCGGGCAAGATGCCGTGGTCCCAATCATTCTGGACGGCGAGAATGCCTGGGAATACTACCCTCATTCGGGACGAGAATTCTTGCGGAGATTCTACGACGCGCTGCAGAAAGATCCGGGGATGGAGGCGGTGACGGTGACAGAGGCGATTGCACGCCAAAAGAACGCCGCTTCTCTGAAGTCACTGGTGCCGGGGTCGTGGATCAACGCGAACTTCAATGTTTGGATTGGAGCGCCGGAAGACAACAAGGCCTGGGATTACCTGTATCACGCGCGCAATTTCTATGCGCATGCCGCGCCGGGCGCGACCGAAAAACAACGCAAGCTGGCGTTTGAAGAGATCTTGATCGCCGAGGGCAGCGACTGGAACTGGTGGTACGGACCGGAGCACCACTCGGCCAACGATCGCGATTTCGACGAACTCTACCGCAAGCACCTGTCGAATGTTTACCAGGCGTTGGGCGGGATCCCGCCGGATTATCTGGCGCAGCCGATCGCCGGGGGAGTGGCGCGGCCTTCATTCACGTCGCAGAGCGCCTATATCCATCCGAGAGTTTCGGGCGACATGGTGCGCTACTTCGAGTGGATGGGGGCGGCGTGTTACACAGCCGACCAGCGCTCGGGCGCAATGCACGGCAAGCAATTTCTGATGGATGAAGTGTTTGCCGGGATCGACGAGCAGTATGTCTACGGCCGGCTGGACTTCGCCGACAAGATGCCGGAAGAGGCATTCGAAGTGGTGGTGAACCTGGAGTCGTGGGCTAACCATGCAGCCAAGCCCCGGCGCGAACTGCGGTTGGATGCGGCGGTGGATGAAGGCCGAATGCAGTCGTGGAAAGTGACGCAGGGGGACAAGGCGGTGGCGGATTCGACAGATTCGAAAGATATTGCGCGGGTGGCGCTCGACCGAGATTTCGAGTTTCGCCTGCCCCTCACCTGGCTGCTCGCGGCTCCGCTGGGGATTGACAAAGTGCGGGGGCCGAAAAGCTCGGATGTGCTGACTGTTCGGCTACGCCTGCGCTTCAGTGTGTGGCAGAACCATCTGCCGGTCGACGCACTGCCGCTGGAAGGATGGATGGACCTGGAGTTGCTCGCGGAAGAGGACCTGCTGGAAATGGGCGGGTGAAAATAGGGCCAGGTTTCAAGGTTTCAACGAGGCCGACAAGGTGGCATTCCGAACCGCGACGAATCATTGAAACTCTGCAACCTTGAAACTTTGAAACCTGGCTCTCCTCAATCGTTTCCTACTGGCCCGTGCTGGCCCCAGTCATCGTTATCGGACGACTCAATTCCATCACCAAAGTCCAAGCAAAGTTCCCAGCACCTCATCGAGCGGCGCGCGGTCGAGTTGGTTATCGCCGCGATAGATGTAACGCACCCAGCCGCCGCGATCGATTACGAAAGTAGCCGGGTGCGCAATGTTAATTGCGTCGGCGCCAAGCGCGTGATGGAGCCCATAAGCCTTGGTCACAGCCCGATCCTCATCGAGCAGAAAGACACTGGCAATGGGATGCTTCTCCAGGAATTTTCCGGGCCTCCACACGCCGTCCCGTTTTTCGGCGGCAATAAACGCTAGTTGCGCTCCCGCTGCTTCACTTTCCGGTCTCCTTGACTCGAACTGAGTCATGCGCTTTACGCAGTTCGGTCACCATGTGCCGCGCAGAAACTCAAGAACCAGAGCGCCCTGCGCGACGAGACCAGCGAGGGTGAATGTGCCCTCGCGGTTGGCCGCTCCCAGGGAAAAGTCCGGGGCGCGCGAACCGATCTCCAGAGTTTCGGTGCGGTGCTTCATGTTGAGTTCGACTTTAAGCGAGGTGGAAATCGGGAACAATAACGGATGGGGTACGGGGATGGCTGGGGCCGAGTCGATGGGGCGGTCCCAAATCACTGACCAGGTTCCTCCATGTCCGATATAATTTCGCTTCGCAGGTACGAGATGCAGCAAGCTGTGTGTCTACGATTAGCGAAGGTGTTTCTAAATCCATCAGATGAATAAAGGACGCACTTATGCCTCTTACAAGCATTGCCGATATCCGCGGACGCCAGGTGCTGGACTCGCGTGGCAATCCGACCGTTGAAGCTGAAGTTTTTCTGGATGGCGGCGCCAGCGCGCGCGCCATTGTGCCGAGTGGCGCGTCCACCGGCGAGCATGAGGCCGTCGAATTGCGCGACGGCGACAAGACCAAGTACCTCGGCAAGGGCGTTCTGCAGGCAGTTGCGAATGTCAATGGCGAAATTGCGGAAACCCTCTGCGGGGCGGACGCAACCGACCAGCGCGCGCTCGACGCCAGGATGATCGAGCTTGATGGCACGCCCAACAAGGGACGCCTGGGCGCGAACGCGATCCTGTCGGTTTCGATGGCCGCGGCGCGGGCTTCGGCCAGAGCGTTCGAAATGCCGCTTTATCGCTATCTGGGCGGGGCTGCGGCGAACACGTTGCCGGTGCCGCAGATGAACATTCTCAACGGCGGCGCGCACGCCGATAACAACGTCGACTTCCAGGAGTTCATGGTGATGCCGGTGGGAGCGCCGTCGTTTTCCGAGGCGCTGCGCTGGGGCGTGGAAGTTTTCCATACGCTCAAGGGCGTGCTGAAGAAGCGCGGCTACAACACGTCGGTCGGCGACGAGGGCGGCTTTGCGCCGTCGGTGAAGTCGAACGTCGAAGCCATCGAAGTCGTGCTGGAAGCGATTCAGCAGGCGGCCTACAAGCCGGGCGAGGAGATCGCGATTGCGCTCGATCCGGCGGCNNGGAAAATATGTCTTCAAGAAATCCGACAAGTCGGCCAAGAGTTCGGAAGACATGATTCGGTACTACGAAAAATGGGTGAAAGACTATCCCATCGTGTCGCTCGAAGACGGCCTCTCCGAAAACGACTGGGACGGCTGGGCGCTGCTGACCAAAGAGCTGGGCGGCAAGATTCAGCTGGTGGGCGATGACATCTTTGTCACCAACATTGAGATTTTCGCCAAGGGCATCGAGAAGGGAATTGCCAATTCAATCCTGATCAAGCTCAACCAGATTGGCACAGTCAGCGAGACGCTGGACGCGATCGACCTCGCCCGCCGCAATGGATACACGTCAGTGATCTCGCATCGTTCCGGTGAAACCGAAGACACGTTCATCGCGGACTTTGCGGTGGCGACTGGTGTGGGACAGATCAAGACGGGCTCCGCTTCGCGCACCGACAGAATTTCCAAGTACAACCAGTTGCTGCGGATTGAAGAGGAGTTGGGAGGAGCTGCAAAGTTCTTGGGAATCAAAGCATTGAACTATAAAGAATAAGGGCGGATGAGCCTCGCCATGAACAAGTCTCGTTTAGGTTGACTTGGAGACGGTCTAACAGCAAGTAAGCGGCACGGGACGCCTGGGGGCAAGAGGGGAACGCAATGAGTGAGTGCGCTAGCGATTGGGTTTCTAATTGTGGGAATTGTGATCGCATATGGTTGGATTTACTGGCGGCAATCGGAGGCCCTTCTAAGAAAATACGGCGCAGAGACGCACTTCGGGGTCGGCAAATATCTAATCGGACTCGATAAATGTAACCGCATTACGAACAGTGTCGAATGTGTTGTAGCTCCTAACCATTTTGTGTTTGCCGTGATGGGCGGGAAAGAACTCGGGAGGATACCGCGTAATTCTATCGAGGAGGTGGCATTCGACGACAAGTCACAAATTGCACAGCGACTAACCGCCAGTCGCATGGTTGCGCTGGGGGTGTTCGCTCTGGCTGCCCCCAAAAAAAAGAAAATTAGGGAGTGGTGCGTTGCGGTCCGGTGGGTTGACGGCAAAGGGTTGAAGCGGTCTACTGTGTTTGAGTTTTCTGGCTCTAATCCGGAAGGAGACGCCAACAAGGCTGCTAGTCTTCTCATGAAGTACCTCCAGCGGCGCCCACAACCAGCAGAAGCAATAAAGTCGGTAGAGGCTACCGTGGTTGGCGGCTCAAAGACGTGCCCCTTCTGTGCGGAGACCATTAAAGCGGCTGCAGTTGTGTGCCGTTTCTGCAATCGTGGACTGCCCGAGTAGTGCAGCTCGCTCCCACCGGCTGATACTCAATAGACCCCATGTCAGTGGTGGTTGACTTAGTCCATGACTAAGCTATAATAAGAAAATGGAAGTCAACATCCACGAGGCCAAAACTCACCTCTCGCGACTCCTGGAGCGGGTCGCCATGGGCGAGGAGGTCATTATCGCCAAGGCCGGAACCCCCGTGGCCAGGTTGGTGCCCGTAAAAAGCCGTCCGAAGAAGCGCATCCTCGGATCGGCGAAGGGGGAGTTCACTGTGCCCGATGATTTCAACGATCCGCTACCCAAGGAGATCGAGGATCTCTTCTACGAATGAAGGCGCTTCTCGATACGCACACATTTTTGTGGGCAATCGCAGAAGAAGGAAGGCTCTCGCGCCGAGCTAAACAAATCTATACCGGTTCGAATGATCTCTGGCTGAGTGTCGCCAGCATGTGGGAAATTCTCATTAAAGTGCAAGCCGGCAAACTTCCTTTGCCCGAGCCCGCAGGACGGTATCTGGTTAAGAAGCTAGTCGAAAATCAGATCGAACTTCTGCCCATCACGTTGGACCACGTGCTCAGGATTGAGTCTTTGCCGATGCACCATCGCGACCCGTTCGACCGCCTGATCATTGCGCAAAGTATCGAAGAGGGATGGCCCATCATCACTGCCGATCCCTGGTTCACGCGCTATCCTGTGGATGTGATCTGGTAATTTGGCCCGTGAGCTAACTGCCAAGAGCCAAAAGCTAAAAGCCCAACGTTTCATCTGCCGAGGGCCCGTAGGTCGCGGGCACAGGCTTCCCGTTCAAGCGCAGATACACGCCAAGCTGTGCGCGATGATGGACGAGGTGGTTCAGGAACATCTCGCGGTAGGCGAGGAAGCGCGACCCTTCGAAGATGGGCTTGCCCTGGAAGCTGAGCTTCCAGTTCTGCGTCCAGGCCTCATCCGGTGTGTTCTTGAGCGCAGCGCGCACTTTGGCAGCGCCTTCATCAAGAGCGCCGACCAACTGCGCCGCAGACTCAAAGGGCAGAGGCTTGTAACTGGTTTTGGCGAAATCAAGTTCAGGAGTTGTAAGGATCGAGAGGCCAAAGCCGGCCAATTGCGCCACGTGCGGCGCGAGCTTGTTCAGCGGCATCGATTTGGGATGCGGCGCGAAGTCCTTCTTGTCTTCCGGAACGCGTTCGAGCGTCGTGCGCGTCTTTTTCATTTCTTCGTCGAATTCGACCAGAAGAAGTTCACTGATGGGCATGTTGATCCTCCGCGATAGTATAAGATGCCAACTCGGTCATTGGGATTCAATCTCTATTTTTTGCTCCCTCCGCGCCTGATTTGAAAAGCGGCGTGCCCTCCTATAAATTCATCTTTTACCCATTTTTCTCCGCGTCTCTGTGGTGAATTCTTTCTCGGAAGCCAAAAGCCAATAGCCAGGAGCTAATATCGAATTTATGACTCGTCCGAAACCTTTCGTTCTCATAATTCTCGACGGATGGGGATACCGCGCCGAAACCAAGGGCAACGCCATCGCGCTCGCGCGCAAGCCGACGTATGACCGGTTGCTGCGCGAGTATCCCAACACGCTGATCCACACCAGCGGACCGTTTGTCGGACTGCCCGAGGGCCAGATGGGCAACAGCGAAGTCGG
>PLIC01000256.1 GCA_003139995.1 Candidatus Acidiflorens stordalenmirensis | reverse complement strand
CATTTTAACTTGTTAACAACACGCATCCGCGCGATTGAAAAGAATAACCGTTACCCGTCCAGTTAATGACAGTTAATTCCAGGTCTGGAAAATCGCAGTCCTGCGAATGATTTGTGGGTAATTGTGGCAGCTTCTAACGCCCTTAAGCAGTGCCTGGAATCAGAAACGGATCACAGACGCTCTTCTGCCGGGAAATCGCCTGCTAAAAGTATCGCGTACCGTGACGTTTTTCTTGTTCAATGGCTGGAATTGCTTCCTTTAACTGTCGCTATAACCTCATTTACCTTGAGAAGCCGATGCCAAGCGCGTAAGAAGGTGCGGGGTGGGCGGACGCCTCAGACCCCGATTGTGAGCGCCGTCACATCCTGCCGCCGCGCCAGTTCCTAAGTAGGGGAACCGGCGGCGGAGCTATTTTGCGACTTCGGGAAGGGGTCTCCCGGCGCCAACTGAAGCGATCCATCGTGACCCGGATGCCGGAGTCCAGCTACTACGGAGGCGTTATGCGGAAAGCTTATGTGCATGCCCTGTTTCTTGGTTTGTTGATCGCGGGAATGATTGTTCTTTGTGATTCAGGAGCGATCGCCCAGGCCAATCGTGCCACCATCACCGGCACGGTAACCGATTCAACCGGTGCGGTTGTTGAGGGCGTGGAAGTGACCGCCATCAACACCGGCACGAATGTGCCCACCAAAACCGTCTCCAATGGCGACGGCATTTATGTCATCCCCAACCTCTTTCCAGGTCAGTACTCTGTCGAATTCAAGAGGGACGGATTTGAAACCCTGCGCCGTCCCGCTGTGACCCTCGAATCGACCGAGGTGGCCCGCATCGACGCCGCCCTCAAGGTGGGCTCAGTCAGCTCCTCCATTACGGTGACCACCGACGCACCGGTCCTAGACTTGGAGAAGCCGTCGGTCGGTACAAACATGAACGGCAAAGTGGTAACCGATCTGCCTCTCAGTATCTATGGCGGTGGCCGGGAGGTGGAAGATTTCGCAGTTGCGCTCACGCCGGGCTACTCGGTCATCAGCAATCCCTACACAGCCGTGATCAACGGCGGGCAGTATTGGACCAAGGACTACACGGTGGACGGTACGTCTGCCACTTCCAGCATCCCGGGCAATTCCTTCGGATCTGGACCCACCATGGAAGCGGTGGAAGAACTGCAGTCCCAGACCAGCGGCTTGGATGCGCAGAGCTCCATTACCGGCGGTGGCGTAATTGCGTTTAATCTTAAGTCGGGAACCAACAAGCTCCACGGTTCCACGTTCCTCTACGGCCACAACGAACTGCTGGACGCGAATACCTGGACGGATGACAACCTAGGTCAGGGCAAGCCCAAAAAGCGCGCTTGGGACTACGGCTTCAGCTTGGGCGGTCCGATCATCAAGGACAAGACCTTTTTCTTCGGCGCCTTTGAGCGCTTCCAACAAACTGATTTCCGTCTCAACGGAGGGTCGGCAAGCGTTCCCACCCCGGGATTCCTAACGGGAGACTTCAGCGGCCTGCTGGGAGGGGATCTCTGCACTGGAGGGAACGGAACGGGATTGTGCAATGGGTATCCTGCGAACCAGAACCCGGTCCCAATCATGACGCAGAACAATGCTGGCCAGGCCGTTGTTGCGCAGGAAAACATGATCTACGATCCGACGACCGGGAATCAGTTCACTGGCAACATCATCCCCACAAACCGGATCAGCGCGGTGGCGCAGGAGGTCAATGCATTCTACAAGAACTATGCTCCGCAACTTGGAGGAATCGACAGCAACAGCAGAGGCCTGCTCCAAAATACGCCGAACCAGACGCCCAACTGGTTTGTGGTCAAGCTGGACCATGTGCTGCGGGCGCAGGACCGACTTTCCGGTTCGTGGGTCTACGACCACCAACCGCGCACGCTGGATGACAGCGGCGGCTTATGGCAAGCGGGAACCCAGAACGGTGGCCCGCTTTCAAACGGCCGCTTTCAGATCTTTCGTTCGCAGCAGTGGCGCGCCAGCGAATCGCACACCTTCAGCCCCAGGGTCTTGAATGTCCTGAACTTCACCTACAACTACGACTTTAATGCCAGTTCGCCTACCGATCCCGGAAACTGGACTTCACAAATCGGGTTCGGAAACACCGGCGCCAACACTTTCCCGCTCATTAGTTTCACGGACAACCCGTCGTATGGTCACAACGAAACATTCATCGGTAATACATGGCAGGGAAATTCTTCAGGCGTCACCATTAGCACCGGCGACACGCTTACGTGGGTCAAAGGCCGCCACAACCTCTCTTTCGGAGGAAATTTTGTGGCACACCAGATCAACAGCCGCTCGGGTCAAGGGGCCTTGTCCTTTGACTTTAACAGCAACAACACCGCCGGGGCGGGATATCCGTACGACGGATTTGCCTATGCCACATTCCTCCTGGGACTGTCGGACAAAGCGAGCCAAACCGTGGCCTACAACCTGTACGGACGGCAAAAGGGACTGACGTTGTTCGCGCAAGACAGCTACAAGGCCACTTCGAGACTCACCTTGAGCATGGGGCTGCGTTGGAATTACAATTTCCGCTTTCACGAAAAATATGGCGACTGGGCCAACTACGACCTGAACGCCATCAGCGCCAGCTATGGCATTCCGGGAACGCTTGTTCTCGCTAAGAACGGCGGCGACAGCTTTGAGAAGAACGAATACGCCAGGCAGTTCGGGCCCTCGTTCGGTTTTGCCTACCAATTGCAGCCCAAGACCGTGGTTCGCGGTTCTTTCGGTCTCATCTACAATCCCGTGGGCGTGGCGTTCTTCCAAGGTGTGCCTGACGGTTTTGCTCCCCAGCTGGGAATTAACCAGGCGCTCAACTTCAGTTGGGACGCTCCTGGCAACACCGGCGTTGGCAATTACCCCGGGGTTGTAAAGAAAGCAGGCCCGGACGCCGATCCTAGGACCTTGTTTCCCATTGTTAACGTTGATCCTCGTGCTCTCAAACTGGGGTATAGCGAAGCGTTCAACTTTGGCATCGAGCACGAGCTCACGCCGAACACGCGGCTGGAGATTGCTTATGTTGGCAACCGCGGCCACCACCTAACGGACACGGCGTTGGCTTGGAACCAAGGGCCGACGTCGACTTTCTTGCGTCTGGCGAATCAGGTTCCATACTTAGGTGCGTATTACCCCCCTGTTTGCAGCGCGGCCGACGCGGCCAGCTACAGCATCGCGTACCCTTACAATGGGTTTTGTGGAACGCCGTTAGCGGCAATTGCGCCTTACCCGCAGGTGGCGGCGGCGTTTTTTAACCCCTACACGTACGCTGGTTGGTATTACCCGAGTCTACTTTACGTGGGTCTGCCACTGGGACAAAGCTTTTACGATTCCATGGTCGTGAATGTAGTTAAGCGTACCGGGCGCGGCTTGACCATGGACATGAGTTACACGTGGTCTCGACAGGAGGGCGACACTTATAGCGCTCAGCAGGAGGGCAACAACTATTACACCGGTGTTCAGGACTTTGGCAACATGCGTGAGGCAGCACACGCGGTTACGGGCTATGATCTGGCACACGTCGTGAAAGGATTTGTCAGCTATGAACTGCCCTTTGGCAGGGATAGGCAATGGCTGGCAGGCCAAAACCACGTGGTGAATGGAATCGTCAGTGGGTGGACGATAACAAGTGTGGTCCGCTACTACACCGGCCAACCGTTCGAAGTGGGAGCCGCCAATCCTTATTGGCCAATGTGGGGCGACATCTATCCACAGTTCAATCTGGCGGGATACACCGGCCCCAACAGCCCCGGACACTTCGTGCCGATACCTGCGGGTCAGACCAACATTCCTCCACAGGATGTTTATATTCCGCAGAGCGTAGCTAGCAATCCTGCGACTGGATTCCTCCCGCCGTCGCCAGTCACTTCGGCCCTGCGTTGCCCCGGAGAGGCCAACGAAGATGCCAGCCTGCTGAAGAACTTCAACATGGGCTCAGAGGGGCAATACAGACTGACTTTTCGCACGGAGTTCTACAATATTTTCAACCGTCACTACTACAACATCAATGGCTGCGGAGGCAATCGGTCCAGCATCGGCGCGTCCAACTTCGGTCAAATTTTTGGAGTGGCCGACAACCCGCGAAACGGGCAATTTGCCATCCGGTTTGAGTTTTAGGAAACTTCTGCGGAAAGCTTGCCGGGTGGCTCGCGAACCTGCGGCTACCCGTAGTCTTCTAGCAACTTGAGCTCTTCATCAGTCGGCCAGTTACTAAATGCTTGGAGTAAGAATGCAAGCCGGGACTCCATCTCGCCAGAGTACTTGGCTATGCATTGTCTTGCTCACGCTGGGAGGACTCTGTAGCTCGGAGAAGCAGAGCCGACAGGGCGGCGAGGGTGTCGGGGACACAAAGCCGAGCCGGTTTGTGGGCCTTCGCATCGAGGGCAATCGCATTGAACACGTGGACCGCAGCGGCATCTTCGGGTGGTCTACTCATTGGGTGCGGTCGAAGTGTTTACTTTGGTTTCGGGAAACCCCGTCAGGCAAACGACTACGGAAACGTGCCGCCAAAATCGATTCGGATTGCCCGTGCGGAGCGCTAGTCGCCCATGGGGCCGGCGAACCGTGTTCAGGCCGGCCATCGAGATACTGAATGTACAAAAGTTGACTTGGGATGCGCCCATAACTTAGCGCATGAGACTTCCATGAAGAGATACACATCAGCGCTTCTCGCCGCGATTCTTCCGTTACTGTTATTAGACGCCCTGGTATCACTCGCCCAAAGCAGACCCGCATTTGCTCCGGACACAATGGAGACGGTTCTCTACGGGGCTGCGTACTATAGCGAGTACATGCCCTACGATCGCCTGGAGCAGGACGTGCAACTTATGCAGCAGGCGGGCATCAGCGTGGTTCGCATGGGCGAATCGAGTTGGGGCTTGTGGGAACCGCAGGACGGCCGCTTCGAATATGCCTGGATGGATCGGGTCATTGACCGCATGCAGAAAGCGGGGATCAAGGTCATTCTCGGAACCCCCACTTACTCTCTTCCCGCGTGGATGTACAAGGAGCATCCGGAAATCGTCATCACACGCTTCGGCGGACAAACGATCACATTTGGATCTCGCCAGAACGCAGACCTGATGAACCCTGTTTACCGCTCTTACTGTGAGCGCGTGATTCGTAAGCTGCTCGAGCACTACAAGAACAACCCCACCGTCATCGGATGGCAGATCGACAATGAAACTTCGTCGGGAGCCGCAGCCAATCCCGATGTCGAGGCTGGGTTCGTGAGTTACCTTCAGAAGAAGTTCCAGACCGTGGACGAACTGAACAAGGTCTGGGGATTGAACTACTGGGGCCAGCGGCTAAACGACTGGAGCGAGATTCCTCCGCAGGAGGGCATTATCAATCCCGGATGGAAGCTGGAATGGCAGCGCTATCAACAATGGATGACCACCGACTTCCTGACCTGGCAAGCCGGCATCGTAAATGAGTACAAGCGGCCGGACCAGTTCATCACCCACGATCTCGCCGGTCCGCCGCGTTCTGAAGTCAATGAGCATGACATCGCTCGCGCCGTGGACATCATGGCCGTCAATCCCTACCACGGCACCCAGGACCGGTTCGACGGGCTGGACTCCACCATGGTGGGCGACTATGCCCGTTCGCTCAAGCGGACGAATTACCTGGTTACCGAAACCAACGCGCAGACCATCGGCTGGGACTCCAAGGAGCAATTTCCGCCGTACGACGGCCAACTCCGCCTCGACGTCTACACCCACCTTTCCTCGGGCGCGAACATGGTCGAATACTGGCATTGGCACTCCATCCACTACGGGCAGGAGACGTACTGGAAAGGAGTCCTCTCGCACGATCTGGAGCCGAATCGCGCCTATGCCGAAGTGAGCCGGATCGCGCATGAGTTGCAGCGCATCGGACCCGAGATCGCTGACGTCAAGCGAAGCAGTAAGGTCGCCATCCTCTACAGCAAAGACTCGTATTACGGCATCGAGTTCATGAAGTTTAGCGACAAGGTCAATTACCGCACCATTCTGCGGCAGATGTACGAAACGCTGTACCGCCAGAATGTCGCTGTCGATTTCATTTTTCCGGAAAGCACCAACCTCTCCGATTACAAGATCATCCTCGTTCCCCCGCTCTATGTTGCCAGCGACGAGATGTTGAACAGGCTGGTGGACTACGTTCACGATGGCGGCCATCTGGTCATGACCTTCAAAAGCGGATTCACCAACGAGTACGACACCGTCCGCTGGACCATGGCGCCAGGACCGCTTCGCAGAGCGGCTGGATTCCGCTACCAGGAATTTTCAAATCTCGCAAATCCGCTCGCGCTGAAGGGCGATCCGTTCAAAGCCGGAGCCGACAACAAAGTCTCCGAGTGGGCAGAGATGCTGGTCCTCGAAGGCGCGCAACCACTGGCGTACTATGACCATCCATTCTTCGGCAAGTACCCGGCGATCACGCGCAACCGTTTCGGCAACGGGACTCTGACCTATGAGGGCACCGTGCTTTCAGACACGTTACAGACCAAGCTGCTGCTCGACGTGCTCCAGATGGCTGGACTCACCGGCCCGGACCAGGAACTGCCTGCCACCGTGCGCGTGAAGCACGGCACCAACCGCAACGGCAAGACGATTCATTACTACATGAACTATTCGAGTGATCCACAGACCTTCAAATACCCGTATAAGCTGGGCGAGGATTTGCTGACGAAAACGACCGTAGCCCCTTTCCAGACGGTCACCCTCAAACCGTGGGATCTTGCGATCCTCGAAGAGAAATGACCGGAATTCCTGGTAGGGAACTAATGCGTATTCGTAGACTTGCGTTCGCCATCCTGCTCGTTGGCCTGTGTTCTGCTCTCGGCTGGGCAGATCCCGCGCTTCCCAATCTGATTAGCGATCACATGGTGATGCAGCAGGCCCGTGAGATCCACCTCTGGGGGAAAGCGGATCCCGGCGAGACCATCCGCGTCACGCTTGCAGGAAGTACGGGCACGGCAAGCGCGGATTCGCATGGCCATTGGAGCCTGCAATTGGCCCCGATGGCAGCAGGCGGACCATTCACCTTGCAGGTTGCCGGAAAGCGAACCATCGTGGTCAAGGATGTGATGATCGGCGAGGTGTGGGTCGCCTCCGGTCAATCCAACATGGCCTTTGCCCTGAGCGGGTCGGCCGGCGCTGCCGAGGAGGTACCGAAAGCCGACTACCCGGACATCCGCCTGTTCACAGTCCCGAAGAAGGTTGCCCTCGATCCACAACCGGATACTCTTCCCGCTTCCTGGCAGCCGTGCACCCCCGACTCGGCCAAGGATTTCTCGGCCGTCGCTTACTACTTTGCGCGCGATCTTCACCGGAAATTGAAGGTGCCGATTGGCATCGTCGAAAGCGCGTGGCCCGGAACCACGATCGAGGAGTGGATGGCCCCGGAAGCCGCCCAGCGCGACCCGCAAGTTAAGTCGCTTCTCGAGTTGTGGAATGGTTCGCTTGCCCCCGGACGCAGCGCCTTTGATCTCGAATTCGACGACTTTGAATTGCTCGCCGATCCCTCCACTGGAAACAAGAACCTCCGCTTCAGCAACTTTGACGATGGCAGCGCGCGCAATACGCTGGGTGGATATTGGACTTACGACTTGCGCTGGGCGCCGGAAACCACTTTCGAACTGGTCTCTCCCGGCCGCGGCGGCAGCGGATTCGCCGCTCAAGTGACGGGCCGCCTCGACGCCTCCGACGACGCCCGGCTGACGGCAAGATTTCAGCCGGACGGTTCTCCTGCGGACCTGAGCGCCTATGCGGGAATCCGTTTCTGGGCCCGTGGCAACGGCTCGTTCCGCTTCCGCGCGCTAGAACCGGCGATTACCGACGCGGACGACTATGCCGCAACTCTGATTCATGCATCCGCCAACTGGACACCCATCACCATCTGGTTTCGCAATCTGCGCCAGGAGGGCTGGGGAGTCAGCAAGGATTTCACACTCGCGACCCTGACAGGTTTCTCCATCGAGATGTTTTCGCCGGCTGGCTACCCGCCTCGCCCGGCCTCTGGTCTGTATCAGGGGATGATCACTCCACTGCTACCCTTCCCGCTCCGCGGGGCGATTTGGTACCAGGGAGAGAGCAATGCCCTGCAAGCCCGGCAATATCGCCGGTTGCTGCCCGCCCTCATTGAGAGTTGGCGCGCCGCATCCCATCAGGCCCAGATGCAATTCCTGATTGTGCAACTGCCAAACCACGGTGCGATCCCCAGCCAGCCCGCCGAGTCCGCTTGGGCAGAGCTGCGCGAGGCCCAGCTTCTCACCTTGAAAGGGGTTCCGGCCACAGGCCTAGCCGTGACGATTGATGTGGGTGATCCGAAAGACGTGCACCCGCACCGCAAGGCCGAGGTCGGTCAGCGGCTTGCTCTGTGGGCGCTCGCTGCCACCTACAAGCAGCCGATCGTCTATTCCGGACCGTTCTACCAGTCCATGGCGGTGGAAGGAACCAAGATCAGGGTTCGGTTCCTACATACCGGCGGCGGTCTGAAAGCCATGGGCGGCTCTCTGCGTGGCTTTGCTGTCGCCGGCGCAGACCGGAAATTCCATTGGGCTTCGGCTGTCATCGAAGGCGATTCGGTCCTCGTTTCCAGCCCAGAGGTCGCGGCTCCGGTGGCCGTTCGCTATGCTTGGGCTGACAGCCCAGAGTGCAATCTCTTCAATGCCGAGGGATTGCCCGCATCGCCCTTCCGCACCGATGATTGGCCCGGCATCACAAAATAGGAAATGCAAGGGCTTCGAACTTGAGCCGGCAGTTGAAGAGATGGCGGCGGCGATCGGACTCGAACCGTAAAATGGCCGATGACAAAATAGCGACCCACCACTCGGTAGATCTGCGTAACGCATGGACAGGGTCTTGCATTTCAAGTATGGAATCCATGCCGCACTTCCTTTAATCCTGTTCATGATTTCCGTTGAAGACCCCTCGCCAATTTCCCGCAATCCCCAGTTGTCACAGTTCGAGTTGGATACTTCAAACTGCATTTGGCGCCAACAATGCCATGCCCAGCATAGATAGTGGCGAAATAGCTTTCGTCAGGATGTGCATTTGCTCGCGCCTCATCCACCATGGAGAACGGATTCAATCTAGGGTTCGGTTTCTCCGATTTGCGAGTACGCAGGGTTGCCCAACTTCTGGCGTACAGCAATGCCGAGGTCGGCTGCTCCCGCAACGCCGCGCCAGGCTTCGATCACGTGGTCCTCCGGCGAGAGGAACAGTATGAGCGGTTCTTCCGATGCGTTTCCATCTGTAGCCTGCGCAGCTACAAACGTGGCAGAGTTGAAGCCGAGATCGGAGATTGCGTTGCCAAGATATTCTTTTACTGAAGCGTTCTTTGTACTCCGGTGCAGCGCAATCACCGTCTCTAGTCCATTGCCATGAAACTGTACAGTGAGGCTCTTTAAGATGGCCAATTGCCTGCGGCTCGTTTCATTCAGCAAACCGTTGGCATCGATCTCCCCCGACAGCATGGCATACATCGTCCACTTGCTGCCCAGATGCTGATGCAACATAGCACGGCCCTCCAGGTCCGTAAGCGGTTGTGAAAGCAGCGCGTGATATGTTGTGTCCAACTGCTGTGTCCCGGCACTGGCTTCCGGCCAAAACGCCAAGTCTGTATTTGTCGCAGCGACCTGGCGAAAGGTGCTTCCGGCGTCCTGACCGCTGTGTGCCTGATAGTCTGCGAAGCCTTGAAACATGCGGTCACCATAGCTCCATCTTCCGTTCAATACGCCCCCATGAGAGTGGAGACTGTACTGGTTTCCCTCGAAATGAAGCGACCGGTTGCTCGTAATCATCCATGGCGATGTCGAGTAAATCCGATTGTTTTTAAAGATTCCATTTTCGTCCTGAAAAACAGCGTCGTTCAGTATTGCGGGAGCAGTCCCTGGAGGATTCCAGTAGACAGTGTTGCCTTCAATCACAACCCCATCCAGTGCTCCGCCATTCCACGTATGTACGAAGATGGCCCCTTGGTACTGCGCCATTCTCGGACTGCGCGCATTGTTCATGCACGTGTTGCCCCGCACCTCGCTCTGATGCGTGACAAACCCTGCTCCGAAGACAGCAATGCAATATCCCTGTGTATCGTGTCCATAATTATCGACAACAGAGTTATTCGTATTGCCATAGTCGATGTCAAATGCTCCACCATCTATGCCGGGGCTGTCAGTTAGGAACGCTTCATTCTGTTCCACGATGCAGTCGCGACACATCCATGTCCAAATTGCATTCGGAGTTCCCATACTCGCCGTCATCTGCATTCCGGTATTCCACGCCACATTCGAGGCAATTCGGCCATCACGCACACGGAAAAGCACAATGCCGTCTCCTTGCACGCCATGCACCACTGAGTCACGAATGGTTACGTGTGTGCTCCAGGTGTTCTCAGGTGGAAAGCCAAAATTGCCGCCGCCTACCAGTATCCCGACCCATTGCTGCGTATTGTAGGCGGTTACGCCGTCTACAAGTACATCGTCGAAGTGCTGATCAACAGTCCCAGGAGAGATCACAACTAACCCACTCTCCTTATTCTTCATCTCAACGCCACCGACATCGTGTACCAGCAGATTTGCAAGATGGATATGATGCAGGATGCCTTTGTCTCCGCTGATAAAAACGCCGTATGTGTTGCCCCCTGAAAGATCCAAGGAGTCGATGTTCCAGTACTTCTGGTTGTATAACTTCAGCGATGCATCGCTTCCAAACTCCGCAACTATCTTCGGCCGCAGTCCTGTGCCGTAAGCTGTCATGCGAATTGGTGCAGACTCCGAACCACTGCCCTTGGGCCACAGTGTTCCGTGGCATACGCTGCCACGCTTGAAGCGCACCACATCTCCAGCTGCGAATGCATGGCCGTCTACTTGCTCCAAGGTGGTCCAGGGTGAATCCGCAGACAGACCATCGTTCTTCTGAGCGTCGCTACTGCAATCCACGAAGTAAGTCACTGCGCGAGGTGCACGCTGTGCTGTTCGCGCAGAGCAAGATATTGCGCTGAGGAGCATGCAAACAAACGTAATGCCCATCAAAATCCCTGAATACATCTCACCAAATCCTTTCATGCAAATCGGTCTGCTCGTCATGTAAGCAAAACGTCAAAAGATGAACTCCGCCGCCATTTGAACTATTCACGGATTACCATCCGTGTATTGTATTGAGCCAAAGGTTCCAGCGCTCATAATTCCGTTGGGTCCTGGGAGTGTGGCGTGCGATCTGCTCTGGTTTGTACCTCTTGATCGGCATGGCCAACCTTTCCTCCAAGTGGATTCTCTCTCATTCCACTTGGTACAAATTTCGCCGGTCACGTCAGTGAGTAAGCACCACATGAGTGTGAACATCAGAGCAGGTACGCGGTTGACGGGTTGACGAACGTCCAGATTGCGACTTCGCCAGCAATCCTCAGTTCGTGTAAATGCCTTACGTCAACTGACCTGACGGTCACTCTATAAGGATCGAAGTGTGGGGATTGAACGCCGAGTTCAGCCAACGCTTCGTCCAGTGTGCGTACGACTTTCAGTAGCGGCCGTTTAGGCTCTCCCACGATCTGAAACATGCGAGATGGACCAAATCCGACCGTGGTCGGGGCGACGATAAAGCGAGGACGCTTGGCCAGGTCCGTCACGGCTGGGTCCTGATTTGCCAGCTCGTGTATAAATTCGGCGGATACGGCAAATTCAGTAACGAATGAGAAGTCCCAAATAGACGCGTGGGCATCGGTCGCGGCCCAATGCTCTAGCCCCGTCCGGTAAACCTCTGCCAGCGATTCATCCGTGAGCCGTCCCTCGACTCGCATCAGCAGGATTTTGTTCGCTCGGTCGAACTCAAATCGGAATGCCATTGGCCGTCACTCCTGCTTCCATCCTTCCAGCTAGGCCCATTTTTTTATACATAATATGCGGTCGTAGCCGTGGGATCGGGCGTACGTGGGGTTGCTGTCATAACATTGCCTCGCTAACGATCCTCAGTTTGTGAAATTGCTGGCCCGCGGCAGCAAAGGCGGCAAAGTGGTGCTCACGAAGAAGCGGGAGACCACCAGTCCGACAGTGGCCATCCGGCTGACCGCGGACCGGACGGAGATCAATGCCGACGGCGAGGACGTGTCGATCCTGAAGGTAGAAGCGCTGGACAAGGAGGGGCGCGCGGTACCGACGGCATCGAACTTCATCGGCTTCAAGGTCTCCGGCGAGGGCGCACTGATCGGCGTGGGCAACGGCGACCCCAACTGCCAGGAGAGCGACAAGGAGCCCAAGCGCTCGTTGTTCAACGGTTTGGCGCAGGTGATCGTGCAGGCGACCAAGACGGCAGGCGAGATTCATATTGAGGCGGTGAAGGAAGGCTGGGACGGCCCCGAGCTGACCCCGGCCAAGCTGGTCATCACGACGAAGAAGGTGGAAGCGCGGCCGGCGGTCGGGTAGCGCACTGCGCTTTGCGCGGGGCTGAGCGCCGGTTAGGAATTTCGCGACACGAGACTGCGCCGGTCCTGCTGGCGCAGTTCCTGTTTTCAGGCCGCATTCCCGCT
>PLIC01000025.1 GCA_003139995.1 Candidatus Acidiflorens stordalenmirensis | reverse complement strand
GCATCCGAGCACAAGAATTTCACGATGCTGGCGACGTCTTCGCCGCGGCCGAGTCTCCCCGCTGGAGTTCGACGCACGATCTGGTCTTTCTGCTGTGGGGACAATCCGTGGGTCATTTCCGTTTCCAGAAATCCAGGCGCGACCGAGTTCACGGTAATGCCTCGGTCTCCGAGTTCACGGGCCAAACTTCGCGTGAATCCGTCGAGCCCAGCCTTGGTTATGGAGTAGACCGACAGTCCGCGGAAACCGCTCTTTCCTACAATGGAAGTGATGGTAACGATTCTGCCCCAGCGATTGATCAACATCTCCCGGACACACGCCTTCGTGAGCGCGATTGTGCCCTTGAGGTTGATATCGATCATCTGGTCGATGGCGCGATCGGTCTGTAGAGCGAGAACCCCGTCCAATGCCACACCCGCATTGTTCACCAAGACGTGGACCGTGCCGAAGCGCTCTCCGACCTCGCGCAAGTAGTCGTGGACCGCGGTCCGGTCGGAAAGATCGACTTGCTTGAACAGGAAGCGGCCCTCGAAACCGCTGTCCGACGAGATGGAATCGACAAATTCCGAGCGCGAGCGGCTGCAAATGGCAACATTATAGCCCTCTTCGGTCAGAAAGGCTCTGGTGAGGACCGCGCCGAGCCCGCGGCTTCCTCCGCTGATGACAACAGTTCTACGCACTTCCCCTCCTTACCAACTTTTCGTTTCTTTTTTCCAACTGGCCGACAATGGCGATCTGACGCGGCTGCTCATAACGGTTGAGCTCGGCCAAACACGTTTTTTGCACGGCCTCTCGCACCGCAGTTTCTTTTGCATCGCTTTCCAGTTCAAGATCACAGGCAACGATCTGTCCAGTGACCGGATTCGCGCGCCCATAGGCACGAGCGGCTGCCACGCCGGGGACCCGCAATAGGGTTTCTTCGACCTTGAGGGGATGAACCTTCACGCCCCCTACATTGATGATTTCTGTTTTGCGGCCGCGAAACAGAACGCGATCGCCAACCTGGTCGACGGTATCGCCGGTGGCAGTCCAGTCTTCTCTCGCCTCGGGTGGAGGGCTACCGTCCACGTAGGCAATCATTTTCACCGCGGATCGAACATACAGTTCTCCGTCGATGATCTTCAGTTGAACGTTCCCGACTGGCCGATCAAGATAGGACGCTGGAAATCCGGGCAATCCGTCCTTTACCGAGAAACAGGTGCCGAGTTCGGTGGTCGCATAGACCTGCGTAATGGATGCCGCTGGAAATTTCGACTTCAGCCTCTCCAGTAGGTCGGGAGTCGAAGCCTCTCCACCCACAGTGATTTGCCTGAGTTGCAGTCGTGCCAGTTGGTCCGAACCAATTCGTCCAACCATCATTCGCCAGAAGGTTGGCGTCCCGGAGACGGAGTCAACCCCCTGCTCAATTATGGTGGTAATGATTCGCCCGTAATCCCGGGAAGAGGGGATTACCAGTGTTTCGTGGTTCTGCAACACATGCAGGACAACCTGGATACCGGCAAAGTGATTCAGCGGATATGCCAGCAGCCAACTGTGACGATCTTTCTCACCTTGCCTTTGCCGCCCTGGCCGTGCCAGCAACCGCTTCCATTTGTGCTTGGCAGCTTTCGGCACGCCGGTGGTGCCAGTCGTGAGAATGATAATTGCGCCCTTGTCGTCGGAATCCGCCTCATCGCTCACCGGCTCACTGTGCGAGAAGGCCACTACGCTGGCCAACTGGTGCACTGCCGCATCGGGAATTTCCAAGGGTGCATCCACCACCAATGCGCCCTTCCCCAGTCGCTCCAGAATTGCCTGTATCTCGGTGGTCTTAAAACTCCGGTTGAGCACGCAGACTTCCAGGTCAACCGCTTGCGAAGCAATCAGGCAGAGGACCAGATCGATGGAATCCGCCGCATAGAAATAAATTCGCGGAGAGTTAAGTGCTGCCAGGGACCGCGCGATGTGACAACACCGCTCGAACGCTTCCCGCGCGGTTACAGGCTCGTTCCGGAGAAAGAGACGGCCTGGCTCTCGCTTTGCATAGTCTCTCAGCAGTTCAAAAATCATTTGGTTTCAATTCGCAGGACCGGAATTCGAAGAACGGGAATAAAAACTCACGATCTCAGCCACAGTCTGCGGAAACTCCCCGGAATTGTAAGGGTCGGACTTGAATTCATTTTCCAGCATGGCCGCAAGGGTTGCCGCGTCCAGCGAATCCAGCCCCAATCCTCCTTCGTAGAGGAAGTCTCCCGGATTTACTACTGCTTTTTCTACGCCTTTGGCCTGCAGTAGTCGCACTATCAGTTCCGTAATTTTCTGGCTTAGAGCTNNCCTAAGCTTCACTTAATTCTGGATGCTGGTGCGCCCATTGGATCATCTGCTTCCGCGCCCACAACACCAGACCCATCGTAGGCTTGAACTCCCCGCTTTTATACAGTTTTCTACGGACCTCGCTGCCAGCCAGGAAGCCCTCGCTGACTTCAGCCCTCCCCCGGGTCGTAGTAAGCGCACCCGATTCAAGAAATGGTTTAACGAGAAAGGAGAGATGTGGGCTCACTTTGAATGTATCGGGAGAGAAAAGCCATGAGCAGGCCACTAACCCGCGAATCTCCGGCTGCTGCTCCGCGGAGATCGCCATGCGATACCACGATTTCTCGCATTCCCTTTGGATGAGCATCAAGGGATTTTTCCGGCGGAATGCCATATGCGGCACGATGTAGGGCGCGAAGCCTTTCAACT
>PLIC01000259.1 GCA_003139995.1 Candidatus Acidiflorens stordalenmirensis | reverse complement strand
TTAGTGTTAACACACCCTAGGGATATGGGAAAAAGGCCTGCCACCATGGCAGGCCTTGAAGTCCTTATAAAGTTAGGCAGCGGTGGCGCGACTACGGCGTGCAACCACGGAAAAGGGCACAGTTCTCGTCATGGAACCAAAGGCTATACTTACCTACCTGCTCTACAGCCGACATAGGTTGGTTGCCAAGGTCATCATACATGGTGATGATGGCAGTCGCCGGCGTTTGCTCACCGGCGTGGAACTGCGGGCCTTTGCCATCATGCCCAAGACTAAAGTTGACTAAAGTTATAAAAGTCGAAGATGTAGTTGGCCAGGGCATAAAGCGCGATGTCCCCGTTTGGAAGGGTGGTGCAGCACGGGCGCTCCAAGGTCTTGCGGCTTCATGGCACTTCATTTATCGTTTGCCAATGCCGTCGCCAACGTCTCCCTTCGTCAACTCCGAAGCTCTTCGTTCAATCGTGCGCAGGAGGTTGCATGAGTGGCTGCATTCCGAAGCGGCAAAGGCTCCCGAAACCCCCACAACAACCGCAGAACTGTTCCATTCGCCGGCAGTCTCGAGTCTCAAAGAGCAAATTGTGGAGGCCGGGCGGAAGCTTTGGATCCGGGCGTACGTGGATGGGAATGGCGGCAATCTGTCGGCGAGAATTTCCGACGATCTCGTGCTCTGCACTCCCACGCTCTGCAGCAAGGGCGACCTACGGAGTGAAGAGCTTTCCATTGTAGATTTAGAAAATCGCCAGCTTTATGGCGCAAGGCCGCAGACCAGCGAGATTCTGCTGCATCTGGAGATTTACAAAACTGTCCCGGAAGCAAGGGCCGTAATTCACTGCCACCCTCCCTACGCCACCGCCCATGCGGTTGCCGGCGTGATCCCGCAAGGCAATCTTATTCCCGAGCAGGAAGTTTTTGTCGGGCCGGTGGCGCTGGCGCCCTATGAGACACCAGGGACCAAGGAATTCGCGCGGACAGTCGTTCCGTTTGTGCGCCAGCACAATACGATTTTGCTGGCGAATCATGGCATTGTCTGCTGGGCCGACACCGTCTCTCACGCGGAATGGTATGCCGAGGTAATGGAAACCTACTGCAAGACGATCATGATTGCCTCCCGGCTCCGCTCACCGTGCCCCGAGATTCCACCGGGCAAAATCGGCGATCTGCTCGAGATTAAGAAGAAGCTCGGGCTGCCAGATGCCCGATTGCCGCTCGCGCCCGACCGAGCGGATCGTCCCGTTACTCCGTCACGCGAGAACGCCGGCCATCAGGGCAAGGCGAAGGAGAGCAATTCTTCCGCTGACCGTCAATCTTTGCCGCCGGACGTCGAAACTCTGGTGGATGCCCTGACGGCAGAAATCCTCAAGCATCTGGAAGAGAAAGCATGACGGCAGCCGCCAACTTCATCGCAGTGGATTTAGGCGCTTCCAGTGGCCGGTTAATGGCCGGCCAGTGGGACGGAGCGAAATTCAATCTGCGGGAAGTCCACCGGTTCCCGAATGCGGGTGTAAGGATAGGCAAGCGCCTTTTCTGGAATGTCCTCGAGATTTGGTCTCAGATACAAGCTGGGCTGGTTCGTTATCGCAGTCTCTTTCCAGAGTTGCCAAGCGGTATCGGTGTGGATGCTTGGGGTGTGGACTACGCGCTTCTGGATCCGCAAGACGAGTTGCTGGGAAACCCCTACCACTACCGCGACGAGCGCACGAATGGTGCGGTTGAAAGTGTGGCCCGGACTTTTAGCAACCGCGACCTTTTTGCGATCACCGGCGTCCAGGCCCTGCCGATCAACACGCTCTTCCAGTTGCATGCCGCTCGTTCCCAAAGTTCTTATCAGTTGGCGGAAGCGAAGACGCTGCTGATGCTCCCGGACCTTTTTCAGTTCTTCTTGTGCGGAGAAAAGCGCGCCGAATATACCGAGGCCACGACCACGCAACTCTACTCTCTCCCCGCACGACGTTGGGCAGAGGAGCTAATGCTCCCGCTGGGGATCCCGCCTGGGATTTTCCCGCAGGTAGCGATGCCGGGAACCGTGCTAGGGCCGCTGCGAGAGACGATTTTGGCCGATTGCGGATTTCAAGACGCTTTTGCTGCAATTGCTGTCGCCTCCCACGACACGGCCAGCGCCGTCTCTGCCATCCCGCAGCTTGATGACGAGAGCGCGTTTGTCAGCAGCGGCACCTGGAGCCTGATGGGCATTGTGAGTTCAGATCCCAATGTCTCCCCGGAAGCATTCCACCTCGGCTTCACCAACGAAGGTTCCGCGGACGGGGGAGTTCTTCTCCTGAAGAATCTGACCGGTCTTTGGATATTGCAAGAATGCCAGCGGAACTGGTCGGCGGATGGCCACCACTACGACTGGACCCAGATCGGGCAAGCTGCCTCCAGCGCCACGCCGTTCCGCTGCTGGATTGATGCCAATGCTCGGGAGTTCCAGTCTCCCTGCGATATGCCGGCGGCGATCCAAGACTACTGCGCAGAAACGGGGCAGCCTGTTCCGCAAACTCCGGGGGAGATCGCCCGATGTGTTTTCGAAAGCCTGAGCTTCGGGTATCGCAAAGTTTTGGACGAACTGCAGCAACTCACGCGCCGCGATCTTCGCGTATTGCGCATTGTGGGTGGTGGAGCGCTGAACCGCTTCCTTTGCCAAATGACTGCCGATGCCACGCGTCGAAATGTCGTCGCCGGACCCGCGGAAGCCGCAGCCTTCGGCAATGTAATGGTGCAAGCGGCCGCAACCGGTCACATACAGGATCTGGCGGCAGGCAGGCAGGCCATGATGGCTTCCGTCGAGTGCCATTCCTACGAGCCGGTGTCCGCGGGCGGCTGGGAAGACGCGTATGCGCGCTTCCGGTCGTTGTTGTCGTCCGGAAAAACTGTTGCCATGTCGCACGAGTAATCAAGTTCGAGCTGTTGTTGAATTTTCGATAAACGGAGGGAATCCAGATGCCCACGTACGCACTGCCGGAATTGAAGGAAGCCGCCCGCATCTCCGCCAATGAAATTCTATTAGTAGCCAATGGCGATTTGCGCCAGTCTGCCAACAAGGTTTGCTGGCCGGCCCAGTCGGAGCTGGAACGAATGCTGACGGAATCCTTCCGCGCTGAAGGCATCACATTGCGCCGGGCCCATCCGTACGATGCCCAGCTTGGACACGGTTTTCTTTACAACCAGCGCTTGGGGATGAACGTTTTTGAAAATATCCATCCCGACGCTCCGCTGGTTGTGGCCGAAGCGGTGTGGCAATACAGCAGTCACTTGCTGGCCGGCCTGATTTCGCACAAGGGGCCAATCCTCACCGTCGCCAACTGGTCCGGACAATGGCCGGGCTTGGTGGGCATGTTGAATCTGAACGGATGTCTGCGCAAGGCTGGAGTTCCGTACAGCACGCTGTGGAGCAAAGACTTCACCGATCCCTTCTTCAAGAACGGCTTAAGGCAGTGGATCAGAGAACACGCCGTCCGCCACGACACATCGCACATTCATCCCTTCGCAATCGACCAGGTTCCGCAGGCCGAACGCGCTCTGGGGCAGACGCTCGCCAAGCGCCTCCGCTCCCACAAGGCGTTGATGGGTGTTTTCGACGAGGGATGCATGGGGATGTTTAACGCCATCATCGAAGATTCCTTGCTCAACCCCACCGGCGTTTACAAGGAACGTCTGAGCCAGTCCGCGCTCTTTGCCGCCATGCGCGAAGTGCCGGATGAGGAAGCCTTGAAGATCAGGAAGTGGCTGGACTCCAAGGGCATGCGCTTTGCGACCGGTCCGAATGAAGAAACCGACCTAACGGATGCGCAGATCCTCGACCAATGCCGAATGTACATTGCCGCCTTGCGCATGGCCGATGAATTCGGCTGTGATGCGATCGGCATCCAGTACCAACAAGGACTAAAAGATCTGGCTCCCGCTTCCGACCTGGTGGAGGGCCTGCTGAACAACGCCGAGCGGCCGCCAGCCTTCAGCAAAGATGGACGAGAGCTTTACCCCGGCAAGCCGTTGCCGCATTTCAACGAAGTGGATGAGTGCGTGGGACTCGATTCGCTCATCACCAACCGGATTTGGACAGCCATGGGTCTCGATCCTGCAACCACGCTGCACGACGTCCGTTGGGGCGAACACTACAAGGGCAACGGAGTGGACGATTTCGTCTGGCTCTTCCAGATCTCGGGCGCCGTGCCTGCTTCCCACTTGGTGGGTGGTTATGCGGGCGCAGTCAGTGAGCGGCAGCCTCCCATGTACTTCCGGCTGGGCGGCGGCACACTGAAAGGCATTTGCAAGCCGGGCGAAGTGGTCTGGAGCCGTGTGTTTGTCGAAGGCGGAAAACTTCACGTGGATATTGGGCGCGCCACCGCGATTGAACTTCCGCGAGCGGAAACCGATCGCCGGTGGCATGAAGTCACTTTCCAGTGGCCCATCATGCACGTGGTGCTGCACGGCATCACCCAAAACCAGTTCATGGCGTCTCATCCATCGAATCACGTGAACGTCGCCTATGCGCCGTCGAGCGAAGCTGCCGGCCGCGCGTTGGCGGCCAAGGCCACGATGTTTCATGAACTCGGATTGCGCGTTCATCTTTGCGGCATATCCATCGCCTAGAGGATTCGCCGGTTCAATTTTTCGTGGACGGCAAAAACAGGAGAGCACGCATGACGACAACTTCGACGGCAGTCAAACAGTACGAGATGTTCATAGACGGGCAGTTTGTGTCCGGATCCAAGTGGATCCAGGTTGAGAACCCCTCCACCCAGCAGGTAATTTCGGAAGTCGCCGAGGCATCCGCGCAGGATGTGGAGCGGGCCGTTCTCGCCGCGGAACGCGCCCAGGCGCCCTGGGCCAAGTTGCCGGCGATCCAACGGGCTGCTCATCTGCGGGAGATTTCCGCTGGGATTCGCAAGCACAAACGGCAGTTGGCTCGTGTGATTTCCGAAGAGCAGGGCAAGATACTTCCCCTCGCGGAAATCGAGGTGGATTTCTCCGCGGATTACGTGGATTACATGGCGGAATTTGCCCGCCGGTACGAAGGCAGCATCATCCAGAGCGATCGCGTCGGAGAAAACATTTTGCTCTTCAAGTCTCCGATTGGCGTTGTCGTTGGAATCCTGCCCTGGAATTTCCCCTTCTTCCTCATCGTGCGCAAAGCAGCCCCCGCGTTGGTCGCGGGCAACACGATTGTGATCAAGCCCAGCCGGGAAACCCCGAATAATGCGGCGGAGTTCGCGCGCATTGTGGCGGAAACTCCGCTCCCGCGCGGTGTCTTTAACCTGGTGAACGGAAGCGGCAGCGGCGTCGGGGGAGCGCTGGCGTCGCATCCGAAGGTGGGCATGGTCAGCCTCACCGGCAGCGTCGAAGCCGGCTCGGCCATCATGCGATCGGTAGCGCCGAATATAACCAAGATCTCCCTGGAATTGGGCGGGAAAGCGCCCGCCATCGTCATGGACGACGCCGACCTTAATCTTGCGGCGAAGGCGATTCACGCTTCTCGCGTCATCAACACCGGACAGGTCTGCAATTGCGCCGAGAGGGTTTATGTTCACAAATCGGTGGCGGAAGAGTTTCTCGCACGCATCACGGGAGCGATGCGCGCCACAAAGTACGGGGATCCTTTCGAGGCCGGCGTTGAAATGGGGCCGCTCGTAAGCAAAGCCCAACTCGACCATGTGGATGGGGAAGTGAAGCAGGCGGTGGCAGACGGCTGCAAAGTTCTGACGGGTGGCGAGCGGGATGAACGCCGCAAGGGCTACCACTACTTGCCTACGGTTCTCTCGGAGTGCCCGCAGAACGCGCGCATCATGCAGCAGGAAATATTCGGGCCGGTATTGCCCGTCGCTACATTCTCGACATTGGATGAGGCGATCGCGCTGGCCAACGATTGCCAGTACGGCTTGACCTCCTCAATTTTCACCAAGAGCCTGGATGCCGCCATGCGCGCCGCCAACGAATTGAAATTCGGCGAGACCTATGTCAATCGCGAACACTTCGAAGCGATGCAGGGATTTCATGCCGGATGGCGGAAGTCCGGGATTGGCGGGGCGGATGGACCGCGGGGTTTCGAAGAATATCTTCAGACGCGAGTCGTCTACCTGAATTACGACGTCGCCCGGCAGTGAAGGCTGCATTGCACAATGTCTTTTGAACGCTGCGGTTTCCTGGCATGAATGATTTTGTCGAGCCAACAGGAGCAGGCCTGATGCAGGCAACTGCCGTTAACGCCACTACTTTTGCAAGCGAGGGGACTAAGTCGTCCAGCGGGTTCATTCCCGCCGGCATGGCGCTTCCCTTCATTCTCGTTACCTCCCTGTTCTTCCTCTGGGGAGTGCCCAACAATCTGAATGACGTGCTGATCCGGCAGTTCATGAAATCTTTCCAGATTTCGAGATTTCAGGCTGGCTTGATTCAGTCCGCGTTCTATCTCGGATATTTTGTGCTGGCAACTCCCGCAGCGCTGTTGATGCGGCGTTTCGGGTATAAATCCGGGATCCTGTGCGGGCTTGGCCTCATGGGATCCGGGTCTCTGCTTTTCTGGCCGGCTGCTGTCGTCGGCCGCTATTGGTTTTTCCTGGGCGCGCTGTTCGTGATCGCCAGCGGCCTTTCGTTCTTGGAGACGGCTGCCAATCCCTTCATCGCCCAGTTAGGTGGTCCGGAGGGCGCTGCCCGCCGGCTCAACTTTTCCCAGGCCTTCAATCCGCTAGGCTCCATCACGGGAGTGCTGATCGGGACGGTTTTCATTTTTTCCGGCGTGGAATTGAATTCCGCGCAAATCGCTTCCATGCGCGCGGCCAATACCTACGAGAGTTATCTGAAGCACGAAACGTTGCGCGTAATCAATCCCTACCTGGCGATCGGCCTGGTCGCGTTTGCGATCGCGTTCTTGATATGGCGAACACCCTTCCCGGCGATCGCCTCGGAGAGTTCTGACGCCGCGCACGGCCATGGCAGCTTTAGGGATCTGTTGGGCTATCCGCATTTCATGACGGCAGTCGTTGCTCAATTCATGTACGTGGGCGCGCAGGTTGGAACCTGGAGTTACTTCATTCAGTATGTGCAGGATTGCGTTCACCGTCCCGAGAAGGTGGCGGGCTACTTTCTGACCGGCACGCTCGTCGCCTTTGGCGTGGGCCGATTCTCGTCCGCGGCCCTGATGCGCTACATACGGCCGAGCACACTGCTGGGCTTCTACAGCTTGGTCAATGTTGCTCTGCTGACGGTAGGCGTAGCGCGGCCTGGCTGGACCGGCCTGTGGGCGGTTTTTGCCTCCAGCTTCTTCATGTCCGTGATGTTTCCCACGATTTTTGCTCTGGGAATCCAGGGATTGGGACCGAACTCAAAGATTGCGGCTTCCATCGTCGTGATGGCGATTGTTGGAGGAGCAGCCCTCACGCCGTTGATGGGCCTCATCTCGCAGTCGGCGGGGATTGCTCTCGCGTACTGCGTGCCGCTGGGCTCCTACGTGTTCGTGGGTTTGTACGCATTCTGGGGGTCGCATCTGAGGCCATTTGGTGCTCGCGCGCATTCCTGGCAATTCTGATGGGCGCGGGATTAGCCAACTCCGCTGACGTCCCGCAGTTGCCCAGTTTTTCATTGGTTTTCGGCGAACGGGGGTTGATTTGCAGGTCTCGTTGTTTATCGCGTGTTACAACGACGCACTCTTCCCGCAAACGGGGCGGGCAGTGGTTCGAGTGTTGCGACGGCTCGGCATAGACGTCCGGTTCGACGCCCGACAGACCTGCTGCGGCCAAATGCACTGGAACACCGGGTACGCCGACGGCGCGCTTCCTCTCATTCGCAACTTTGTTCATGTGTTTCGCGACGCCGACGCTGTCGTGATCCCGTCGGCCTCCTGCGCTGCGATGATTCGCGAGTACTACGGTAAGGCCGCACAGGAAGCCGGGGATTCAACGTTGACGAAAGACGTTGAGTCCCTGCTTCCCCGCGTTTTTGAGTTTTCTGAATTTCTCGTAAAGAAGCTTGGCGTGGAGGATGTCGGAGCGTTTTTCCCGCACCGGGTCACTTACCACGCCAGTTGCCATTCGGCACGCAGTCTCAACCTGGGGGACATCCCTGTCCGGCTCTTGCGCAATGTCCGCGGGCTGGAGTATGCCGCCGAGCAGGATCCGCCCGCGTGTTGTGGCTTTGGCGGAACGTTCTCGATCAAGAATGCCGACGTTTCCTCCGCGATGCTCGTGCCTAAGATTAACTCTATCCTCAACACGAGAGCGGAGATCTGCACGGCGGTCGATAATTCCTGCCTGATGCACATTTACGGCGCGCTGCATCGCCAGCGGTCACTCGTAAAAGCTATGCATCTGGCGGAGATTCTTGCGTCAGGGGAGGGCGCGTGAAACAAGTGAACATCGGTCCCGCGCATAGCCATTCCTTTCCGGAGCGGGCGGCAGAACTGCTTTCGGATTCCCAGTTGCGCCGGAATGTCCGCCATGCCACGGATGTCATCAGCGTTAAACGGCGGAAGGTCGTAGCGGAACTTCCGGAGTGGCAGTCTCTTCGGAAGAGCGGCAGCGAGATCCGGCAGCACGTCCTCAACCACCTGGATGAATATCTTGTCCAGTTCGAGCGGAATTGCCGCGACGCGGGCGGTCAGGTCCACTGGGCAAAGGACGCCGAAGAGGCCAGGCAGATCATTCACCAGCTTGTCCTCGCCAATGGATCCAGAGAGATCCTGAAAGTCAAATCCATGACCACGGAGGAGATCGGGCTCAACCGCTTCCTGCAGGCGGAAGGATTTCAGGTGTACGAAACCGATCTTGCGGAACTCATCCTGCAACTCGGAGCCGAAGAGCCATCCCATCTCGTAGTCCCGGCGCTGCACAAGAATCGTGAACAGGTCCGCCAAATCTTTGCCGACAAGATGAATCTGCCCGGGATCGGGGACTCTCCCGAGGATTTGACAAGCGCCGCGCGCGCCTTTCTGCGCGAAAAGTTTCTGCGTGTTCCGGTGGCCATCAGTGGAGCGAATTTTCTGATTGCGGAAAATGGAGCGGTCTGCATCGTCGAATCCGAAGGCAACGGGCGCATGTGTCTGACACTGCCTCGGCTGCTCATCACGCTGGCGGGCATTGAAAAGGTCATCCCTTCATTTCGCGACCTCGAAGTATTTCTCCAGACGCTTCCCCGCTCCGCGACCGGCGAGAGGATGAATCCCTACAACTCCATCTGGACAGGAGTTCATTCCGGCGACGGTCCCTCTGCGTTTCACGTCGTATTACTCGATAACGGACGCAGCCGGATTTTGCGCGATCGGGTCGCGAGGCAGACCTTGCGTTGCATCCGCTGCGGAGCCTGCCAGAACGCCTGTCCGGTTTATCGAGAAACCGGTGGACACGCCTACAGCTCGGTCTACGCCGGACCTATTGGGGCGATTCTCACCCCGCAACTCCGAGGATTCCAGCAAGCATCGACCCTCCCCTACGCATCTTCGCTTTGCGGGGCATGTTATGAAGTGTGCCCGGTGAGCATCGACATCCCCGAAGTGCTCTTGCATTTGCGAAGCGGTATCGTGAGGGAACAACAGAAGACCCTGTCCGGACAACTGGGAGTGTGGAACGTGGGGATGAAACTCGCATCGTTCGCAATGCGAAGTCCCTGGCGATTCCTTTTGGCCCTCAGAGTGGCGCGTGTTCTCCAACGCTGGTTTCTAGGAAGAAGTGGTTACATCGAGCGTCTTCCATTCTTCTTAAGCGGGTGGACTGCAACGCGGGACCTTGTTCCTCTGGCGCATCAGTCCTTCCGGGAGTGGTGGGCGGAACATGAGACGGGGAGGCAGAGGCCATGAATCGCCCCGATTCCCGCGAGGAGATCCTGACCGCGATCCGCCGCTCATTGGGCCCTCCGGTCAACGTCCAGTCATCCGCGGAACAGGAATATGGCAAACTTGCGCGAAGTTATCTTTCCCAACCGGAATATGAGCGGCAGCCGGCATGGGAACTATTCCGCGAGAGACTGCGCGAGTACGACGTCGTCGTGACCATGTGCCGCGAGCCCGAGATTCGGGTCAAGGTCGCGGAAGCATTCGATGCGCGAGGATTGCATCGAATTGCTTGTCCGAAGGGAGTGCCTGCGGCCTGGCTGCCGGCCGGCCCGGAGTACCTTCCCGGCGAAATCATGACCAACCTTGAGCTGGATCGGTGCGATGGCGTAATCACGGGCTGCACCGTGGCGATTGCCGAGACGGGAACGATTGTCTTGCAGCATGGAGAACAGGCCGGCCCTCGACGTCTCACACTGCTGCCGGACTTTCATCTGTGCGTTGTCTTGCCCGGCCAGCTTGTCCACTCTGTGCCGCAAGCATTTGCCCGTTTGGCGCCGGTTTCCACATCACCCCTTACCTTGATCTCCGGACCCTCCGCTACGGCCGACATTGAAATGACGCGCATCCGCGGCGTCCACGGTCCGCGCAACCTCGAGGTGATTTGCGTTACAAATTCCTTTGAAGAAGACCCGTCCTCAGCAGTCCCACGTACATGACGAGTAAACAGAGCCGCCAGTGCGTCCAAACGCCGTTTGCGAAACTTCGCCGAAAAACTCTTTTCGTATCAGAACATCGCTTCAACGATGCCGCAAGCCTCTCGAAATTAAACGCCAATTTAGGGTCTGGGCGTCGACATCCGATCTTTTCCGCATGCCTCGGGAGGGCCACATGTTGGAATTCCGCGCCGATGCCTTCAACGTTCTCAATCATTCCGCCTTCGCCAATCCAAACAACACCGCTGTGGACAATGGCCCTATTAACATAACCTCGACGATAACTAACCAGACCTTTACTGTGGACGCGCGTGCGTTCCAGTTCAGTCTAAAATACTCTTTCTAAGCATCGTCGGCGGGGATGGCTGGAGTTATCAGCCGTCCCTCGCCGAAGGTTTCTTTTTCTACTTTCTCCAAACGGTGGCGAAGGACACATTCGAATTGACAGCTTTGCGCCGGTGACCGCTTCGCGCATTCGGCTGAATATCCTTTCCTCTGCCGTGGAAGCGCGTCTCCGGGAATTCCAGGGTATTTAACGCCGGGAATCGTGGAGAAAGACCAAGAACAGGTTTCGGGGGAATTTATGTCGAACTGGACACGTCGCGGGCTTTTGAAAGCAGGTTTAGCAGCTTCCGCCAGCGCAGCGATTACGAAAGGTGCTTCTTTCGCAAGACTTTCTCCGGCAGGTGCTGAGGCAGTGGAATATTCGCCAGAGGAAACGCCGCCTTCCGTGTTGCACTCGCAAGACGCAGAATCGCAAGCCCTTTCTCACCGGGAACGGCTTCTGCTGGATTCCGGATGGCACTTTCACTTGGGGCATGCAGACGATCCCGAGCGCGATTTCGGTTTCGGACATGGGAGGCAGTTTGCCAAGGTGGGTGGCTTCTTCAAACCCAGCCGCGAAAACTTTGACCTCTCCGGCTGGCGGGCAATCGATCTGCCCCACGACTGGGTGGTCGAGTTGCCATTCGAAAATGCGAAGCGGCTTATCGAGTACGGATCCAAGCCGCTGGGCCGGGCGTATCCGGCGACCAGTATCGGCTGGTACCACCGGGCGTTTGAGCTTCCAGCAAGTGATACGGAGCGCCGGATTTCCATCGAATTCGATGGCGTGTTTAGGGACTGCATGGTGGCTCTTAATGGACACTTTCTTGGACGGAATCTGAGCGGGTACGCGCCTTTCCGATTTGATGTCAGCGACGTCGCCAACTATGGCGGCAAGAACATCCTGGTTGTGCGAGTGGATGCTACCGAGAATGAGGGTTGGTTTTACGAGGGAGCCGGGATTTACCGCCACGTCTGGTTGGTCAAGACCGATCCGGTACACGTGGCGCAGTGGGGGACCGCTGTGACCTGCGATGTGAAACCCGACGGTGCGAGCATCACGATACTCACAGAGGTGGAAAACGAGAGTAGCACCGAGCAGGTCTGCAAGGTCGGATCGAGCATTCTCAGTCCGACTGGGGTTATCGTGGCAACGGTAGAAAGTGCATCGGTCCGAGTGCCCGCCGGGAGTCGTCACTCCTTCACTCAGCAGGCTATCGTTCCCCGACCGATACTGTGGTCGGTCGAGTCGCCACAGCTGTATCGTCTCGGGACCACGATCATGGCAGGAACTACCGGGATCGACCGGTACGACACCACCTTCGGAATCCGCACCATCCATTTCGACCCCAAGGATGGATTTTTTCTGAATGGAACAAGGCTCGAGCTGAAAGGAACCTGTAACCATCAGGACCACGCTGGCGTTGGAGTGGCGTTACCAGATCGTTTGCAGGCCTTCCGAATCGAGAAGCTCAAGGCGATGGGATCGAACGCCTACCGGACTTCGCACAACCCGCCAACACCTGAACTGCTCGACGCTTGCGACCGGCTGGGCATGCTGGTGCTGGATGAAACGCGAATGTTCTCGTCCAACGAAGAGGGTTCGAGCGAACTCGAGCGCATGATTCGCCGCGATCGCAACCACCCGTCCGTTTTCAGCTGGTCTTTGGGAAACGAGGAGTGGGCGGTGCAGGGCGAGGAGCGTGGCCGGAGGATCGCGGAGTCGATGCGGCAACTGGCGCACCGTCTCGACCCGTCGCGTCCGGTGACCGTAGGAATGGATAGCGGATATTCGGCCGGGGAAGGCATAACTCGGTCTGTCGATGTGCAGGGGTTCAACTACCAGCGGGAGGACATCGACGCCTTTCACCGGAACTTTCCAACGCGACCGACCATGGGCACGGAGACCGCCAGCACTTACTCCACGCGAGGAATCTACGCAAACGATGAGGTTAAAGGATATGTCAGCGCCTACGATGTGAACCGTGCCGACTACGCCGCCACGGCAGAGCAATGGTGGAGTTTTTTCGCCGAGCGCCAGTTCCTCGCTGGCGGATTTGTGTGGACCGGATTTGACTATCGCGGTGAACCTTCCCCCTATGGTTGGCCCTGCATCAGCTCGCACTTCGGAGTCTTGGACACCTGCGGCTTCCCGAAAGATAACTACTTCTACTATCAGGCATGGTGGGGAGCGAATCCGGCGTTACATCTGTTTCCCCATTGGAATTGGCCCGGTAAGGAGGGCCAGGAAATTGCCGTCTGGTGCCACACCAATCTGGACAGTGTTGAGCTGTTCCTGAACGGGCTCAGCTTAGGAGCGAAAACAGTTCGCCGGAACTCTCACGTGGAGTGGAAAGTGAAGTACGCCCTCGGTGTGCTCGAAGCGCGAGGCTCAAGTAATGGAACAACTGTGCTCACGGCCAGGTGTGAAACAACGGGGTCGCCAGCAAAAATCGTCTTGCGTCCAGACAGGCAGGAGATTGCTGCCGACGGCGAAGATCTTACCGTTATCGCAGCCGAGGTGGTAGATGTACACGATCGCATAGTACCGACGGCCTCCAACGAAATCAGTTTCGAGACTGCGGGCCCCGGACGGCTGCTTGGCGTAGGCAACGGCGATCCGAGCTGCCATGAGGCCGATGAGCCCTTTTCGTCGACAGAAGGCAAGCGCAGTGCCTTCAACGGGTTGTGCATGGCAATTGTGCAGGCGCTAAAGCAACCGGGGAGTATTCGAGTTTCCGCATCATCGCCAGGACTGAAGAGTGTTTCGGTTGTGATCGAGGCCACCCGAGCAAGATTGCGCCCGGCAGTGATCTGAAGGGTGCGGACATCTCAACAAGGCAAGATTCGTAGGAGACACCACGCAACTGCTAGTTCACCGTACGATAATCTCATTGAGTAGATTGGAACGGGTGTTGTCGCTGTATTTCAGAATATTATCGGCACCCCCTTATGTCGTGGCGCCACCGGCAACGCCAATTGGGCCATGATAGTCCCATTTATTCGCGGCCAAGCGTGCTGAACATCTATCTCACCTCGTCAACGTCACTTCCCGCGCTGAGCGAGATCTCTCCCATGCCTACGGGGAACGCGACATCGGCTTGCCAGCCCTTCCGCATATGCCTCAGAGTCGCTAGATTCCTGGCCGGTTCTCCGATAGTGTTGGGCGTAGGCTGCGACTTAGTATTCGGCTTCAAGCCGTGCCTGTGGTTTGGGCGATTGCGCCCAACAGATCGAGATTGCACAGAGCGCTTGGGCCAAAATGAATACCAGCTTCATGCCGCTTTACCTCGCAGAGCCTCGGCGCTGTACTGCTGCGCGTCANNAGAATGTCTCTCATCTCCGGCGTAATTTGTTCACTTCCCAGAACTTTGAGTGCCTGCGCGAGATCGAGAATCTCTGAGACAGAGGGCGGTTTCTCCAGGCTCCAGCCACGCAAAGCCTTGGCGAGTCCCGCCATACCGGCATGGAATTCGTGGCTTGAATCCCACGTCCTCAGTGCAACAATCTCTGCTTCTCGCTCCGCGGTAGGGTTTCAACAGGAAGATAGGAACTCCGCCGGCGCAGGGGATCGGCATTGACTTCCATGATGCGGGCTTTTCGCTCGGCACTTTCCCAGCTACGCGTCTTGGCCGGTATGCGAACAAACTTCCCGGTGGGCAATGTGCCGTTAATCCGTTTGGGACAATGGCATCTGCGATGATTACTGTCCGCCTGTGTGCAGGGCGGATATTGGCGAGTATAAGCGCTCAGCATGTGCCTCCAGACCGGGCGTTGCAGATTACGCTCGGCCGAGGGGGCACTGTACGATTATTGTACGATTCGCGCAAACCACTCAGAACATGCGTGTTTCCAGGGGCTTGAAATGGTGGAGCTAGTCGGGCTCGAACCGACGACCTCATCGTTGCGAACGATGCGCTCTCCCAGCTGAGCTATAGCCCCACACGGGGGGCGTTTTTACTTTTTTGATTTTACCAGCCGTCGCTCGATTTCGCCTACACACGTGATTCTGTAGTCGTGTCCGCCGCGTCGTTGAATCACTCCACGCATTGAATCATCAAAACATTGAGGGCTCAAAGCGGTGAGCGCCTGAAATCGAAGGCTATAATTTGATTGTGAGTTCTTCCAAGGTAAAGCAAGTGGCGTCCGCGGACTTCCCTACGCGCTGGGGACATTTCCTGATTCACGGGTTTACGACGAGGGCGTCGGCATCGGGCGACGGCGCCAAGACCGAAGAGGCGGTGGCGCTGGTGATGGGCGAGGTGCACTCCGGGTCGCCGCTGGTGCGCATCCACTCGCAGTGCCTGACCGGCGACGTATTTGGCTCGCTGCGCTGCGATTGCCGCCAGCAACTTGAAATGGCGCTCTCAATGATCGCCCAAGTGGGGGCGGGCGTCCTTATCTATGAACAGCAGGAGGGCCGCGGCATTGGGCTTATGGCGAAGCTGCAAGCCTATGCGCTTCAGGACAGCGGACTCGACACGGTGGAAGCCAACGAACGTCTCGGGTTCAGGGCCGACCATCGCGAGTTCCTCATGCCGGTCGAGATCCTGAAAGCGCTCGACATTAAGCGGGTCCGTCTGCTCTCGAATAATCCCGATAAAGTCGCCGCGCTGGAGAACGCCGGTATCCAGGTGACCGAGCGCGTACCGTGCGAAGTCGCGCCCACCGAACACACGGAAGAATATTTGAAGACGAAGCAGGAAAAGCTGGGGCACTTGTTTACGAGTCGCAAGGGGCGGCATTAAAGGGATCAGTATTCAGTCCCGCAGCAACTGACTTAATCCATCCCGATTCTTGATCGGCAGTCCGTGCAGCGCGGCTCGCGCCAGCGCCACATAAACCTCGCGAGCTTCGGGATTCTTCTTCAGCGCCGCCAGGTGTCTCGCCACCGTCTCCGCGTCTCCGCGAACCAGCGGGCCGCTAAAAGACAGCGCCGGACCGAGGCGCGAGTAGTTCGCCAAAGTCTGCTGGATGATGGGCAGGCTTTTGCGGCGCGCGTCCTCGCGCGTGAGTCCGGCGGCGCGAGCGGCTTCTTCCAGCGTCACGAGAAACGCCAGCAGCAGCGGCGAGGTCAGAGTGGCCCACGCGTGGTACGCAGCTTTGCGCGACGCAGGCAATCGAAAACTCTCGCCGCCCAACTCGCGGACGATCCGGCGTGCAACTCGCGTAGCTGCATCATCGCCTTCCATCGCAAAAGGCACACCCTGCAAAGAAGGACGCGCTCCGGCAACGAACGTCATCAGCGGATGCACCGACGCGACCGCGGCGCCTGCTTTCCGCAGAGGCTCGAGTTCTCGGCTGGAGAGCGCTCCGCTGGAGTGGAAGGCGAAACGAATTTTATTTTTCTTGCTGGTAGCCGCGCGCGCCGCCAGACGATCCGCCACAGCCGAAGCCGCGCCGCGAATCTCACGGTCGGGGACGCAGAACCAGAGCACGGTGGCGTCCAGCGCGGCAGAATTTGCGGTGACTACCTGCGCGCCGACCTTCGCAGCGAGCGTGCGCGGGCACCGGCGCGACTGAAGCGAATTGCGCGCAACGATCTCGGTAATAGTGAAACCGGCGTCGTCGAGCGCCGCGGCCAGAGAAGTCGCCAGGCTGCCGGCTCCGACGATGGCCACGATGGGCTTTCTGGTCATTATTCTTTTGGTCGTTATTCTTTTAGTCATTGGTTTTCGGCTCACGGGCGCAGCATACCTTATATTGTTGTCATGGCGAAACCATCAGGAACGAAATCGAAGCAAGCCCGCGTCCTCTCTTCCCGCGTCAGTTACCGGGGCCCGGTGTTCAGCGTCACCACGGATGAAGTGGAAGAGCCTGGAGGGGTGCGCGCCCGCCGCGATGTCATACGGCATTCCGGCTCCGTCGTTGTTCTGGCTGTCGATGTTCGGGCCGTCGATGACTCGGCGAAAGCGGCCCGCAAAGCCGAGCCGCGCATCTTGCTCGAACGCCAGTATCGCCACGCCGCGCAGTCGATGATGTGGGAGCTGCCCGCCGGACGCATCGACGATGGCGAAACGGCGCTCACCGCCGCCAAGCGCGAGTTGCTTGAGGAAACCGGCTACACCGCCCGCCAGTGGAAGAGAATTTTGCATTTCTACGCAAGCCCCGGTTTTCTCGACGAAACCATGACCATCTACCTGGCCCAGGGCCTCCAGGCCGGCAAAGCCCAGCCCGAGGCCGACGAGAGGATCGCAACCAGGTTTTTCACTTTATCGGAGGCGAAGCGGATGGCGCTCAATGGACGCATCCGCGATGCCAAGACGATCTGCGGTATTCTGTGGCTGGCTCAGATGGCGCGACCAGCGCGGTAGAAGAGGCTGCGGGAAAGACTGAATCTGCCCAGGAAGAACACCTCAGGGGCTAAAGCCCAGGCCGATTTCACACGGATTACGCGGCCCTGAAGGGCCGCTCTTCCACGGTGACCCCACAATCAGAGTTTTTCCGCAGCCTGAGATACCCGCCCGGTAACCATCTCGTCACTCCCGGGGGCCTGCCTGCCATCTGCGGCTGTGTGATTGCAATCCTTGACAGTCCACGCGGCGAGCAGCACAATTCCTACACATTTTTTGCGGGCTTTGGAATCGCGCCTTTTCGGAGGAATCCGCAAGAAATGAGGGGGCGCACGTGGAACGTTTGAAAGGCACCGTCAAGTGGTTCAACAACGCCAAGGGATACGGCTTCCTCGGCCGCGACGATGGACCGGATGTATTCATTCACTACAGCTCAATCACCACCGAGGGCTACAAGAGCCTGCAGGAGGGCGATAAGGTGGAGTTTGAGATCGTTCAGGGGCAGAAGGGGCCGCAAGCGGCCAATGTAACCAAGGTCTCCTGATCGGAAATTGTTTTGCTCAAGCCGGTTTTTTCGGCCCAAGCTGTTTGTGTCAACGACGCCCGCGCTGGCTCTGTCATCCGGCGCCTGCTAACTCCCTGCTGCGCGCTGTCTTCAGCGTTACAATCTTCTCTCGGATCGATAACTTCGCATGGACAACAAGGCCATAGCCGGACTTCTCTACGAAACTGCCGATCTGCTGGAGATCGACGGGCAGGACTCGTTTCGCGTTCGCTCCTATCGCAACGCCGCGCAGGCCATTGAAGCGCTGCCGCAACAGGTGGCCGACCTGATTCATGAACCGAAGAAGCTTCTCGAAGTGCCGGGAATCGGCAAAGGCATGCTGGCGAATCTGCAGATGCTTTTCAAGGATGGCAGCATCGAAGCGCACTCCGAGCTCCTGAAAAAATACCGTCCCTCGATGCTCGAACTGCTCAAGATTCAGGGGCTGGGGCCGAAGACGATTGCCTTGATCTGGAGCGCTTATCAGGTCAGCGATCTCGAGGGCGTGGAGAAGCTGGCGCGCGAAGGCAAAATCCGCACCCTGCCGCGCATGGGCGAAAAGCACGAGCAGAAGCTGCTCAAAGCGATCGAAGACTATCGCCGCATCGCCGGACGCTTCCTGCTCGACACGGCCGAAGAGCTGGCCGAAAAGCTGATGGAGCACCTGTTAGCGGCTCCCGGCGTCGAAAAAGTTACGCCCGCCGGATCGCTGCGCCGCGGACGCGAAACCGTCGGCGATCTCGACATCCTGGTCACCGGCAAGGCCTGCATCGAAGCGGAGACGCGGCAAAAAGTCATCGAACATCTGCTGCGCTTCCCTGGCCTGATGGACATCATCGCGCAAGGCGAGAACAAGGTCAGCTTCCGCCATCGCAATGGCATGCAGGTGGACGTGCGCCTGCTGCCGCCGGAGTCGTTCGGAGCGGCCATGCAATATTTCACCGGCTCCAAGGCGCACAACGTAGCCTTGCGCCAGCGCGCCCTCAAGATGGGCTTCACGCTCAACGAATATAGCCTCGCTACGCTCGAAGACGCGAAGCCGGTCGCGCGCAGAACCGAAGAAGAAATCTACGCCAAGCTCGGGCTCGACTTCATCCCTCCCGAACTGCGCGAGAATCTGGGAGAGATCGAAGCGGCGGCAAATCACACGCTGCCAGTGCTGATTGAACTATCCGACATCCGTGGCGACGCGCACATGCACACCGTCGAAACCGACGGCCGCAACACCATTGAAGAGATGGCCGAAGCGGCGCGGGGACGCGGCTACGAGTACATGGCCATCACCGATCACTCGAAAAATCTCGCCATGGCCAACGGCCTCACCGACGCGCGCGCGCTGGCGCACATTGAGAGAATCCGGGCGGTCGAAAAAAAGATGAAGGGCATCCGGATTTTTGCGGGGATTGAAGTTGACATTCTGGGCGATGGCTCGCTCGATCTCTCCGACTCGGTGCTCGAACAAATGGACATAGTGATCGCCAGCGTGCACTCGCACTTCAACCAGGACCGCGCCACCATGACCGATCGGTTGCTGAAGGCCGTCGCCAATCCCAATACTTCGCTGATCGGGCATCCCACCGGACGCCTGCTGCTGCGTCGCGACGCCTATCAGTTCGATCTCGATGCGGTCCTAAAAGCGGCGGCCAAGCACAAAGTGGCAATGGAACTCAACTCGTATCCAGACCGGCTCGACCTGTGCGACGTGCATCTGCGGCTGGCCAAACAGCATGGAGTAAAAATCGTTATCAACACCGATTCGCACCACACTTCGCACATGGAGAAGATGCGCTACGGAATTCTGCAGGCGCGGCGGGCCTGGCTCAAGAAGGAAGATGTGCTGAATGCCTTGCCTGCCGCGGAATTTGCCCGGGCCATGAAGCACGCCTAGTAGCGAGAGGGGTGGCAGAGCAGTAGTGGGAAAGAGTTTACCCACGCCGCAGGCGATTGCCTTCCTCTTTTTGGTAACCAACTTGGACGCCTCCCTGAGCTCAAGTGTAATCAATGGGATACAGACATTGAGACCTTCCGACTTTGGGTTCCATGTTGCCTCTTCAAGCCGCGATGGACCGTCGCCCGACGACTCCAGCGGTCTGTCCGGGGCGGCGACCGGGGTGAAGGTGTGTCAAAATGTAGGGAGCGGCATCACGAGTTGTAATCTCCCTGCAACCAGGCATATTTAGACTGGTGTGGCAGCCGGAAAACGCATGGTTAACAAGAAAGTGGTCATCATTGGAGGCGGCCCGACGGGGCTTGGCGCGGCCTATCGGCTGCACGAACTCAGTTACGAGAGCTGGGTGCTGTACGAAAAATCCCACGACGTGGGCGGACACTCGACCTCGCATGTGGACGCGCAGGGATTTGTGTGGGATGAGGGCGGGCACGTTATTTTTTCGCATTATCCCTATTTCGACAAACTGATCGACGACATGCTGGGGAAGGAAACGCACGAGCGCATCCGCGAGAGCTGGGTGTACTTGAAAGACGCCTGCGTGCCGTATCCGTTTCAGAACAACCTGCGGTACTTGCCGAAGGCGGTGCAAGTCAGTTGCCTGCTGGGCGCGGCCCAGGCCGCGGCCAGCCGAAGCGGCGAAGCGGCGAACTTCCGGGAGTGGACGCTAAGCACGTTCGGCGAGGGCATCGCCGAAGTTTTCATGTTTCCTTACAACTCCAAAGTCTGGACCACGCCGCTGGAGCGCATGTCGAAGGGATGGATCGCCGAGCGCGTGTCGGTGGTGGACTTCAAGCGGCTGCTGGAAAATGTCCTCTACGAAAAAGACGATGTGGCATGGGGCACGAACAATAAGTTCCGCTTCCCGCTGCACGGGGGCACGGGGGAAATCTACCGGCGCATGGCGCGGCGGTTTCCGGGCAAGGTGCGGACCGGGAAACAGCTTGCCGAGGTCGATACGGCGCAGCGGAAAGTTTCCTTTGCCGACGGCAGCGGCGACAGTTACGACGCGCTGATCTCAACCGCGCCGCTCGATTTGCTGGCGGGCATGTTGAAGCCCGCCGACGCGCGACTGCGCGAGGCCGCGGCGTTGCTCGAACACAACGATCTGCTGGTGCTGGGAATCGGATTGCAAAAGAAGATCGAGACCGGCAAATGCTGGGTGTATTTCGCGGACCCGGAAATGCCGTGCTACCGGGCGACTTTCTTCTCGCATTACTCGCCCTTCAACGTGCCCAACGGCGACACGGAACAGTATAGTTCGCTGATGTGCGAGATGTCGGTCCCGCTGGGGCAAACGGTGGATGTCGAGCGCACATATGAAGAGATGCTGGCCGGGCTGGTGCGTGCGAAAATACTCGACGAATCCGACCGTTCGCGCATCGTCTCGCGCTACCACCGCCTGGTGAGATATTCGTATCCGATCCCAACGCTCGATCGTGATCGCGCGCTGGCCATTCTGCAGCCGGCGCTGATGCAGGAGGGGATTTACTCCCGCGGACGATTCGGCGCCTGGCGCTACGAAATCGGGAACATGGATCATTCGGTGATGATGGGCGTGGAAGTGGCCGATCACGTCGTAAGCGGAGGAAAGGAACTGGTCTTTTACAGTTCTTAATGGAACCAACTATGGAAAACCAGAAACCACAACCAGCGCCCCGTGTGAGCGTCGTCATTCCGTCATACAACACGGCTCCGCTGATCGCCGCGTGTCTGGATTCGGTGTTTGCGCAAACCTTCCAGGATTTCGAGGCCATCGTGGTCAACGATGGTTCGCCGGATACCGCGGAACTGGAGAAGGCGCTCGAGCCCTACCTGGATCGCATCGTGTACATCAAGCAGGTGAACAAGCGGGCGGCGGGCGCGAGGAACACGGCGATCGCGCGAGCGCGCGGCGAGTTTCTGGCGTTCCTCGATAGCGACGACACATGGCTGCCCAACCATCTGGAATCGCAGATGAAGCAATTCGAGGCCAACCCGGGGCTGGGCCTGGTATATGCGAACGCCATGCTCATGGGAAACCCCAGACGGCCGGTTGAATTCATGGAGAAATGCCCTTCGACAGGCGCGCCCGGTTTTGAGGCCATGGTGGTGGGACGGTGCCAGATCCCGGTTTCGACCGTGGTGGCGCGCAAGACGGCGATCGTGAAGGCGGGAGGGTTCGACGAAAGCCTGGCCCGCTGCGACGACTGGAACACGTGGCTGCGCACGGCGTTTTATGGCGCCAAAATCGGCTGCAGCCGCCAGGTACAGGCACGCATGGCCGACGGACGGCCGGGGTCGCTCGGCGTGTCGCGCACGAAGATGGTAGAGGCGTACTGGTTGATGCTCGAGAAAGCCGACCGGGAACTGCCTTTGACCTCGGTGCAGCGGAAGGTAGTGCGGGACCAGGCCGGCAAGATTCATGCGCGGTACTTGGTCGAAGAGGGCAAGGACCGTCTCGCGGCGCGAGATTTTCCCCAAGCACGTGAACGCTTCTCCGAAGCCAACCGCTACTATCGCAAAGCGAAATTGAACCTCGTGCTCTTCGGGCTGAAGGTGGCGCCGAATGCGGCTAGCCGGCTGTTTGACTTCTGGACGCGGTGGAACAACGGAGCATGGGCAGGAGGCAATTAACGATGTGCGATCGGCAATGGGCCATGGGGGTGTGGGAGTGATCCGGTTTCTGGTAGCGGGTGTGAAACAAGCATTCGGGCTGCACCATCCGGGGCGCAACCTCACGGTCTATCCGGATGACGTTTTCATCGTTTCTTATCCGAAATCGGGCAACACCTGGACGCGGTTTCTGATCGCCAATCTGGTATACCCAGAAAAGAACCCCGATTTCTCGAACATCAACGATTTGCTGCCCGACCCGGAAGCCGTGACGAAGCGGGACCTGGAGCGGGCGGCGCGGCCGCGTTTCCTCAAGAGCCATCAGTACTTCGATCCCCGATTTCAGAAAGTGATCTATATCGTTCGCGATCCGCGGGACGTGGTGCTGTCGGAATACCATTTCGACGTCAAACGGCGGGCGATTGCCGAGGATTACCCGCTGCCGCAGTTTGTTTCGCGGTTTGTGCGCGGCGAACTGAACCATCCCCACGGGACGTGGGGCGAAAACGCGGCCACCTGGATTTATACTCGCCGCGGCGATGCCCGTTTTCTGCTGGTGAAGTATGAAGATCTACAGTCGCGGGCGATGGAGGAGATGGGAAAAATCGCAAGTTTTCTGGGAGTTCCGGCGGACCGGGAACGGCTCGCCTTCGCCATCGAGCACAGTTCGGCGGAACGGATGCGGGAACTGGAAAAGAAGCAGGCCCACTTGTGGTCGTCGACGCGAGAGACCCGAAAAGACAAGCCCTTTATCCGCTCCGCCAAGGCGGGTGGCTGGAAGGCGGAATTGCCCGAGGCCAGCGTAGCGGAAATTGAATCGGCTTGGGGCGGACTGATGCGGGAGATGGGCTATGAATTGGCCGTAGGCAGCGGGCGCGATGCCGGAACTGCAAGAGGATAGTCCGTCGGGAACTAGTTCTCCAGAGGTGAACAAGACAGGCACTCGAAAATGATGAATCATTCGATCGCGGAAATACAACATGGGCTGGGGCTGCACCGGCCGGCCCGCAGCCTGCTCATTCTTGAGGATGACGTTCTTCTGGTTTCCATTCCCGAGTGGGGCAATACCTGGAACCGGTTTCTGCTGGCCAACCTCAGGTACCCGGAAACGCCAGCGATTTTCGCCAATCATGACGGAGCCACACGGGATGGGCGTGGTTTTCACGATCTTCCAACCGTAACCGGCAGTTGCGAATATCGTTTTCTCCCCGTCTTCCGCGGGTCCGGAAGCGGTGGCGCCGCGGGAGGCCGAGACGGCACGACGAGTTTGATTCCCGGGACAACATCGTCCAACGAAACGGAGCGCCAACCACAGCCGGACGCCAATCACTATGCGGAAATTTGAAAAAACTCAAATTCTGAAAAACGTCGGGTCGAGCTGGTCGGCGCTGGCCATCAACATCGCGGTCGGAATCTTGCTCTCGCCGTTCATTCTGCACCGGCTGGGAGATGTCGCGTTCGGCATCTGGATCCTGATTTTCTCCATTACCGGCTATTACGGCATGTTCGATCTAGGAATTCGTTCCTCGATTGTGCGCTACGTCTCCAAGCACACAGCGAAGAACGAAACCGAGGATCTGGCCAAGTTCGTCAACACCAGCCTGTTCACCTACACTGCGATTGGGTTGCTGGCGATGGTTGTGACCGTCGCGCTGACGGCGTCCGTCGATCGCCTCTTCAAGGTTCCTCCCGCCATGCAGACCCAGGCGCGCTGGTTGATGCTGATGGCCGGAGGATCGGTGGCGTTGGGCTTTCCGCTGGGCGTCTTCGGGGGAATCCTCGACGGCCTGCAGCGTTTCTATTTCACTAGCTGGACCGGCATTCTGTCCACGCTGCTGCGGGCCACGCTCATCGTGTACGTCCTGCACCACGGGTACGGGTTGCTGACGGTGGCGGCGATCACGGTGACAATGCCGATTCTGACTTCGATCCTGCGGGGTGTCATCGTGTTCCGCCTGCTGCGCCTGCCCATCGGGCTCAAGTACGTGGACCGCGAATCCTTCAAGCAGATGGCGCACTACAGCGCCACCACGACGATTGTGATCATTGCGGCGCAACTGCGCTTCCGCACCGATCAACTCGTAGTGGGCAGCATGATGTCGGCTGCGGCCGTGACCCTCTTCACCATCGGGGTGCGGCCCGTGGACTACACTCAGGAGTTGATCTCAACCCTGGTGCAGATTTTTGTCCCCATGTCGAGCCAGTCGGAAGCCGTCGGCAACATGGATCGGGTGCGCAAGATCTATGTGGCGGGAAATCGCGCCTGCGCCCTCATCATGTTCCCCATGTCTGCCGGCTTATTGATCCTGGGCAAGTCGGTCATCGAAGTATGGATGGGAGCCAAGTATGTGGCGGCGAGCTATCCCGTAATGGTAATTATTGCGGTCCCGATTGCGCTGTTCTTCACGCAGGGGGCCTCGGCACGCATCCTGATGGGGATGGGAAAGCAGCGGGATTTTGCCAAGGTGGTGTTCATGGAGGGGATCGCAAACCTCATTCTCAGCATCGTCCTTGTACGCCCCTACGGCATCGAAGGCGACGCCATGGGAACGGCGATCCCGATGCTACTGACAGCGCTCTGGTTTCTGCCACGGCATATGCGTAAACAGCTCGGGGTGCCGGTGAGGACGCTTCTGCGGGAGGCCTATGTGCTGCCGCTGCTGCTGGCGACCCCGCTGGTGGCAACGCTACTTCTGCTGCAGCGCTGGAGGCCCGCTCATAGTTTGAGGCATCTCTTCGTCCAGTGCCTCGCCGGCAGCGCCGTGTACGGAGCCGGTCTGTTGTGGGCTTACAGGAGCAGCCGGCTCTTCCATGTGGGGGACCTGAAACTCATCGGCGAGGGTGCGACCACGGAAGGTTTGGAGCTGCCACCGATTGCGGCGGGCTATTCGGAAGAAGAAGTGTAGGCGGGGATAGGCTAGAGTCGATCTTTTCCGGGGTGGAACAGTGCAAACTTCTGCACACCCGACAAGCGAGGCAACCCGGCGTTGGAAATGTTTCGCTAGCATATTTTGTTTCAGCAGGATAGAGCGGACGATGGAGCGGCACGGAAGCGGAATTGCTGGCTTGATCCTGTAATATTGATGTCCCATGGAAGTTATAGAAGTGATCATGACGCCTGACGAGCGGCGGCCCGTGGCCTCAGCGGGCTAATGGAACGAAGAGCGGAAGATTCGTCCTTCGCCATTTCTGAGCCAGGCACAGATTTAGAGTACACATCCGGGAGGAACACTGCTTTGAACGCAACGACGAGTCACCTTATCGCCCCACACGGGGGAGAACTTGTACAGCTCCAAGTGCCGGCCGCGCGCGCCGCGGAGTTGAAGGCGCACTCCAAAGATTGGCCTTCGTGGGACCTTACCCCACGCCAGCTCTGCGACCTGGAACTACTGATGAGCGGCGGCTTCTCGCCGTTGCGCGGGTTCATGAACCACGCCGATTACGAGAGCGTCTGCCACAACATGCGCCTCGGGAACGGCACCCTGTGGCCCATGCCGATCACGCTCGACGTCACCGAGGAATTCGCCAGGAAACTGACGCCGGGCTCGAGCAAGATCGCGCTGCGCGATCCCGAAGGCGTGATGCTCGCCGTGCTCCACGTGGAAGATGTGTGGCAGCCCGACCGCAAAGCCGAAGTCCAGTCGGTTTTTGGTTCCACCAGCGCCGCGCATCCCGGCGCCGACTACGCCATCAACAAGTCGAATCCCTGGTACGTCGGCGGAAAGATTGAAGCGCTCCAGCCCACGTCCCACTACGATTTCCGCTCGCTGCGCCTGACGCCTGCCGACCTGCGCGCCGAATTCGCGCGCCTGGGCTGGACCAGCGTCGTGGCCTTCCAGACGCGCAATCCCATGCATCGCGCGCACGTCGAGCTGACCATGCGCGCCGCCAAGCAAGTTGAGGCGAACCTGCTGATTCATCCCTCGGTCGGTATGACCAAGCCGGGCGACGTCGATTATTTCGTCCGCACCCGCTGCTACCAGTTGCTCCTCTCCAAGTACCCGCATGGCACGGTCAAGCTGTCGATGCTGCCGCTGGCCATGCGATTGGGCGGACCGCGCGAAGCGATCTGGCACGGCCTGATACGGAAAAACCATGGATGCACCCACTTCATCGTCGGCCGCGATCATGCCGGCCCGGGAAAAGACGTTGACGGCAAGCCGTTCTACGGCCCCTACGACGCCCAGGAATTGTTCCAAAAGCACGAGAAGGAAATGGGCGTCAAAATGGTTCCCTTCCAGATGATGGTCTATCTGCAAAACGAAGATCGTTACGTCCCATCCGATGAAGTGCCGCCGGGCGCCAAGGTGCTCGACATCTCCGGCACGGAATTGCGTCAGCGCCTCAGCGAAGGCCGCGACATTCCGGCGTGGTTCACGTATCCCGAAGTGGTGCAGGAATTGCGCCGCAGCTATCCGCCACGCCACAAGCAAGGCGTCACCATTTTCTTCACCGGGCTTTCGGGATCGGGCAAATCGACCATCGCCAACGCGCTGGTTACCAAGTTCCTCGAGATGGGCGGACGTCCGGTCACGCTGCTCGATGGCGATCTGGTGCGCAAGCATCTGTCGAGCGAACTCGGATTTTCCAAGGAACATCGCGACATCAACATTCGCCGCATCGGCTATGTTGCCTCCGAGATCACCAAAAACGGCGGCATCGCCATTTGCGCTCCCATCGCGCCCTATGACGCGACGCGCAAGGCGGTGCGGGCGATGATTGAACCGTTCGGCGGATTTATCCTGGTGCACGCAGCGACTTCGATCGAAGTGTGCGAACAGCGCGACCGCAAAGGCCTGTACGCCAAGGCTCGCGCCGGCATCGTCAAGGAATTCACCGGCATCTCGGATCCGTATGAGGCGCCAACCGATGCCGAAGTCGTGATTGACACCGCCGAGCTGAGCCCCGAGGAAGCGGCGCAGACCATCATTTTGCACCTCGAGCGCGAGGGCTTCGTCGGCGCCAACGGCAACAGTTAGAGGCAGTTCTCGAAAGGCAGTTCTCAGTTTCTTAATTTGGTTCTGCTCAACTGAGAACTGGGAACTTATCACGGAGCGCGATGACCTCGCATTCATCCCAAGAAACTCTCGAACGCATTCACGCCGCCCTCGAAGCGGCTCGGGCCGTGATCAACCGCTTCACTCCCGGCGCTATTGAAACCGAATACAAAGTTGGACACGATCCGGTCACCGAGGCCGACCGCGCCGTCGACGACATTCTCCGCAAGACCCTCCTGCGCCCAGGCGAAGGCTGGCTCTCGGAAGAAACCGTGGACGACTTCACTCGCCTCGACAAAGAGCGCGTCTGGGTCGTCGATCCGCTCGACGGCACTCGCGAATTCGTGCAAGGCATCCCCGAGTTCTGCGTTTCGATCGCCATGGTTGAAAATGGAATTCCGGTGGCTGGCGGAATCTGCAATCCGGCCACGGACGAATTGATCCTCGGATCGCGCAAGAGCGGCGTGACCTATAATGGAAAGCCGACGCAACCCAGCCAGCGCCGGAATTTGCAGGGCGCGCTGGTGCTGGCCAGCCGCAGTGAGGTGAAGCGCGGAGAGTGGAAGCAGTTCGAGTCCGCCGAGTTCACTACCCGTCCGATGGGATCGGTGGCGTACAAGCTGGGCCTGGTTTCGACTGGGCGCGCGGATATTACTTTCACGCTCGTTCCTAAACATGAATGGGACGTCGCCGCGGGAGCGGCCCTCGTGCTGAGCGCAGGCGGTTTCGTGCAGACCCTGGAGAACACCGATCTGAAGTGCAACCGGAAGAATCCGTTGATTTCGGGCCTGATCGCATGTGGCCCATACCTGCAAGCCGAACTCTTGGCCCGGTTGAGCGACCACCTTCATCCAGCAGACCGGTAACGGACGATCGCCAGTAGATCGGTCGCGGAATTTGCGGGGAGCGTATTTTGGACACCAAGACCAACTCCATCCCAACAAGTGCGGCGCCGGTCTTCGTCCTGGGAAGTCCTCGCTCCGGCACGACCCTGCTCTACAACATGCTGCTGTCGGCTGGCGGATTTGCCGTTTACCTGGCCGAATCCAACGCCTTCAATCTGTTGGCTCCGCATTTCGGCGATCTCGGCAGGCGCGAGGCCCGGCAAAAGCTGCTGCAGGTCTGGCTTGGCAGCAAGCTCTTCCCGGCTTCGGGGCTCGATGCCGGCACGGTCGAGAATGAAGTCTTGGAGCGGTGCCGCGACATGGGAGATTTCCTGCGCATCGTGATGGAGGGGATTACTCGCGCGCAAGGGATGCAACGCTGGGCCGAAAATTCCCCCGAAGGCATTCTTCATTTGCCCTTGATCAAGCGCCTCATTCCCGACGCCCTAGTCGTCCACATCATCCGCGACGGGCGCGATGTTGCCGTGTCGCTTAGTAATGTGAGGTGCCTTCGTCCCTTCCCCTGGCAAGACCGCATCAGCTTGACGGGAGCGGGCATTTATTGGGAGTGGATCGTCGAGTATGGCCGCCGCTATGGACGGCGGCTGGGGCCGGACTACATGGAGGTCCACTTCGAAGACCTGGTTGCCGCTCCTCGGGAAACGCTGAAGACCATTGGCAGCTTCATCGATCACGAACTGGACTACGATCGAATTCGGGAAGTAGGTTACGGCTCCGTCAGCAAGCCCAACACTTCGTTCCGGAGCGAGCCGCGGGAGAACTTCAATCCGGTCGGCCGCTGGAAAAAGGGCTTCTCGCCCGAGCAGTTGTTGCGCTTCGAAAGCATGCTGGGCAAGACCTTGACCGAGTTGGGCTACATCACGGCAACCGACGGAACCGACCGCGGTATGAACATGGAAATGAGAGCCACGCGTTTGATGTACCGGACCTACTTCGAGGGCAAGCTCCGGCTGAAGGGGAATCCGCTGGTTCAGAGACTTCGTCCTCTGACTGCGGCCCACATCGATGCCACGGTGCTCGGGGAAGATCATCCGCCAGAACTCCCGCCACAAGCAAAGACGGTCGTTTCACCGCAATCCCCGGGGAGCTCCAGGTGAGAGTGCTCTGGGTCAAAGCCGGCAAACTTCTCCCCGTCGATACCGGTGGGAAAATCCGCTCCTATAATCTCCTCCGTTTCCTCACAAAGAATAAAGACCACGAAGTCACCCTGCTCTCGTATTACGGGGGCCGGCGCGATCCGGATTATGAGGCTGCGCTGACCAAGGAAATCCCCGGATCGCAGACGATCTACACGGCTGCTCCCGACTCCAACGCGATACTGCGAGGACTGGACTATCTGTGGCGGCTTCCGAGGCGGGCGCCCTATGTCGTCTCCAAGTTCACCCATCGCGCGGTCCAGACCACCGTCGCCGCCTGGCTTTCCAGCGGACGCTTCGACGTAGCGGTATGCGATTTCCTTGACGCCGCCGCTATCTTTCCGTCCCGTTTGCCCATACCCTGCGTGTTGTTTCAACACAACGTGGAAAGTTCTCTCTGGGAGCGCATGGCGGCTGTGGAATCGAATCCAGTCAAAAAATTGTCGTTCGCCATTGAGTGGGCCAAAATGACCCGTTATGAGCGCGCCACGATGGGAAGGTTTCATCACATCATCGCCGTCTCTCAACACGATCGCCGGCAAATGCTGCAAATGAATCCGGCATGCGAGATTACGGTCGTTCCGACCGGAGTGGACACGCAGAAGTTCACCGTCGCGCCCGCATCGTCGGCACAACCGCCGCGTGTGGTGTTTACCGGATCGATGGATTGGGGACCGAACATCGACGCAGTCGAATATTTTTGCTCCCAGATCTGGCCCAGGATTCGCGCGGAGTTTCCCGATGCGATTTTCCAGATTGTGGGGCGGACTCCAGTCGCGAAAGTCCGGCGTTTGGCTTCCGAATCGATCGAGGTGACCGGCACGGTGCCTTCGGTGGCGGAATATCTCGAAAAGGCCTCTGTGGTCGTAGTTCCGCTGAGGATTGGAGGCGGAACCCGGCTCAAGATTTTCGAAGCCATGGCCATGGGCAAAGCCTTGGTATCGACCTCCATTGGAGCCGAAGGGCTTGAGGTCGAGAGCGGGCGCGATCTTCTTCTGGCCGATGACGCCTCTTCGTTTTCGGATGCCGTGATCATGCTTCTTCACAACGCTGAAACACGCCGGAAGTTTGAACAGGCCGCGAGACAATTAGCCGCGCAGTTTGATTGGTCGCGCATCGTGCCGCAATTTGCCGCAGTTTTGCGTAAAGTAACAGCAGAAAATACGGTTGGGAATCGCACGGATGATTCCATTCCAGCCACGTCATGAGAATTCTTATGCTCGACGGGAACCAGAACCAAACCGCAGTCCGTTCCATGGCCCACGCAGTGATTCTGACCGGCGTCACCAGCCTGCTGCACTGGCTGGCAGGCCACGTGGGTCCACACCGGGTCGTTTCCCTGCCGATCGGCTCGATTCGCGACGAAATCCTGGGCTCGCATGTGAGCACGCGCGTTCCCGTGCTCTGGCTGCGGAGAATCCTGTGCGCAGTTCTGCCGATGACGAGAGCACGAATGCTGTGGGCGTGGGTCTCGTGTAGAGACGGGGCGGGAGACGCGGCAAGCCGCGTCTCTACAGGACGAAAGTTTCTCCTTGATCCTCATTTGCCGTTGACGATGCGATTGGAAGAAGAATGAAGTTTTATCCCACGGACATCGAAGCCGCCGACTGGAAGCGCCTCGACGGTTTCGCGGATCGCACTGTCTTCCAGACGCGCGAGTGGCTGCAATTCGTGGCCGAGTCGCAGAACGCCCAGCCCGTGCTCGCCGAGCTGCGCGAAGCGAGCGACGTTCTCGGGTACTTTACCGGGCTCACCTTCTCAAAGTTCGGCATGAAAGTTCTGGGCAGTTCTTTCCCCGGCTGGACGACTCCGTATATCGGCTTCAATCTCAATCCCGGCGTCCCGCGCGGAGCCGCGCTCGAAGCCCTGGAAAAGTTTGCCTGGGACGATCTCAAGTGCCTGCATCTGGAAGTCTCCGATCCGAACTTCACCTTCGAAGACGGCGAAGCCGCGGGATTCAAAACCGAATCCTACGCTTCCTACCGCACCGACCTCACCCGCTCTGAAGAAGAATTGTTCAACGGCATGGAAAGCGCCTGCCGCCGCTGCATTCGTAAAGCGGAAAAGAGCGGCCTAAAAATCGAAGAGGCTCACGACCTCGCCTTCGCCGACGAATATTACGAGCAACTCAAGGACGTCTTCGCCAAACAGTCTCTGGTCCCCACCTATTCCGTGGAGCGAGTCCGTTCCTTGGTTCGCAACGTGGAACCTGGCGGTAATGTTTTGCTGATTCGCGCGCGCGATCCGGAAGGAAAATGCATCGCCACCGGAATCTATCCCGGCTTCAACCAGATCGCCGAGTTCTGGGGCAACGCCAGCTTGCGTTCGCATCAGAGCCTGCGTCCCAACGAAGCCTGCCACTGGCATGCCATGCGCTACTGGAAAAAGCGCGGCGCCGCGATCTTCGACTGGGGCGGCGAAGGCACGTACAAAGAAAAATACGGATGCACGCCGCATCGCGTGCCCTGGTTTACTAAGTCTCGTTATCGGATCGTAGGCGCTTTGCGCAACGAGGCCCGCAACATGTTCGCGCGCAAACAAAAAGTTCTCGGATGGTTGCAAGGCAACCGTTCCGCCGCCGAACGCGGTACGACCGAAGAATAGTGCAAAGAATACGGGGCGATGACGCGTTATAAGGCGGAATGGGCAGACAGCACAGCGAGGCCAGACCCCCGGCGCGTGTCTCTATCGCTCACCAATCGGAATCCGCTCTTGCCCAGATAGGAAAACAGTTGGTTTTGTCCATATTGGCAGCGGCTGGTAACTCATGATACTGGACTGCAATTCGTTTGAAGCGCCGGAGTACGCCAGCCGGAGTCTTCATAAGGACGGCATATTCGTTTCCGTGAATATTCATTTTCATCAAATCGACTTTATCAACGGTTGCCAGTTCCAGCACGTCGGTAAGCGTCCTGTTCTCCACGGGGATTCCGGGTGCTTTTTCTAGTGCGGCAACCCCTCTGTGGCTAATGTTCAAAGTCGCAGTGTCCTCCGAATGGATCCTGCGATATTGGCTTGGAATCCCCTCTGCTGAATCCATCTCCCCCCGTCCCGTTTCTGCCGCGATGGCGCAATTGAGCACGGTTACGCGGTCGGCAAGGCGGTTGTCCTGCAAATATTTCTGCAACCGGCTGAGCGTGTCAGGAAAGGGTTCCACCGCGATGATCCTCGCGCCTGGCGCTTGCCGCGCGGCATAAATCGTAAATATGCCGATATTCGCACCGACATCGACAATCACGCGGTCGGAAGCATCGACCGGGTAGTGATGGTGCACAAACACCATCAAGAAAATCACCAGGTCGGTGCGCTCTTCGAGGGTAAGTGCTTCGCCGCTGCGGAGCCGAACAGTATAGGGAAAATGTAACTTTCGCAAGCCGAGATACGCCAATGTGACGGTCAGCCATTCGTCAGTTTCGCGGTAGCAGCCAGCAACCTCCGGCAAACGCAACAAGTTCTCCGGCAAAGCCAGAAGCTTCTTAAACATAAAACGCGGATGTCCTTTTTACGCTTCGAAACCGCTTAGTTATACCGCATCTCGGCTGTTCACTACCCTGCGAAATGACCGCGAGAAGTGGAACATCCCCGCTCTTGTTCCGTCAGGGTCGACAACACTGCGCGCTATTTTCAGCTTAGTAATTCCCGCTGGCAACCAAAAGCGACATCTTAGTTGGAGGCACACAAGGCACACCGACTTTTTTGAACTCGACCTGGCCCCCCACGTGAGCCCTTGCCGTGTTAGTGTGAAGTGGTGACTTCTGGGCCCATGAAACCTCCAGTCTTTATCGTTGGCTGTCCTCGTTCAGGAACGAGCTTCCTGTATCATCTACTGCTTTCGGCGGGAGGCTTTGCCGAGTTCCATACGCAGATGAACGTGTTCGATGTGCTGGAGCCCATCTTCGGCGACCTGAGTGTTCCAAGAAACAAGAAGAAGATGATGCGGGAGTGGCTGGGCAGCAAGGCGTTCCAGGTTTCCGGGCTCGATGCGTCCGGCCTCGAAGCCAAGGTGATGGCCGGGTGCAACAATGGCAGCGAATTCCTTCGCATCGTCATGGACGAAGTGGCACGGAAGCAGGGAGTGGACCGCTGGATCGATTCGACGCCCACCAACATCCCTCACATGCTGCGCATCGGCCGTGATTTTCCCGAGGCGCAGTTTATTCACATTATTCGCGACGCCCGTGATATCGCGCTCTCTCTCGACAAACACAACTGGAGTCGGCCGCTTCCTTGGGACAGGAAACGCAGCCTGCTAGCGGCCGGGATCTACTGGGAGTGGATCGTGCGGAAGGGCCGCAAACACGGGGCGATGCTCGGCCCGAGGTACATGGAAGTGCGCTACGAAGATCTGGTCGAACAGCCGCAGCCGCCGCTAAAGAGGATTGGCGAGTTTCTAGGACACGATCTGGACTACGCCCGCATTCAGCAGGCCAGTGTCGGCTCGGTTAAGAGGCCGCTGACCGCGTTCAAAGAGGAATTGAAGGAGGGACGCTTTTCTCCGGTGGGCCGCTGGAAAAATAAGTTTCCCGAAGATCAACTGGTGTGGTTTGAAAGGCTGGTGGGGAAGTACCTTATGGAACTAGGATATCCGCTCGCGCACGCGGAAAGTAATTCGCAGCGCGCGTTGGCAGTTCGAGCGCTGCGTTTGGAATATAGGAATTTCTACGCTTTCAAACAGTGGGCAAAGGTGAACACTCCTCTCTCACGATGGATGGTGAGTTACTCGGACATACTGATAGATAAGTAACCAGAATATTTTCGTTAAGTTTGCTGAAGAACCTCATCCGTGTTCCGGAATCGGTGAAAGCCCAGTTGCGAAGGATCTTTTAATGGCGGGAAGACGCTGCGTTTTTCTCATGTATCACGAGATCGAGCTGCCGGGACGCCCGCTCTGCCAATCCGCTGCCGGCTATCTACGCTACATTCTGCCGCTCGAAACTTTCCGCAGCCAGATGGCGTGGATGAAAGAATCCGGCTGGCGCGGCCTGGCCGTCGGCGAAGCTCTTCGCTATCCCGCCGAGCCGAGCGTCTGCATCACCTTTGACGATGGCTGCGAGACCGACCTGATCGCGGCCGCGCCCGCACTCCGCGAGTTCGGCTTCAACGCCACCTTCTATCTCACCGCCGGATTCCTGGGCACGACGGGTTATCTCAATGCCAGCCAGGCGCGCGATCTCGACGCGCAGGGGTTCGAGATCGGCTGCCATTCGATGACGCACCCTTATCTCTCCGATCTGCCGGAGCCGGAACTGAAGCGCGAAGTCGTGGATGCGAAGCTCCAGATCGAGCAAATGGTCGGACACCCCATCGAACATTTCTCGTGTCCGGGAGGACGCTACGACCAGCGCACGCTGCAGATGGCGCGTCAGGCGGGATTCGCGACCGTTGCCAACAGCCAGTTTTATGCGAACTCCTCCAGCACCAGCCCCTACGAACTCGGCCGCGTAGCCATGCTGCGCGACCTCACCATCGAAGAGTTCAGCGCCACCTGCCAGGGCCGTGGCTTGTGGAAGAAACGCCTTCAACATCAGGTCCGCCGCAGCGCGCAGCGCGCGCTCGGAAACCGCGCCTACAATCGTCTGCGCGCGGTCTTACTCGGGGACCACCGCCGGTAACCCAACCGTTGGTTACTTTAGTTTCCCTGCCCTCAGACTAATTTTCCAAGCCACACCGCCCGTCCCGCGCCAGTTTTCGCTTATTCGCACAATAACACCAGCAGACACTGGCGTGCGAATCTGTACATGCCGCACCCGCATGTACTAACGAGTCCGAGATACGTACCACTGGTATCTGGGAAGCCTTGTTCCATCTCGATAAATTCAGCGTGAGGACAATCCACTGGTCCCCCAATTTGTAAGGTCGAGGGCTCGCAATGCTTGAGACAATGGCAATGTTTAAATCGGAAGGCACCTTTTTAAAATGTCATTCCAGATTCTCCCCTGCCCACGCGCAGCGCCTGAGCGTTCTGATACTCCTGCTGGCGGTCGCGCTGCTGACCACGTCGTGCGGCACGCTGGCACGAGCCAATGGCTCGCAGAGCAACGGGGCCCCAAACACCCTGAATCTGTCGGGAAATCTTCCCGCCGGCACGGTCAATGAGTCTTACAACGCTGTGCTCGCAGTCAGTGGCGGGAACCCCCCGTACTATTTCTCGGTGAAGACTGGCGCCCTGCCCCCGGGCATCAGTTTGAATCCAGCCACGGGGACGTTCTCGGGGAAGCCTACAACGGCGGGCAACTTTTCGTTCGAGGTTATTGTGACCAACTTTCCGCGCCTCGATCAAGGGAGCCAGACGTTCGCCATTGTCGTCGGTAGTGGCAGTAGCGGCGGGAATGTCAAGGTCAGTGTATCTCCGGCCAGCGCAACTTTGCTTTCGAATCAGAAGCAGCAGTTCACCGCCACTGTCAGCGGAACTTCCAATACTGGCGTGATCTGGTCGGCGACGGCAGGCTCGGTCAATGCCAGCGGTCTTTACACTGCGCCGGCAGTAAACTCGCAAACCAACGTGGTCGTCACCGCGACCAGCAATGCTGACTCTTCGAAGTTAGCCAGCGCCGCAGTCACCGTGGATCCGGAGAATAGCCAGTCACTGAAAATCACAACCGGGAGTCTTCCTCAGGGCCAACAGGGGGACACTTATAGCGAAGTCTTCACCGCGACCGGCGGAGCCACGCCTTACAGTTGGAGCATTTCCGCGGGCTATCCTCTGGCGGGAATCACGATGAATGCAAACGGGGATTTTGCCGGCATGCCTACCGCAACCGGTACCTTCGACTTCACGGTCACGGTCACGGATGCCACCAACAAGACCGCGACCGGCAATTTCAGCGTGACCGTCGTTACCGGCGGCAATTTCGATGGTCCCGCGGAACTGCCGCGAGTGACCGTTCCCAGTGCGATGTCCGACACGCCCGCGCCGGGAGCAGTCATCACCGTCGACGCTGGCGGCGATCTGCAATCGGCCTTGAACAACGCTCGCTGCGGCGACGTGATCGAACTACAGGCAGGCGCAACCTTTACCGGCAGGTTCGTTGTGCCGGCCAAGAACTGCGACATCAACCATTGGATCATCGTCCGAACCAGTTCTCCGGACAGCGCTCTGCCGGCAGAAGGGCAACGCTCCACGCCCTGCTACGCCGGGGTCGCGTCTCTCCCGGGGCGCCCGCAGTATAGCTGCGCCAATCCAACGAACGTGATGGCGAAAGTGCAGATGCAAACTAGTGGCAACGGTCCGTTCCAGATCGCCGCCGGCGCCAACTATTACCGCTTCATCGGTCTGGAAGTTACTCGTCTCGCCGGAATCGAAGGGTCCGCGCAGCTAATCGTGGGCCAAGGCACGGCGGATCACCTTGTGTTCGATCGCTCATGGCTGCATGGAAATCCTCAGGATGAAACTAGGGACGGCGTGAACCTGAGCGGCATGACCAACGTTGCGGTCGTCGATTCCTACTTCAGCGATTTCCATTGCATCGCAATCTCCGGGGTTTGCACCGACGCTCATGCCGTCTCCGGGGGCGTCAGCGACACCCAGGATGGTCCCTTCAAGATCCAGGACAACTTCCTGGAAGCCTCGGGCGAGGCCATCCTGTTCGGCGGCGGAGCGGCCACCTTGACTCCCACCGATATCGAAATCCTGGACAATCACTTCTGGAAACCGTGGCAGTGGATGCCGGGCAACCCGAACTTCATCGGCGGACCGGACGGCCATCCCTTCATCGTCAAGAACCACTTTGAACTCAAGAATGCGGTCCGGGTGCTAGTCGAAGCCAACCTCATGGAAAATAACTGGGGCGGTTTCAGCCAGAGCG
>PLIC01000213.1 GCA_003139995.1 Candidatus Acidiflorens stordalenmirensis | reverse complement strand
CCATTTCACGCTGAGCCAAGACAAGATCAATGTGTAGGATCGTGGGACGATGGCAAGTTTCTTGACTGAGTATTTCCGGTGTGCTGCGCATTCCGCCGATTTTCAACTCACGGGCGGACTTTCCCAAGATGCCGGATATTTCCGCTTTGGCCCCGAAATCGTATGTTACGGCCGGTCGGCCGCGGGCTACCGGGCCAGGAGGCCAGATGGCCCACTTTACGACGTGTCCGCCGACGTGAGAAATCACGGGTCGTCTGTGCAACTACCCTTCGATCCTTCCGAGGTCGTTACTAACTTCCATTATGAGCGCTACGCAATAGCTGGTGCAAAAGGGCGGACGGGCACGGCGAGACTTGTCCGCGACGCTTATTACTTTGTAAGGCCCCTCCTGTCGGTACACGTGCGCAAGCATTTGCAGAAAGTCAGTCTCAGCGGATGGCGTAACTTAGCGTTTCCTAACTGGCCAGTGGACACCACCGTGGACGTCTTGATGGAAAAGCTGATGGCGCTCTCGATCAGGCAGCGAGAAGGCGCGAAAGTGCCGTTCATTTGGTTTTGGCCTGAAGGTAAGAATGGGTGCGCCATCGTGACCCACGATGTGGAAACGCAGGATGGAGTCGATCGGTCGGCCCGGCTTATGGACATGAACGAGTCATTCGGGATTCCAGCTTCGTTTCAGGTCATACCTGAGAAGCGTTATTCCGTATCTGAGGCCTATCTGGACAGCATTCGGCGGCGCGGGTGCGAGGTCAATGTTCAAGATCTAAATCATGATGGGCACCTCTATTGTGACCGGCGTAAGTTTGAACGGAGGGTCGCCAAGATCAATCGATACGGAAAACACTACGGTGCGGCGGGATTCAGGGCCGGAGTGCTGTACCGGAACCAAGAGTGGTTTGATCTGTTGGATTTCGACTACGACACTTCTGTTCCGAACGTCGCCCATCTGGACCCTCAGCGGGGCGGCTGTTGTACCGTGATGCCCTATTTCATCGGCAAATTGGTGGAACTGCCGGTAACCACGACGCAGGACTACTCGCTGTTTTACATCCTGAACGATTATTCTTTGCAGTTGTGGGAGCGGCAGATCGAACTGATCCTGCGGAAACACGGCATGATCAACGTCATCACCCACCCCGACTACATCACAGGCCCCCGGGAGGAGAAGACCTACGCGGGGCTCCTCGCGATGCTCGACCGCGTCCGTCAGGAGAGAAATGTGTGGGTCACCCTGCCCAGAGAAGTGAGCAAGTGGTGGAGGCAAAGAAGTCAAATGCAGTTGGTCCAGAAAGATGGCGAATGGTGCGCGGAGGGGCCGGGCAACGAAAGGGCGGTCGTTGCTTACGCGAGTCTGGAAGGGGAAGTCCTCGCCTATAGCCAAGCTGGCCCCCGCGCGTTCTTAAAATCGGGTCCACCGCAATCGACGAGGGTCTTGTGAGTACGTTGCCGTGCATCATTGCTACCTGCAATCATCGCGGACATTCATACACTAACCCACAAGGCTGAGTACGGATGGGATTTCACAACTATGACGTTGCCGTAACATTTACGGGACTTGCCGACTACCCGAGGCGAGTCCCTTTCCACCCACCCCAGAAATACCCTGAATATCGCGGGACGAACCTCGATCCCGATAATCAGGTTTACCACTACGTGCGGGAAACGCTTCGGCGCTTGGGACTCGACCGTGAAAACTTCAATACTCCCGCTTGGAACCCCCTCAAAGAAGTAATCGAGCCGGGAATGATGGTGTTCGTGAAGCCAAACACTGTCCGCCATTTCCATATCCAGGGCAAAAACATCTTTTCCATCATCATTCACGCTTCGGTCATGCGGCCGATGCTGGATTACATCAACATCGCGCTGAACGGCAAGGGAAGGATCGTCATCGGCGATGCGCAGGTGATCTTCGGGCACTTCGACGAGGCCATGGCGGCTTCGCAGATCGACCAGTTGGTGGCCTGGTATCGGGAACAAACGCCCGTTCCGATCGAGCTTTTTGACCTTCGCATTTACCGTGCCGTGCCCAGTTGGATGGGTGGTGAACGCGCGCGCGCCAAGGTGGAAGAGGACCCCCGCGGCTACACATTCATCAACCTCGGCCAGCATAGCCATTTCGAAGGGATCGATCCGAAGCTACTGCGGATCAACATCGCCAGCCACAAGGACATGCTGGCGCACCACGGCCCGGCAAAGCATGAATACCTGTTCCCTAACTCGGTATTGCAGAGTGACGCGGTCATCAGCATCCCCAAGTTCAAGACCCATCGCCGGACGGCGGTGACCATGGCACTCAAGAACCACATGGGCCTTCCGGCGTTGAAGGACACACTCCCACACTTCATGCTCGGCTCACCGAAAGAAGGTGGAGACCAGTACCCCAATCCCTCAGCCCGCAAGAGGTTTCACACCTGGCTGCGCGACCGGGTGGAAGAAAGCCCCTTCATCGCCGTCAAGGCCTTTTACAGCGGCATTGACCGGCTCGTCTGGCACAGTCGCTACCTTAGGCCATTCCAGGACAACGTCAACGAAGGCATGTGGTATGGCAACGACACCCTCTGGCGGACGCTGCTGGATGTCAACCGGACGCTCTTCTACTCCGACAAAGAAGGGAAGATCCGGGACACGATTCAAAAACGATACTTCTGCCTGATGGATGGAATTGTGGGAGGCGAAGGGGACGGGCCGATCTCCTGCGACCCCGTGACTCCTGGCGTGCTCCTGGCCGGTTTCAATCCGGTTGCCTTCGACGCCGTGGGCGCTTCGCTGATGGGCTTTGATATCGACAGAATTCCACTCGTCAAACGAGGCTTGGAGCAGCCCAGCGCCAAGCCGCTGTTCCGCGGCGGCCGCGGAACGATCCGGGTGATCGACGGTGACGAGACCCTGACTCTCCAGGAATTCCAGACGCGCAGAAACCTGAAGCTTGCGCCGCATCCTAATTGGGCCGGCCATCTTGAACGTGCCTGACGTGCAGTTCGGTAGGAAGGAGTCCCGTATGGGCGCAGTTCATCTCACCCTGCAAGTGTGGAAAAGAAAAGTTGAAAGGAACCTGCAGGATCACGGACTCAAGACCACCCTCAGCAAGACCATCGCCTATTTGTTCAAGTTCGCCTTCGAGCATCGGGTCTACAGGCTATACAGAATCGATTTACTAAAGGACAAGACCGAGCCCCCTTCGGAACTGGAGGGAGTGGAGTTCCGCTTCCTGGACGCCAGCGACGAAGCTGCCATCGGCCAGATCGAGGGAAACTCCGAATGGCTGAAAGGAACGGTAAAGCAGCGCCTCGCGGCTGGGGCAATCTGTGTGGCAGCCTTTGAGGGCGGCCAACTGGCCGGCTTTAACCTGGTTTCCTTCGGCAAAGTCTTCATGCCACTGGTCCAGATTCGCAGGGCCTTCCGCGAAGGAGAGGCCTGGTCCGAGCAGATCGCCACAGTCAAGAACTTCCGAAAAAAAGGACTCGCTTCACAACTCCGCTACAGAATCTTCGAAGAACTCCGTCGGCGTGGCTATCGGAAATTGTACGGCGGCGCGTTGGACGACAATCTTCCTTCCTTGAAACTAGCTCAACGTGTGGGTTTTCGGGAATTTGTGGATGTCCACTACACCCGGGTGCTCACCTTCAACTGGTGGCGTTACGTGAGGCTGCATCGGTGAGCATGCTCGAGAAATTGGACGATTGGTTTGTCGGGCGAGTCTCGTTCCCCCTCACCAATTTCCTTCTCAACAGGAAAGAGATCCTCTCCAATTATCGGCAACTCGTTCAGTCGGAGTGGTACTCGCAAGAACAACTCCGGGACCTGCAGATCGAGAAAGTCAAGAGCGCGCTCCGGCACGCGAATCGGTTCTGTCCGTTTTACACGGCGCGATTCAAAGAAATCGGATTGGTTCCCGACGACATCCGAACGTTGGAAGATATAAAGCAGATACCACCTCTAAGTCGTCAGGATGTCATCAACCATTGTGCGGACATGGTAGATGTGCGCTGCCGTCCATACCTCGATGCCGCTGCACAATCGAAACGGAGTCCGGGGCAACCGATTCCATGGGGACGATTTCGCAGGCAGAAGCTCATCAAGAACACCTCTTCGGGATCGACCGGAGCGCCAGTTATCTTTTACGACGACGGTTCCGTGACCGCAGTTAGCTGGGCCTTTGAGCTACGGCTGAGGCACTGGTACGGCATTGAGCCCGGTGCACGAGAAGCGCGCATGGCGCGCATCTCGGTCGATTACATGCCGAACGACTTGCAGATCTGGACCCGCAAGCGTTTGTGGCACCAGTTGATGCTGCCGGGCGTCAACCTGGCCGACAAGGAATACGCCTTTTGCCTGCAAAAGCTGCGGGAATTCCGGCCCCGCGTGCTTTGGGGGTTTACCAGCGCGCTGGCTGGGCTGGCCGACTATATCCGGCGCACTGGACAAGACGCTAGTTCCTGCAGTCCGGAGCTTGCGATTGGATGGGCCGCTCCCGTCTATGAGCACGAAGAGAAGGCGCTCAAAGAGGTATTTCACTGCGCGGTCACAAACATTTACGGCGCTCGGGAAGTGGGCCATGTGGCCGCCTGGTGTCCGCACCACTCCTGGCACATCAACCAGGAGCACATGCTGGTCGAGAGCAACTGCAATCCCCGCGACGGCGAAATGGGCGAAATCATCGTCACTCCACTTGATACCTCTCCCATGCCCTTCATCCGCTATCGGCTCGGCGATCTCGGCCGCCCGGCGCCTTCCCGCTGCGGATGTGGCCGAACGCTCCAGGTCATCGAAGACTTTCTGGGCCGCACGGGTGAGATTTTCGTCACCAAGGACGGACGCATGATTCCGCCGAACTTCTGGTGCCGGTTCTTCATGGTCGACGGCCAAAGCCAGTTCGTGGAGAGGTTCCAGGTCATATACCGCCGCCCCGACTATATCTCGATCCGGATTGTCAAGCGCCAAGGATACTCGGAACGAACCGAGGAAGACATGAAGCGCATTTTGCGCAAGAACTTTAGTCCGGATGTGTGTTTTGAATTCGAATATGTCTCGCGGATCGATCCGCAAATCTCGGGCAAGTACCAGATGGTGGTAAACGAGGTCAAGACGCAACCAGCGGGAGAGCTCCATGGATGTAGTGCTCGTTGAACCAGGAAACAAGAAAGATTGGGACGAGTTTGTGCAGCAGAGCCGGGGGGTGATTGCCTGGCACGCCTACCATTGGGCGGACTTCCTGGCGAAACACTGTGGCGCCGAGTTCTATCCTCTGGCCGTCTACGACGGGCCGAGAATCTGCGGTATCCTCCCCCTTTATAGAATTCGTACCCTTCGTTCTGGCGAGGCACTCATCTCCATCCCTCACTTTGTGGCGGGTGGCATCGTTGCGGAACGCCCGGATGTGCAGCAGGCCCTGTTGGACAGAGCGATCGAGATCTCGAAGCAGCTGAAAATTTCCCGGATCGCCCTCAAGCAGTACAAGCTCAAGCTTAGTGGGCCGCTGAGTACCGACGAGAACTACTACAACCGTGAACTGGAGTTGTCTCCCGACTTGGATCAAGTCTGGCAGCGTATTAGCCAGACCAACCGGGATAAGGTCCTGGAATCCCAGGCCTTTAACTTGGAATTGGAATATCCTTCAGCCGACACGTCGAGTTTCTTTCGCTTGCTGCTGTATGACCAGCATGCGGCTGGCGTACCCTGCGTGAGCAAATCTTGGGTAAGCGGACTTTTCGACACCGGAGCCTACGAGATTGCCCTGCTTCGGTTCAAAGGCGAATTGGTGGCGGGAACAATGGTCAAGAAATTCAGGGATACAGTGTCGTTCCCGTTTTCGTGCCTGCGCGACCAGAGCGGCCGGACTATGCTGTCTGCCTACAATCTGTACTGGCAGCTCATCGGCAAGCTCGCGACGCAGGGGATTCGAATCTGTCACTCGGGCAGGATTCCAAACACCGACGCCGCGTTCGGTTACCGCTTAGGTTGGGGCGGAACGAAGTACAGTTACTATTATCAATATTATGGCTATGGCGAAGGACAAACCGAGTTTTCGACCAAGCGCGGCACGAGGCGGCAACTGGTCGAGTCCGTATGGAAGAAGCTTCCAGTTGGCGTAGCCAAAGTCTTGGGCCCGGTTGTGGTCAAGCAGTTTCCCTAAATGGTCGGCATCAATCTGAAAACCACAGTTGCAGATGATCCATCAGCTACGCAACTGATCCTTGACTTCGTACGCTGCCATGTCAACGACGAGTGGGACCGCCTGCTGAATGAGTTTTCGAAGATATCCGATCGTGAATTGACCTTCCAACCGGCGACGTGGGTGCACTCGATCGGCTGGCATGTGCGGCATGTGATCGAGTGGCGCTATGCTCTGCTGCATGTGCTCATTGGGGGCAATCGAAATGAAGAGCATCTTACATGTTTAGGTTGGGAGAACGAACCGCTCGTTCACGGGCTTACCTCGATTCGATCTTGGCATGAGCCTTCCTACGCCGTGACGGAGGACATTCGGTTCGCACAAAGGGTGCGCGACGTTACGGAGAGGGACCTCCTTTCATTGCCGCCAGCGCGCTACTGGGAAACGGTCACATTTCCCTGGAGAACCAATCGATTACTGGATGAGATTTTTCAGGATACTCGTCACTTCGCATTACACCGTGGCCAAATCCGGCAGATCAGGCAAACATATGCCCGATTGCTTTCCGGAGCAGGTTAATGTCTTCCGCTCTATCTGCATTAAAGTTGCGAGAACCAGCCATTTTAGACGAAATGTCGTTCTCGATCCCGCATGAGGGAATGAAGCTGCGGGATCACGAGGAACCCCAAGGCAATTTATGCATATTCTGCACGTAGTCGGCGCCCGTCCAAATTTCATGAAGGCCGCGCCAGTGTTGCATGCCCTGCGGAGGCGGCCTGGAGTGCGGCAGACGCTCGTGCACACCGGCCAACATTACGACAGAAATCTCTCGGACGTTTTCTTTTCTCAATTGGAAATTCCGGTCCCGGACGTCAATCTCGGGGTCGGGTCCGGCACGCATGCCCGCCAGACTGCAGACGTCATGAGCGGCATCGAACCTGTCTTAGTGGAACGAAAACCGGACATGGTACTCGTTTACGGGGACGTTAATTCGACTGTAGCCGCCGCCTTGGTATGCTCCAAATTGTTGATCCCGGTTGCGCATGTCGAGGCGGGACTTCGCTCGTTCGACCGCACGATGCCGGAGGAAGTAAATCGCATTGTTACCGACCAATTGGCAGATGTGCTGTTCACGCCTTCAGAAGACGGGGACAAGAATCTTTTGCTCGAAGGAGTCGCCCCAGAAAAGATACACCGGGTCGGAAATGTCATGATTGATTCACTCGTGCGCCTCCTCCCGGCCGCGATCCAGTGTCCCATGAACGGACTCCCGGATCGTTTTGCGCTGGTGACACTCCATCGCCCCTCCAACGTTGACGATAGCGAAACATTGAAAAGCATTCTTGAATCGCTGCTCACAGTGAACGAACAGCTGGATGTCGTTTTTCCCGTCCATCCGCGTACGCGAACCCGGATCGCCCAGTTCGGTATCGGCATCGATAAGCTGCACCTCCTCGAACCGGTGCCTTATATCGAATTCCTCGCGCTGCAAAAACGCGCGATGGTTGTTATCACGGACTCCGGCGGAATTCAGGAGGAAACTACTTACCTGCAAGTGCCTTGTCTCACTGTACGCAGCAATACTGAACGTCCGATTACGGTGACTATGGGGACTAACATTCTTGTGGGCCAGGACAGCCGAAAGCTTGCGTTTGAATTGTCGGCTATCCTCGAAGGCAGAGCCAAACGAGGAAGTGTTCCGCCTCTTTGGGACGGCAAGGCCGGCGACCGAATTGCCGATGTGCTTCAGCAACTCTGAACTTTACGGTTGCCCGGCACATCGCGCCGATAAGCGTTCCCTCCAGCACGAGGCTCGCGGCGCGACACTGGCGCGAAGATGTTGTCTTGGTGACCATGGGTTTGCTCGAGACCTTCCTTCGCCCAAAAGCAGAATTTCCCGGTCTTTCTAAGATTCCTTTTTCCAGCCGGTGCGATTGTGTTATTGAGTAATCGAGTAAATACGCTATTGTTACCCATAAGGGTCGCTCACTAATGAAAAAGGTCTTATTTACTGCCGCAGTTAATCCCGATGTTTTAGCCCACAACCTGTACGCACCTCTGTGGCCGGCTTATCTGGCCGCTTACGCCGAGCAGCACCTCCCGCCTCAGAGTGTGGAATTCCATTGGGACGTCGGTCCAATTGCGCCGCTGCTGGATCGTCACCGTCCGGACGTTTTAGCCATCAGTTCGGTAACTCACAATTACGGTTACGCGGAACAATACGCACGAGAGGCACGGAAGCGAGGAATCGGCGTCATCATTGGCGGGCCGCACATATCGTGCCTTCCCCAAAGCCTCACGCCGGCGATGGATGCCGCCTGTATCGGCGAGGGGGAGCAGACCTTTGTGGAATTGCTCCAGCTTTTTCTCGCAACCGGCCGGTTCGATCCAACAGACTTGGAGCGAATACCGGGAATTGCGTTTGCCGAGGGTCAACAGACCGGGCCCCGTCCCACACTGCCAAAGCTGGACGATCTGCCGCATCCGAAGCGCGCACTGATCGGTTACGGCTACCGGGCTTACGTTCACACGGCGCGGGGCTGTGTCTACAAGTGTGTTTTCTGTGCCACGGCGCGCTTGTGGGGCAAAATACGGTACGCCTCGGCGGACTATATTCTCGAAGAACTGGATGAACTGGTTTCTCGTGGGGTCCGCGTGGTTCGTTTTGCGGACGATGACTTTATTTCCAATCTACCCCGCTTGCGGGAAATCAGCGAAAAAGTGCAGCGGCGAGGATTTCACAAGCGCCTGCGCTTCTCTTGCTGGTGTCGTGCCAACCACGTTACACCGGAGGTTGTGCGAACCCTGCGGGCGATGAGCGTGGTTTCCGTCAAGTTTGGGTTGGAGAGCGGCTCGCAAAGGATATTGGACTACCTCAAAGGGGGCGTGACCGTGGAGCAAAATCGGCGCGCTGTTGTCTTGATGAAAGAAGCGGGCATGCAGGTCAATGCCGATTTCATCATCGGCGCACCGGACGAAACCGAAGCGGAAATGCTAGAGACGTACAAGTTCATTCGAAAATCGCCCATCGACTTTTTTGACGTCAACGTTTTCTCTCCGCTTCCGAACACCCCAGTCTGGGACCTGGCCCAGCAGCGGGGGTTGGTCAATGACAAAGGAATGGACTGGTCGCGCTTGAACTACAAATTCGTCCGCGACAAGCAACGCGCTATCCATCTGTCCGAGAGATTGACTCACGGGCAACTCGAACAAGTGAACGCCCGATTTGAACGCTTGCGCAGATGGAGGAACCTGCAGGCGGTTTGGAGGAGTCCTTGGCTTAATGAACTGCCGATGCTTGCTCTCAGAGCGAGTTGGCTCGCGCTGCGGCGCTGTACGAATGGTGTCCTTCGCCTAGCAGGAACACAGCGGCCGGCTGCCCTCGATTAAAAGTACAGGAGTTTTTCCTCTCACGAACATCCAAAGGATGTCTTGGTGCGCAGGAATCTTAGACTGTTGTCAGCCGCCATGGTTGCGGCACGCAGACTTCTTCATAGGACGCGGGCCACGCTTGCCAAAGAGGAACGACCGGAGGCGCAAGTCAAAATTGCGCTGCCAGCACCCGATCTCGCCGGCCGAATGCCCTTGGAACAGGCACTGGCGCAGCGCCGCTCGCTGCGGGAATTTTCGGGCCGGCACCTGTCGCGCGAGGAGCTTTCGCAGCTGTTGTGGGCAGCGCAGGGAATCACAGCGCCTGATGGCCGGCGGACCGCTCCTTCAGCAAGTGCGTTGTATGCGCTGGAGGTCTACGTCGCGGCAGCGGACGGATTTTATCACTACGCGCCAGCCGGGCACGAACTCGAGTTGCAGTCGAAAACCGATCTGAGGCCTACGCTGTATTGGGCCGCACAATGCCGGAGCTTCCTTCGCGACGCGGCCGCCATCTTCGTCATCGCCGCCGTATATGAGCGCATCGAGCGCGAATATGGCCGAGAACGGAGCCCACTGTACGTGCATCTGGAGGCGGGCCATGCGGCCCAGAATCTTCTACTGCAGGCAGTGAGCCTGGGTCTGGGAGGAGTACCGGTGGGCGGGTTCTACGATGACCAGGTAGGGAAGGCTGTTTCCCTACCGAACAACGAGCAGGCGCTCTATTTGGTCGCTGTTGGCCATCCGGCTGCCGAAACACGTGAAGGCTCAGTCTGAGCTGTCGACCATCCGTGTTGTTAACAAGTTAAAATATCCGGTTTTTGTAGCAAGTGAAATGTCCGGTTTTGTTAATCTCCCGTAGCCGAGGCGGTGGAAAAGTGGGAATCCCGCGTACTTGGCGGGATTTCCAAGCGCGGTGGGAA
>PLIC01000042.1 GCA_003139995.1 Candidatus Acidiflorens stordalenmirensis | reverse complement strand
AGCGAGCGCATGTCCACCACCAGATTGTTGTAGCCGAAACTCGAACCACGTTCGGTCACAAACACCTGGCTGTTCCCGGCATCGCGGCACTTAGCTACCGCGTGCTTCATATCCCAGGGCGAAACGAACTGCCCTTTCTTGATGTTCACCGGACGCCCGCTGAGCGCCGCCGCCACAATCAGATCGGTCTGCCGGCAAAGGAATGCCGGAATCTGCAGCACGTCAACCACCTCGGCGACGGCAGCGACGTCGGACGCCTGATGCACATCGGTCAGCACCGGAATGTGCACCTCATCTTTGACTTTCTGCAGGATGCACAGGCCTTCCTTCACACCCGGCCCGCGATAGCTCCGGATCGAAGTGCGGTTCGCCTTGTCGTACGACGCTTTGAAGATGAACGGAAAATTCAGCGAACGCGCCACGCCCTTGATGATCTCCGCCATGCGCAGGGCGTGCTCTTCACTCTCAATCACACAAGGCCCGGCAATGAGGAACAGATCGCCAGCCCCGACGCGAACATTATCGATTTGGAAAGACAAAGTCATTGAATCATTGAATCATTGAGGCATTGAGGCATTGAATGACTCAATGCCTCAATGATTCAATGCCTCAATGGTTTATCTCCGTCCCACTTTGTCCGGCCGCAGAAACATCTCCACCTCGGCCGCGTCTTTCTGCTCTTTCTTTTTCTGCCCGTGTTCGTACGAAGCGCCTACGAACGCCTTAAACAGCGGATGCGGCTCCAGCGGCTTCGATTTGAATTCCGGATGGAATTGGCATCCGATGAAGAACGGATGACCTGGTATCTCGATCATCTCCACATAAGTACCGTCCGGAGTCGAGCCCGAAATGCACAGCCCGCCGGCCACCATGGGCTCTTCGTACTCGCGATTGAACTCGTAACGATGCCGGTGCCGCTCGCTGATCTCGGCCTGGCCATACACTTTGTACGCCAGCGTTCCCGGCTCGATCTTGCACGGCCACGCGCCCAGCCGCATCGTGCCGCCCAGTTCTTCCACGCCACGCAACTCGCGCAGCTTGTAGATCACGCGATGCGGAGTCGCTGGATCGAACTCACTCGAGTTGGCATCCGCCAACCCGCAGACGTTGCGCGCATATTCAATGCAAGCCGTCTGCATTCCCAGGCAGATTCCGAAGTAGGGGACATGTTTCTCGCGCGCGTACTGGATCGCCTTCAACATGCCTTCGATGCCACGCTTGCCGAAACCACCCGGCACCAGCAATCCGTCGTATTCTTCCAACTGCGCTTCATAACTCTTGTCGGCAGTCTCCAGGCCCTCGGCTTCAATCCAATTCACTTCCAGCTTCAAGTTGTGCGCCAGCGCGCCGTGCACCAGAGCCTCTTTCAGCGATTTGTAGCTGTCTTCATACTCCACGTATTTTCCGACAATGCCGATCCTGACCACATCTTTCGGGTTGTAGACGCGGTGCACCAGATCGTTCCACTTCGAAAGATCGCGATCCTTCGCCTCAAGTTTCAGACGGCGCAGCACCAGCGTGTCCACTTCTTCATGCGCGAAAACCACCGGCACTTCGTAAATGGACGCAACGTCCTTAGCCGTAATCACCGCTTCTTCCTCAACGTTGCAGAACAGCGCAATCTTCGCCTTGATCTCTTTCGACAGGAACCGGTCGGTGCGGCACAGCAGGATGTCCGGCTGAATTCCGGCGCTGAGCAATTCTTTGACGGAGTGCTGCGTCGGCTTGGTCTTCAACTCTTGCGCCGCAGCGATAAACGGCACCAGCGTCACGTGCACGAACAGCGTGTTATCGCGCCCCAGTTCCTGCCGCATCTGGCGGATCGCTTCGATGAACGGCAGCGATTCGATGTCGCCCACCGTGCCGCCGATCTCGATCAGCGCCACGTCCACGTCCTGCGCCACTTTTTTCGTCGCCGCCTTGATTTCGTTGGTCACGTGCGGAATCACCTGCACGGTCTTGCCCAGGTAATCGCCCCGCCGCTCTTTGGCGATGATCTGCTCGTAGAGACGCCCCGTGGTCCAGTTGTTATCGCGGGAAAGCTTGGCGTGCGTGAAGCGTTCGTAGTGGCCGAGATCGAGATCGGTTTCCGCGCCGTCGTCGGTCACGAACACTTCGCCGTGCTGAAACGGCGACATCGTCCCCGGATCGACGTTCAGGTACGGATCGAACTTCATCAGGTTGACTTTGAGGCCGCGGCTTTCGAGCAGGCATCCAATGGAGGCCGCCGCCAGTCCCTTGCCCAATGAAGACACCACACCGCCGGTTACAAAGATGTACTTGGCCGACATCGCTTCCTCGCTCTGATTTTGTTTGAAAAATTGTGCGGGCTGGGGTGCACGATCAATTATGGCAGAGATTTTTCTGGAAGGGAATGCGGAAAAAAGACAGCTGTCAGCTATCAGTTTTCAGCCGTTAGTTCGAACTTTTGTCGGCAGTGGATGAAACGGGTGCCCCACGTTTCGCGGTTTTCGAAACGTGGGACGCTGGACCGCCGATTCACTCAGCGGGAGAAGCCCCGCTTTTCGAAAAGCGCGAGGGGCACCCGCGGATTCTCATTCAATCGTGTAGTCGCAGATACCGGCAAGGTCACGCGCGGCCGGCCACGACGATCCGTCGAAAAGAATTTCCCGCGCCCAGCGACCAGAACCACTCGCATCTAACCTTTCCGAAGCACTAGAAAAGGCCGATAATGTTCCGCGGCATGAAATCATTCTTTGGCAGGATGGGCTTTGGCAGGACGGGACTCCTCGCGGCAGCAATCCTTGCGTTGGTCTTCTCTTGCCTGTCCCAGGTTCCCGCTCCCGCCCGGACCCAAGCCCGCCGCCTCATCCTGAAAGACGGCTCCTACCAGTCCATTACCAAGTATGAGATTCACGGCGAGCGCGTCCGCTACTTTAGCGCCGAGCGCGGCGAATGGGAGGAAGTGCCAAAGTCAATGATTGACTGGGACGCAACCGAAAAGTTTGAGCAAGGCCGCCTGCAGGGCGCGCCCGCTCCGGAAGCGGTCGAACTCGACAAGGAACTCGAAGCCGAACGCAAAGCCGAACAAGCCCGTTCCCCGCAGGTCGCGCCCGGCCTGCGCCTTCCCGACGAAGGCGGCATCTTCCTCCTCGATACCTACGAGAATCAGCCGCAGTTAGCCGAGCTGCAGCAATCGGGCAGCGATGTGGACAAGAACACAAAGACGAATATTCTGCGGGCTGCGGTCAATCCGCTGGCCGGCGTCAAGCAAACGATTGAACTTCCCGAGGCGCATGCCAAGGTTCAGTCGCACACCACCGTGCCTTCGCTCTACATCAACATTGATTCGAACAGTAACGACGCGAATCAGGGCGCGCCCGCAACCGCGCAGGCGCCCGGCGAGCCTTCACTGCTCGCGCCCAGTAGCGGCGACCGCTTCAAGATTATTCGTCTCGATGTCAAGGGCGGCAAGCGCGTTGCCGGAGGAATCAAGACCGCAATAAACGGAAAGATGAAAACCGACGAACGCTTTGTCGCAGCCACCGTTACCACGATGACCGGCGGCTGGGTCAAGCTCACTCCCACCGAGTCTCTCGCGGCAGGCGAATACGCCGTTGCCGAAATGCTGGGAAAAGAAGGAATGAACCTCTATGTGTGGGACTTCGGCGTGAACCCCTCCGCGCCCGCGAACGCTCTTACGTGGAAGCCGGATCCGCCCGAGGCGCAGCCGAAAACCGGCCAGCCCGCGGATCTGCAGAAGCGAGAAAAGCAGTAGTCCCCCTACGGCTCCAGCAACCCGCGCGACGCTATGCCGATATTATCGCGGGTCGTGTTCTTCACCATATACATCATCTCGTCCGCCTGGCGGATGATGTCGTGCGGCGTCTGCGCATCGTGCGGGAAAGTCGCCAGCCCCATACTGGCGCGCACGCTCAGGTTCAAACCCTGTTCGATGCAGAAGGTCCCCGAACGCAGGGAATCCTGCAAACGTTTCGCGACCACCACCGCCTGATCTTTGCTGGTTTGCGGCAGCAGCACCACGAACTCGTCGCCACCGTAGCGGAAGGCAAAATCAATCAGCCGCAACTGCGCCTTGATCAGGTAACCGACTTCGGCGAGCAGCCGGCTGCCCACCAGATGTCCATGCGTGTCGTTGACCAGCTTGAAATGGTCGAGGTCGATGAAAATCGCGCTGAACTGGTAGCCGAAGCGCGCCGAGCGGTAAACCTCGGTCTCGAGCGTTTTGTAAAGATGGCGCGCATTGAACAGGCCCGTACAATCGTCGGTAATGGTCAGTTCCTGAATCTTCTCGACCGCCCTCGCATTCTCGATCGCAATCGCAGCGTAATCGCACAAGGCCTGCAGGAAGAACAGCTCCTGTTCAGTCAGGCCCACGTTGGCGTTGACCAGTTGGATCACGCCCAGCACGCGGTGTTTCGAGCGCAACGGCACGCAGATGACGGAGCGGGTCTGCAGCCGCGTTATCTCGTCCAGCCGGGATGAGAAACGCGGATCGCTCTGCACATCGGGTACAATCAATGCCTGTCCGTGCTTGGCCACCCAACCGGCAATTCCCTCACCCACCTTCAAACGCGCCTTCGCCAGAACCTCAGCCGCAGCCCCCACCGCGATGGCGAAATAGAGCTCATCTTTTTGCTCATCCACCATCAGCAGCGACCAGGTATCCGGGCGGAAGTATTCCGCCATTTTTTCCATGATCGTCTGCAGAATCGAATCGAGGTTGAGCGACGACGTCAGCGCCTTGGCGACATCGTGAAAGATGGTCAGCTCTTGCGACAGGCGAATTGGGGATGTGCCCGCTGCCTCCGGCATGAACTCCTCGTTCGCGTGGTTGGATAGCAAATTATAGGTTTGGCCGCACCGCTCGGGCAATGAACGTAGGTAACGGGTACCCGTCCCGCCAACCCACCGCCGAAGAATTCGCAATTTTGTAATCGGATAATTTGGCAATTTTAACCCAGGTCGGGACGTGGGGACCGGTTTCAAATTACGAATTAGGAATTACGCAATTACCAATCTCCTATGATCTTGCTTCTCAACAGAGTAGAATTTCGTTCGCCGTCCGGCGAAAGCGGGAGACTGGTTTGCCTTCCTTTGGCGAAAGATTGAGACTGGAGCGCGAGAAGCGCAAGATCACTCTGGAGCAGATTTCCGCCTCCACCAAGATCGGGATCCGCATGCTTCAGGCACTGGAAGCGGATAAGTTCAACCAGTTGCCCGGAGGCATCTTCAACAAGGGCTTCGTCCGCGCCTATTCCCGCTTCGTCGGCCTCGACGAAGAGCAAACCGTTGCCGACTACATGCAAGCTTCCGGCGACGCTCCTCCCGTTTCAACGGAACCCGGATTTCCGGAAGACGGCGCGCGTAAAGACGAAGCTCGCGAAAATGAAGAGAACGTCCGCCGCCTGGAGTCCATCTCGGACGCCCCAGTTCGTCCGCTACCTTGGGGTTTGTTTGCCGCGCTTCTCCTCGCAGTCGCGCTCGCACTCTCCCTCTGGAGCCATCGCCGCCGGGAGCAGGCGAGAGAGTCGGTTCGCCCGACTCCGACAGCGGCCACGACGCAGGTACCAGCGGCGCAGTTGCCAGGCGAGGTATCAGGGGGAGTGCCAGTCGAGAACAGTGGCGCCGGTTCGCCCAGCGCTGGTTCGCCGATCGTTAGTTCGCCGGCAACAGGCTCGCCAACCGGAGAATCTGCCTCGTCTGTCGCCCCCAAGAAACGTCCGATCCTGAAACCTCAGGAACTAGCAGCTGTCGCCCCCGCCCCAACTCCGGGAGAGTTCACCGTCGTCATCAAGGCCCGCGAAGAATCCTGGATCTCGATCACCGCCGACGGCACAACGGTCTCGTCCGAACTCTTGGCCGCCGGTGAAGAGCGCGCCATCCGAGGCCGGAAGGAAATCATCGTCAAGGCCGGAAACGCCGGCGGCGTTGACTTTCAATTCAACGGAAAAAAGCTCGACATCGAAGGAGAATTCGGCGAGGTCAAGACCGTTACTTTTGGTCCTCAAGGAATCTTACCGAATGCCCCGGCACTCCCTTCGACACCCTAAGTTTGTTTCTTTCTTTTCTTCCATTTACGGCCCGCTTCCCACCGTTCCATGCCAACTGGCTCCCACTCAATGTCAACTCCATCTGGCCCAGCCAATTCCGTTGCGTTCAGGAGGTCATATCTGGTACCGTCTTAATGAAGATTAACCAAACCCCGGTCAAGAGCCCTTGGCTCCATAAAGCCTCCCTTATCGGACATAAAGGCTCGAAGTCACCTTGAGGAGATACCAGCTTGCCAGCAACCAATCGTTTTCTGTTTACCTCGGAATCCGTAACCGAGGGACATCCGGACAAGATCGCCGACCAGATTTCCGATGCCATTCTCGACGCCTGCCTGCGTGAAGACCCGGCCAGCCGCGTCGCCTGTGAAACCCTGACCTGCACCGGCCTGGTCGTGATCGCCGGCGAGATCACTACTAAGGCCTATGTAGATTTTCAAAACCTCGTCCGCGGCGTTGTACAGTCGATCGGCTACGACAACGCCGTCTACGGCTTCGACTCCAACACCTGCGCTGTCATCTCCAGCATCAACAAGCAGTCCGGCGACATCGCCCAGGGCGTTGACACCGGCGGCGCCGGCGACCA
>PLIC01000161.1 GCA_003139995.1 Candidatus Acidiflorens stordalenmirensis | reverse complement strand
TGCAAGGTTTCGCGGAACTGTTAGCGCTTCGCATGTCAATCGAGTGACCTTTGCATGCTGTCGCGCGAGGCTTCCCGCGTTCGTCGCTTAACGGTCGGCCCAGCTCGCGGACAACGCCAGCTCATCGCTGAGTGCTTCTTGTTCTCTTCCGCCTTCTTTATCAGCCGGAATACGTGGCAGGCCATCTTTAATTCGAGAAATTCTGGATGCATTCTGCTCATACCCAATGGTAAGCCGCGTACTCCCTGGGCAAACGCAGGCATTCCCAATGCGGGAGGAACTGTTCGAGCAGCAGGAGCGGCTCCCACCAAAAAGCAGTCGCGAAGGCCGGCGAAGTCAGCAAGGCAGGCGGCCATTTCGTGCCAAGTAGCGGTAGTGGTGCCGTTTAGCTTCCATAAGCAATATCGGCGATCAAACGGCACCAGCACCCGTCCCTCGCCGTTATATTCCTCGCCAGTTAAAGATCTTCGTCTCGGCATCAGCCAGATTGCGAAGCTGGCTGGCAAGCAAACTTCTACCACCTACCTCGTGTTGCTCCCCAAATCATCGTGCTCGTGGTAGTTCGGATATGCCGGACGCTTATATTGCGGCAGCGGATGCTCTTTCAGCTGCTGCATCACGACCTCGATGGCCTTATCGAGTTGGGCGTCGTGTCCCTGACGGTAAGCCGCTGGATCGAGATCCACTTCGTAGTCCGGCGCAACGCCGCGGTTCTCCACTTCCCACTCGCCGTTAAGGCCGTAGATTGCGGCGCGTGGAGCGGTAGCGCGGCCGCCGTCGAGGAGTTCGGGATAACCTCCGATGCCGACCAGCCCTCCCCAGGTTCTGGTACCGATGAGCGGCCCGAGGCCGGCTTTGCGGAAATACCACGGCAACGCGTCACCACCGGAGCCGGACATCTCGTTGATGATCATCACTTTCGGCCCGTAGATGGCTTCCGATGGGCTCGACCAGTCGTGGCCCTCGCGAGTGACGACCTTGCTCATGATCGGGCGTTTCAGGTAATCGATAATGTAGTCGGCGAGCTGGCCGCCTTCGTTGAAGCGCTCGTCGATGATCACGGCTTCTTTGCCCACTTGCGAAAAGAAGTACCGGTTGAAGCTGGTGTAGCCGCCGCCAGCAGTATTGGGCACGTACACGTAGGCCACGCGGCCTCCCGTGGCTTGATCGACCTTGCGGCGATTGCTCTCGATCCAGGCAAGGTGGCGCAGGCCCTCTTCGCTTTCGACGGGCACCACTGTAACTTCGCGCGAGTCCTTGCCATCTGGATTTGCGCCGACCTTCAGCACGACCTGCTTGCCGGCGGTTTCCTCGAAAAAGCTGTAGATGTTGTCGGAAGAATGCAGTTCGCGGTCGTTTACGGCAAGAATGTAGTCACCTGCTTTGACGTTGACTCCGGGCTGTGTGAGCGGGGCCTGCAGGCCGGGATTCCAGTTTTCGCCATCATAAACTTTGGCGATGCGGTAGCGGCCGTTCTCCAGGCTATAGTCCGCGCCCAGCAGCCCACCTTTTACCTTCCTTGCCTCAGGCCGCTCGCCGCCTCCCACAAACATGTGGCCGACCGTCAGTTCGCCGAGGCACTCCTCAAAGAGATAAGTAAGCTCATTGCGTGACGCAATTCCATCGAGATACGGCTCGTACTTTTTCTTTGCCTTGGCGAGATCGAGACCGTGGTAGTGCGGATCGTAGAAGAAGTCGCGCTCAATGCGCCAAGTCTCGTTATAGATCTGTTTCCACATGGCGCGGGGCTCGACATAGACCTGCCAGCCATCCAGCTTGAGCGGGCCGATACCGGGTTTCGGCGGGCTTCCGGGACTGGGCGGGGCACCGGGACTGGGCGGCTCGTCGGCCGAGGCGGTCGCCCAGGATTCGCCCTTGCGGTAAAGAATCTTTTCGCCGTCGAAGGAAACGACATAGTCGTTGACCTCGTCCAGGAACTTGTCAACTTTGCGCTTGCTCAAGTCGAACTTCTGGATGGTCTGTGGCACGTCCCCCTCAGTGTCCGCGGCGACGACCGCCGGTTCTTCGGAGAGGAACAAAATTCCCGACTTGCCAGCCAGCAGGTTGCCGTAGTTCCTAGCGGGGATGGGCAGAGAGAGAATGCGCTGGCCGATGCCGTCGATGTCGATCTTGACCACGACGGGCTCTTCTTTTTTCTTATCTTTGTCGTCCTTTGCGTCTGTGTCTTTGTGAGCGTCTTTGTCCGCCGCAGACTTGTCGGCCGCTTTGCCTTTGTCTTTACCTTTGTCTTTGTCCGGATCGGCCTTCTTTTCGTCCTTCGGCTTCTCCTCATCGCTTTCGGGAGCGAGCGGCGAGGGCAGGTCTTTGCTCAGCACCGCGACGTACGCGCTGCGCGTGACCCGGTGTTCTTCGCTGGTCATATCGAGACCGGCGGTGGAAAGCGCGACGTCGGTCGAGGCGGTAAAGTACAAGTACTTGCCGTTCTTATCGAAAGCGGGATAGAGCGCATCGCTCATGCCGTCGGTGATCTGGAAAAACTTCCCCTGCTCCAGCGAGTAGACGAAAATCGCATGTTGTCCGCTGGGCAGCTGCTTGCTATAGGCAACCCATTTGCTGTCGGGCGCCCAAGTCTGGTTCAGCTGCATGGGACCGAATCCACCGAAATAGTCGGTATCGACGAGCTTCGGCTTGGGATTGTCCAGGTCGACATACCACAGGTTCAGGCGCTTGTCTGAGTAAGCGATCTTCTTGCTATCGGGCGACCACGTCGGCGTGTAGAAGAATGACGGCGGATTGCCCAAATTGATGTGCCGCACTTTGCCCATGCCGTTCTGGGAACGGATGCACAGTTCATATTCTCCGGACTCATCGGAGAAATACGCGATTGATTTGCCGTCGGGCGACCACGCGGGATCGCGGTCCGCGACGGCAGGGCTGTGCGTAAGATTTCGGATATCGCCCTTGTCGGTGGGCACAGTGAAGATTTCTCCCCAGGCTTCAAACACGGCGCGAGCCCCGGTCGGTGAAATACCGAAATTCTGAATGCGCTTGGGGTCCACCTTGGTGAAGTGCGGCCGTACGGCGTCAAGATCGCCGGAAACGCGAATCTGAATGTTCTTCGCTTGGTGGGTGTTGAGCTCGTAGAGCTTGATGGCGCCAAATTGCTCGATCACGATAGCGTCCGGCCCGGCCGATGCCCTCTTGAAGTCGAGACCGTCGCTGTGCAGCGCCTCGGAAACCTGCCTGGTCTTAGTGTCGTAGGCGAAAAGGCTCACTGGACCATTGCGGTCGGAGAGGAAATAAACGGTGTCGCCGACCCACATGGGAGAGTGATCGTTGGAATTGTCACGCGGAACCTTGGTGATGCTGGAGTCCTTCAAGTCGGCAATCCAGATGGGCGTGGTTTGGCCCCCGCGATAGCGCTTCCAGGCCTCTTGCCACTGGATATGAGGAACGTACGCCAAGTGAGTGCCGTCGGGAGAAAACGAAGCCTCCGCGGCGATCGGGATTGGCAACTGCGCGGGAAACCCGCCCTCGACGGGCACAGTGTAGAGCTGAAATTCGAAGTGACGGAAACTGTTGCCCCAGGAGATGTACAGAACATTCTTGCCGTCGGGCGTCCAGCCGAGAACATATTCGTCGGCGGGATGGTAGGTGAGCCGCTTGGGCACACCGCCGGTTGCCTGCACCACGAATACGTCGCGGTTGCCGTCGTATTCTCCGGTGAAGGCGACCATCGTTCCATCCGGAGAAAAGCTTGGCATGGTTTTGTCTCCCACCCCCGAGGTCAGCCGGCGTGCATCGCCGCCGTCGCGGCTGACGATCCACAGGTCGCCGCCGTAGTTGAAAACAATTTGCGTCTTGCTGACCGTGGGAAACCGCAGCAACAGTGGAGGATCGCTCTGGGCGACCGCCCAGTGAGAAAAGAAAAAAGCAACAGCGAGGGTGAACGTCCCTGCGAGAAGTTTGCGCATGTTGAAGCTCCTGTCACAGAATCTCCGATTCAGATTCGACCACGTTCAGACGTTACTTTGCCTTGAGGATGTCGCTCAGTAACTCCAGCTTCGATTCTTTGCGTATCAAGCGCGGATAGCCCTCGCCGCCGTGGTAGTCGAGCTTGCAGGTCTTGGCCGCAACTTCCCTTCTTGACCTCGAAAACAGCAGCGATTATAAACTGGGATTTCCTTTTTGGATTCCCAAGCGGTTGGCATTCTACACCGAGTTGCCTCCTTTCGCGTCAATCTGGCGCGGTTTCCCATCTCGGTCGTCCCCAGTGGTCTCCGCAGGGCCGGACTGCTCCTCACCCCGAGCCTCAACCCCGGAATTGCCTTTGCGCGCAGCGATTTTTCCGACATCGCTCCCTCGTTTACCTCTTTTGGACCGATCTTTCTGCTGCTGACGCGCTTCGACTATCCTGCCGGCACCGGCAGCATCGCTATGCTCCGCCGGGATAGAAAGATGGTGTCAGGTTAAACGAGGTCTGTTTGCGGCGGGTTGAAGTCAGGAATGGTGTCGCAAAAGTGCGCCCGAAATGGGGCGATTTCGGCTGTGCTGGCGCGGAATCTCGTGCCGCAGGGTGCGATCAGGATGAAAATTGTTTTACATTGACGCGAACAAAAGTGGTACAGGATAATGACAGCCGTTATTGGGGGTCAAAAAGGAGATCCCGGATCAAACGACTTGCTGTTGTGCTCAC
>PLIC01000074.1 GCA_003139995.1 Candidatus Acidiflorens stordalenmirensis | reverse complement strand
CTCCTGCCGGCGCGCTCTGAAGTTGTGCCCGCCAACACCAACACCCAGACCCAACTTTCGCGGCACATCCGGCTGAATATTCCGATCATCAGCGCCGCCATGGACACGGTGACCGAGTCGCACATGGCGATTGCCCTGGCGCAACAGGGAGGCCTCGGCATCATTCATCGCAACCTGACCATCGATCAGCAGGCCAATGAAGTGGACAAGGTGAAACGGTCGGAAAGCGGCATGATCGTCGATCCCGTCACCATGTCGCCGGATGCGAAGGTTTCCGATGCGCTCGACGTCATGCAGAAATACAAGATTTCAGGCGTGCCCATCACCCTCAAAGATGGAAAACTGGTCGGCATTCTGACCAACCGCGATCTCCGCTTCGAGACGCGCTTCGATATTCCAATCAGCAAGGTGATGACCCAGAAAAATCTGATCACCGTGCCGGTGGGAACGACGCTGGAGCAGGCGGAAGAGATTCTGCACGAGCACCGCGTGGAAAAGCTGCTCGTCGTCGACGACAAGTACATCCTCAAAGGCTTGATCACGGTTAAGGACATCCAGAAGAAACTGAAATATCCCGGCGCCGCGAAGGACGATAAGGGGCGGTTGCGGGTGAGTGCGGCGATCGGGGCGACGGGCGATTTCCTGGAGCGCGCACAGGAACTGGCGCAGGCGAAAGTCGACGTGCTGGCAATCGACAGCGCGCATGGGCATTCTTCGCTTGTGCTCGAAGCGGTCAAGAAAGTGAAAGCGAGGTTACCGGAGGTAGAACTGATTGCCGGTAATGTAGCGACATTCGATGGCGCCTGCGACCTGGTCCGCGCGGGAGTGGATGGCGTGAAAGTCGGCATTGGGCCGGGCTCGATCTGCACGACGCGAATCGTAACCGGCGTGGGGGTTCCGCAGGTCACCGCGATTGCGGAGGCGGCGCGGGCCACGTTCGACTCGGGCGTTCCCGTGATTGCCGACGGCGGGATCAAGTATTCCGGCGACATCAGCAAGGCGCTGGCAGCGGGCGCTTCCGCGGTGATGATCGGATCGATGTTTGCGGGAACGGATGAAAGCCCGGGCGAATTGATTCTGTATCAAGGCCGCACCTTCAAGGCGTATCGCGGCATGGGATCGCTCGGAGCGATGGCGGCGGGTTCGAGCGAGCGCTACTTCCAGAACTCGGATGGAGATGCGTCGACGGCGATGCCGGTGATGGGCGAAGACTCGAACCGGCTGGGCAAGTTGGTGCCGGAGGGAATTGAAGGGCGCGTGCCGTATCGTGGTTCGGTGGCGATGATCGTGCACCAGATGGTGGGCGGGCTGAAGTCGGGCATGGGGTATTGCGGGTGCCAGACGGTGGCCGAACTGCAGCAGAAGGCACGATTCGTGCGCATCAGCGCCGCTGGTCTGCGTGAAAGCCACGTGCACGACGTCATGATTACGCGCGAAGCGCCGAACTACGCGGCGGAGTGAGGGAAGAGACCGATTTGACTGCGTCCCGTCCCAATCTTGTGCGCGCCTGGTGGCCAGCCATCGTCTGGATCGGTCTCATTGCGTTCGAGTCCACCGATTTCTTCTCGTCAGAACACACCGGCAGCATGCTGTACACGATATTGACGCGCCTTTTCGGCCACATCGATTTCTACAAGTTCCTTGTCTTCCATCACTATCTACGCAAGACTGGGCACGTCGTCGGGTACGGCATGTTGAGCCTGCTGCTGCTTCGTGGCTGGCGGGCTACGCTCGGTCGAGTTCATACCTTGTTGTTGCGCACAGCGCTGTTGTCCTGGTTGGGGACCGCCTTCGTTGCCGCGATGGATGAATGGCACCAGAGCTACATTCCGTCGCGCACGGGCTCGATTTGGGACGTCGCGCTCGATACCGTGGCGGGCGTAGCGTTTCTCGTCGCCGCGTATTTCTGGTTGCGGCGGCCTGATGGGGCAGAGCAGACGGTCTGAAGCCACTCAGGCTTTCACGGGTCGCATGTGCGAACGATGGGCGAGCAGGGCGAACGCGGAGAACGCGGCAATTCCCGCCGAAAGATAAAACGGAACCGGCGCTCCATATGCCTTCCAGAGTGCGCCGGTGATCACGCTGGCCAGCAGCGTAGTCAGACTCGTCAAGAAAAAGTAAATTCCCAGCGCGCGACCACGCGCCTCGCCCGGCACGGTCTCGACGACCAGCGCCTTGAGCACGGGATTGGTCAGCGCATAGAAGAGTCCGTAGAAGGCCATGGTCAGCCAGATCGCCAGTTGGGAAGGCGCGAGCGCGAAGACAAAATAGACGATGGCGAAAACGAAATATCCGGCGGCGGCGATGGCCGAGCGCGAGAAGCGGTCGCTGAACTTGCCGGCCGGCCATGAGAGCAGCGTGAACGTGATGTTGAAGACCAGCCCCAGCAGCGGCGCGCGCGATGCTGGAATGCCGATGTTTCCGGCGCGCAGGACGAGGAACATGTCGCTGGAATTTCCCAGCGAAAACAATGTGACCACGGCCAGCACGTAGTAGAAGCCGAGCGGCAATTTTGGGAGCCAGTCGGATTTCGCGGCGGCTGCCGAGCTGCTCCACCCCGTCAAGCCAACACCGGGCTTGACGGGGGCCCCGGTGTGCTCGGCTTGGACGGGCGAGGGCGCCCGTCGCTCCACTTGTTTGTGAACCTCGCGGATTCCAATCCAGGCGACGAGCACGCACAGAGCTCCCGGGATCGCGGCGGACGCGAACACGCCGCGCATACCGTAGCGTCCGATAATTGCCAGCGCCAGCAGCGGGCCGGCGATGGCCCCGGCGGAATCCATGGCTTGAATCAGGCCGTAGGCTGAGCCGAGCGCTGACTTGTCGACCGACTCGGCCACCATCACGTCGCGGGCGGTTCCGCGGACGCCTTTGGCGAGGCGATCGGAAAAACGAATTCCCAGAATTTGCCACCACGAAGAGACCAGCGCCAGCAGCGGCTTCACCGCGTTGGCCACGAAGTATCCGCCGACCACGATGGGCTTACGGCGCGAAACCTTGTCGGACAGGTAGCCGGAGAAAAGCTTGGCAAAGGAAGCCACACTTTCGGCGATGCCTTCGATGATCCCAAGTTGCGCGGGCCCGGCGCCGAGCGATGCAAGAAAGGCGGGCAGCACCCAGTACGCCATTTCGCTGGCCGTGTCGTTGAGGAACGAAGTCAGGCCGAAAACATAAACATTGCGCGGAGTGGAACTGGATCCCGCCGGAGAGCTTTCTTCCATCCTAACAGTCGAACATAAAATGACGCGTCAGGGAAACCTTGAAACTTTGAAACCTTAGCCCACGCTGTAGAATAGAAATAGATGTCCGACCGCACCTTTACCCTCGATGAAGCGCAGATGCTCCGACCGATTCTGGAGTCGCTGCTCCGGCAGGCAATCCACGGCAAGAAGCTGATAGAAGACGTGGACTTCGAGTTACAGGAGACGGCGCACCGCGTTTTTCTCAACGGCGGCACGCTGCTGAATGTGGTCCACTTGGCGCGGCGCAAGGCGGAGCGCGAGAAGGCGATTCGCCGCATCAAGGACGCCCTCGCCGAGATTGACGCGACCGGAGTGCAGGTGAAAGATCTCGACATCGGATTGCTCGATTTCCCCTGCAGAGTGGAGGGCGAGGTCCTCCTGTTGTGCTGGAAACTGGGCGAGCCGGCGATCGCGCATTGGCACGGGACGAACGAGGGCTTCGCCGCACGGAAGCCGATTGACCAGCGGATCGCGAACGCGGGAAAGAAGCGGCCGAAGTAAGGAAGAGCTGTCAGTTTTCAGTTATCAGCTCTCAGTTGGAGCTCTCACCGCCGAAACGCCGAGGGCGCGAAGGCAAAGTTCGAGCGGCATCCCCCTCTAGCGGAAACGCCGAAGAAAACAGTGCAAGTTCAGGATCGCGAGCCGTTCTTTATATTCGGGAACGCTTCGAGCCCGCAGGGAGCAGGGTGGGCGACGGTACGCCTCCGGCCCCTGCACTATCGTGGGATTGGGCGAGGGCCGGGCGTTCTGCTAGAATTATGCTGTCTGAGGCGATCATTTATGTTGACTGGGCGCAAACTGGCATTGACGCTTGCTTTTACGGTGTTGGTTGCACTGGCCTTTGGGATCAGTTGCAAAGGATTCTTCGTTCCCCCCACGCTGTCCTCGATCGCCATTAATCCGACGGCACCACAAGTTGGCGTGGGGCAGCAGGAGACCTTAACGCTGTACGGGATCTACAGCGACGGTTCGCGCAGTGTGGTCACGAGCGGCGTCGGCTGGTCAAGCGACACACCGGGCGTGGCCACCGTTACTGGCACTGGCAGCGCTATCCTCACAGGGGTAACGTCGGGCAGCGCAACTATAACCGCGAGCGCTCAGGCCCTTAGCGCCACCGCAACCGCCCTCGTGATCGGAGACGTTACCTCCATCACCGTTAGTCCTACCAGCGGCAGCGTCAGCATAGGAGCATCGCCCGGCCAAGCCTTCACCTTTGCGGCGACTCCGGGTCCACCGGCTTACATCACGACTGGCAATGGTGGCACTTTGACGATCACGACGAACGACGGTTACATCACATGCACAGTCTCCGTTGATCGCAATAATAATCCGGACGAGGTATGCACAGCGGAAACAGGTGCGACCGGCCCATACACAATCGTGATGACCTATCCGAGCGCCACAGGCGGCACGGTATATTCAAACACTGCCACGCTGACTGTGTCTCAGTAAACTAGCTGGCTGTCTGACTTCTCGCGGTGGGCTGATCCGCTCTCAGACAACGGGGACGCCCGATTGGGAAAGCGGGTGGCCCACCCAGCCCATCCTAACTCTGGAGGGTGCCCCGTCCAAGCTCTGCTTGGGCGGGGCTTTTGCACGGGAATGGTGCGCTCCCAAAGTTCGTGGGTCTGCAACAACAACTAACAACTGAAGGCGAAGAGCGTAGCTGGCCGGATTCCTGGAAGCGCTTCAGTCCCCACGGCATGTGGGGAGTGTATTCCGAAACTCTGCTCACACTTTGCGGCCAAAAACCCCGCCCAAGCAGAGCTTGGACGGGGCACCCTCGGGAATTCCTGGTAGTGGACCAGTTTGGACGAAACTGGCCCACTACCGAATTCCTCTGTCTCTTCCCCGCACTACAGTCTCCGCGCTATAGTAAAAGCTTGATCCGGTGAAGTTTATCCCTACATTTCTGCTTCGATTGGCGGCGGTTGCGCTATGCCTGGCCAGCGCGATGTTTGTAGTGGGCTGCAATCGCGGACGCGGACGCGTGCTGGAGATCGCCTATGTTTCCGGCATTCAGGCCAACCTGCGCGACCGCGTGGCGGCGATGTCTGAAAATGTCGGAGTAGTGAAGAACGGCGAGCGCGTGGAAGTGCTCGGCCATGACCGCCGCTTCGTCAAAGTGCGCACCGCCGCGGGTGTGACGGGATGGGTGGAGCAGCGCTACCTCGTCAGTCAGGAAGTCTACGACCAGATCCAGAAGCTGACCGCGGACAACCAGAACGATCCCGTGCAGGCGCAGGGCGCGGTGCGCAACGACACGAATCTGCACG
>PLIC01000129.1 GCA_003139995.1 Candidatus Acidiflorens stordalenmirensis | reverse complement strand
GTCAAAGCCGCGCCCCTCCAGCAATCGGTTGAGCTGTTCATAGAAAGGATGCGCGACCGTCCGGGGTAACTCCGTATGCGCAATCCAAAGCTGTTCTTGCCGTCGCTGCTTCTCTCTTCGGCCCATTCCCATGCGCACATTCTACGAACCTGCGCTGTGGCTCACACAATACTTTTTCCCAGGAATCCAGACTTGCACCACGGCCTGCTAGGAAGGCTTCGAGGTGTGTCTCTCTGCCGCCCACAAGTCCATTCATTGCGGTTTCAAGGTTGACATCAGCCCGAACTTTGTCGGCTGGATTAGCTGCGCCCGGATCCACACTACAAGGGCAATACCCTCGAGTCGCCCGGTGTGGCCCACACGGAAATCCTTTCCTTCCGCGACAGGCTTGCCATTCAGCGTCAGTGACACTCCTCCGCTCCCCCAGCCATCGATGGCGAATGCAGGGTTCATCGCCTGTGATTTCTCGCCAGCTTCAAAACTGAACTGAAGGCTAGAGCTCGCCGTGGCCAAACGGTGCAAGTGATAAGCGCGGTCATCGCGGCTGTAGCCTTCGCTGGCGAAGTCCTCTCCCGACAGTTTCAAGTCAGGCGGCTGCAACCGTTTTCCTGCCCGATGACACAGTGACAAAGGATGCAACTAGAACAGATTCCAACACATGCGCTGCATCAGCATGGGTATCCCCCTCAAAAAGCTCTGCGCCATCCTGAAATTTTCAGCTTGCCTGGCTGAATTCTCGTGCCTTAAGGGTTGTGATAGACCTCTTGCATCTTCGCCCAGGATTTCTCGCCAGAGAGCGGGATCTGCATGGGATCGGTCACCGACAGCCATTTCTGATTGCGCGGCTCGGCCGACAGTTTCGCCATGTCGGCCTTGTAGTCGGTCCCGGTGTACTCGTAGTAGCCGAAGAGGTAGTACTTCCCGTCGTCGAGTTGATGGATAAAAATTGAGAAGTTATGCATGTGGTATTTCGTCAGCAAGTCACGGACTCCGGCGTTCGAAGCCGCGTGCAGAGCCTCATAGGCGCTGATCTGATCCGGCTTGATTCCGATGACCATACCGATGCGCTGTACATGCGAGCCTTCACTGTGGGCGTAGAGTCCTGCTGCGCAGACTGCGGTTGCGACGGCCAGCGTTGCCACTATGATTTTCTTCATGGATCCTCTTAAGTTTGTGAAGAGCGCTAGCTTTTCGGCTCACGCCACTGTTCGGGGAATTTGTCGGTCAATCCCCACTTGCCCATTTCGAAGTTCTTGAAGCCTACTTTCAGGGCCGGTGATTCTGGGCTGACCTGGAAGTTGCGGTTCTTGGGATCGACAAAAAGCGGGTCGCCAAAAATAGAATGCTGGTCAAAGCCAAGCTTCTGCCATCCCGCAAGATCATAGCGCTGGGCGTTGCGTTTACCCGCTTCTGACCGCAGCTGATCGACCACGGCCTGGAATTCTCCGCCGACACAGTAGAAGCAGTTGTTGTCAATTTTTTCGAACCACGGTCCCACGACCGGCGGGGCTATTACTGAATAGACCATCTGCGGCCACCACGGCAAGCCATCGGGCCACTTTGTATTTCCTGGATCCATCACGGTGATGTTGTTGAAGTACTGGTCGTGATTGTCATTGTTTCCCACATGGAAGCAGGGAGCACCTTTCGACAAGTACCAGATGTTGTTGTACACCTTGCGATAGGCGCCTTCGCGCAGCTTCATACTGACGCCGCCGACCGAGATGTTGTTGTAGATTTCGTAATTCGAAGCGCCATCGTCCAAGTCGAGCCCCCAGCCTGATTTCTCATCGAAGAAGTTGTTGCGAACGATGACAGGTTCCATGGCATCGACCAGGGCTTCCCAGACATCAAGGCTGCGGTCCGCGGTGTATGGTGCGTGGGATTGAGCCAGGGCCCACCCGCGATCGCGTCCCCACGCATTGAAGGGGCCGTGGTCGCTGGTTTCGCGAACCGTGTCGTGGGTCTGGTTGAACTCGATGACGTGGCCGCCCCAGGTTCCGTCCCCGATGCAGATCGCAGCCCGCGGCATGTTGTAAACCAGGTTGTGACTCACCGTAATCCGCTTGGCGCGGGAGATGTAAACTCCGGCAATCTGCTTCCCGTAGAAACCACAATCGTGAATGAGATTGTTGCTGGCCTGGCACTCGTAGGGGAACGCGCGCTGCGTGCCGTTGGTTTTTTCCAGGTCGCCGACAAAGCAAATGGCGCTATCGCCGGTTTCGGTGAATTTGCAACCGGTCACAGAAAACCCGCGGTTGTAATTGTTGACGAACACAGCATTGCCGCCGACGGCGTCAAACCAGCAGGCCTCGATCGAGCAGTTTCGCGTTCCCTCAGCGAAGACGGAGCCGCCGCGGTGAATCGCCCAGTCGCTTAGGGATGGGACGTCGTAGGGCTTGAGGTAAGTCGTCGTAGTATGGGCGATGCGGAAACCTTGCAGGGAAATGTTTTGAACGGGATTTTCTTGCGTGCCGCTAAACCGTATGGCTTGTTCGAGGACAGGGACTTCGACCACAGCAGCCCGCAAATCGGTCTCTCGCTCAGGATAGTAGTAGAGGATGTTTTTCGTTTTGTCGAGAAACCACTCCCCGGGTGTATCCAATTCCTCGAATACATTTTCGATGAAGAACCGTGAGCGCTCGTTAAGAACCGCGGGACCATAGCTCCACTTGGCGCCGATCTGTTGACCGCCGTCACCGAACCAGATCGAATTGGTGCTAAAGTCTATGCCCTTTATCTTCCATTGTAGGTTCCCCCAATAGGCCGCCTGGAAAATGCTGATCTCCGCATCTTCCGGGTTTGCCCATTTTTGTTTTGTGAAGGTGGCGGGATCGAATCGGATACCTCTGGGAGCTTGGGTGGAGAATGTCATGTCTTCGTCAGCCCCGGCGTAAGGGTTTGGCGTGCCGGCCGGGATCGGACCTGCGGCGTGGATGTATCCGGATTTCCCCGGCTCGGAGGGATCGTGGTTTGGATAACGAGCGCGGATTTGCCGCTTTCCATTGACGCAGAGTTGGGTAAAGTCTGATCCTGTTGGCACCGGCGTCATCGCGATCCCGTTCTTGTATGCCGACCAGCTGCAGGACAACTTGCGGCCGCCGCTAATGGTAACTGATTCGCCGGGTTCAGCTGCGTAGATGACGGGAGCTTCGCTGCCGGAATCTTCAGGTCCAAATACGAGGGGACTCTTCAGGTAATACGTGCCCCCGCGGACCAGGACCCTGATGGAGACCGAAGTTCTCTTTGACTCCCGGACCGCTTGCTGCGCCCGGTGGAGGGTTGCGAACGGTAGCTGTGAGGTTCCCGGATTAGTATCATTCCCTGAACGTGAAACGTAGAAGGAGACGGCTTCGCGCGGCTGGCCGTCTGCTAAAGCCGCAAGAGCATCAGTGTGAACACGGGCCGTCGCCGCAGCAAACGTCGCACCGCCAGTCAGCTTCAAGAATTCTCGTCTTTGCATAGTATTTGTATAACAATGGACGGACCAAATCGTACAGATCTTCGCTCGACTAATCAAGAGCTCAGAGAAGTTCTTTTTGTGTAGAGAGAGTTCACAAGGAGAAAAACACATCGATCGGCTCACGGCCACTGGATGGTCCTTTAACAGGCTGCTGAAAACTTGATCTGCGCGGCTCATTCCTCCTGCTGTTCTCGTCTTTCTTGGTGCGGAGGAGTCTTTGTCCCGAGTCATGGGTCTGCCGGGAGGCTCAATGCAAGCTCAACCGACACACTTCAGACGCGAGCTAGGCGGGCTGCACCGCCGCTCGGCTCAGGTTCCGCATGCGCACCAGGTTGTGAGCCGCAAGGCCAAGAACGAACACTCAGTCTATCTTGAAGATCCCACTCCGCATCGGGTTCTGCAGATCATTCCACATCTGATTCGGCAGATAATTCTGGGTGCTGCCAAGGTTGAAGCCGCTGGGTTTCAAAACGCTGTCTCTGCGTTGGGCCGCGGATTTGTGCTCCTTCACGAACAAGAAGCTGAGGATCTTGTTCCCAAGCCGCCTGCAAACTGGCTGATCGAGAAGTGCAGGTGTTTGCTTGCACACGGCACTCCGCGATCGGCGCAGCAGCACATGCACCCGCCGATACCCGAAGCGCGGCCGCTGCCAAAGCCTTTGTGCCAAGTCGTGCGCTCGCTCAATTGCGCTTCCGCCGCGCCGTTCGTGGTTCTGCGCCACGTGCGGAGTCTGCAGATTGCGGCAGCAGCACCACCTATGTTGCCGACGTCAGGAGTGCTTTGGTGTCGGCAATGTGATCCAGCATCTGGCGGCGTGCTTCTTCCGAATTCCGCCCCTGAATCGCCGCATAGATTCGCTTGTGAAAAGTCAGCGGCCGGTCGAGGGGCACGCGTGTGGAAAGTTGCGACATGCTGGTCAGCAAGTTGCGGTGGATCACTCTAAACAACAGGTGACAGATACGATTGCCGCTGGCGCGAAAAATGCATTCATGGAATGCGAGGTCCGCGTCCAACCTCTCTTGGTTCGTCCGGCAGTTCTCCATCGCCACAATCGCCTTTCGAAGCGCGATCAGGTCCTCAGCGGAGGCCCGCTGTGCTGCCCGGGCCGCTAGTTCCGGTTCGACGATCATACGCGTCTCCAACAGTTCATGATGGGAGAGGTCGTCTAAGAGGATGAGAAAATCGAGCGGCTCTTTAAGAGTCGATTCGGCGCTGGCGCTCAGATACGTCCCATCGCCCACCCTCTGGGAGAGCACACCCATTATCTCAAGCACTTTCAGGGCCTGACGCAATGAAGCGCGGTTTACGCCAAACTCTTTCGCCAGTTCACGTTCAGGAGGAAACTTTCCCCCTGGCACAACGGCCCCGGTCGAGATAAGGCGCTTGATCCTCTCGAGTATTTTGGCCGTAATCCGGGTGTCAGCCGGTTTCTTGCGGCGAGTCTGTACTAAAGTTGCCATATGCACGACAAGGGGTGCGACGTTGTCCTTCGGCGAACAAACAACGAGCAGTTTTCATTCTAGCGAGATTCACACAATTGGTACAGCAACTCACGAACGGCTATATTTTTGCTGATTCTTGGACGTTTACCGCAAAACAGCTTAGCACGCGGCCGCTCCTCACGTCCTTCCAATGCTCATCCGGGCAACGTGTAGCGTCCCTTCGCGACGGCACTCTCTCCATGGGCGGCGCCGACTGTAGGAAAAACGCTCTCAAGCACCCAAGAACGCCGATGACTGCCCGACCATAAACAAGAACCAATTCGTACTCCCGAGCGGCTGAACCGGATTATTGGAGAGCTTCCCTAACGATGTGTACTACGCCTTCTCGCCTTCAATTCTGAACGCCCATGCCACTTTACAGGGCCGTTTCGCTTCATCTTGAAGTGCACTTGGAATCTCGATGACCAATCCATCAGCATTGTCTTCGTGCCATTTCAATGGTTCGTTCACACCGAGCAGGGTGATCCTAGTACTTTGCCTTGCCCGAACGGTCCTCAACCTGAGACTTGGACCCGGCCACTGCGGACAGATAGCGTAGAGCGCTCGACCGTCTTTGCTCCGAGTAAAACGAATCGGGCCATTTTCTCCGTTTACAGGAGGCTGTTTGCCATTGTCGGGCCGAGGTTCGGCAAAGGAAACGTCTTCACCCTCTTTCCACAAATCACCCGGACGCGGCCTTGTTTCGTAGATCGCCTCGCCATTCACCTTCAGCCATCGGCCAACTTCCTGCAGTTGATCCATGGCCGTGGGACTGAATCTGCCATTGTGGTCCGGACCGATACCGACCATGAAATTGCCGCCCTTAGCCACTGTGTCGGCGAGATTTTGGATGATCCACCTACTACCCTTGTAATGGTCATCGGCGCCGCCATAAGAAAAACCCTGGCCTAACGGATAGATTACGAACCAGGGTATGTCCGTCGTTCCCTTTCCCCCAGGCACATAGCGCTCGGGGGTGTAGTAGTCACCGTAATTACCGATGCCGCGTGCGCGAAACATTACATCCGGCTGAAGCTTACGGAGCGCCAGCATCGTCTCTCGCAATTGGGGCCACACCTCTTTCCCCAGCCACATGTCCAGACACACCATATCGACCTTGCCGTAGTTCGTCAGCAATTCCGTAAGTTGCTGACGATGATGCGCCATCATCCGCGCTTGTTCCTCCTGCGTAGAATCTGGAATGCCATACAATCCCGGCTGCAGTGGATGGTAGCAATAAGGACGAAAGTCCGCGTCGTACCAGTTAGGGTGAGAAAAGTAGAGATCAATCTTCAGCCCATGCTTGCGACCCGCATCACACACTTCTCTTATTACGTCTCGCTTGAACGGCGTCTCCATAATGCTGTAAGCCAGGTCGCAACTCTGGAGTTTGGGTCCCCCGGGTGCCGTCCAGTCAACACGACTTCTTACTCTCCTTTTCGTGTCATACATGGAGAAACCTTCGTGATGATTGCAAGTGATTGCAAACATCCTCATCCCATTGTCTTTGAAGAACTTCATACATTCATCAGCATTAAATCCCGAGGGGTTCCAAGTTTTGTATTGGTCCTGATATTCCTGCTTCTCCGCAGGCGACAATTTTAGAAATGGCCAACTAGTGTTCCACCACTCCTTGATGGAGTACAGCCCCCAGTGGATCCGCACGCCGTACTTGATGTCGCGAAACGCTTCGAAGGCAGACTCGGAAGCATGCCGGTATTCCGGACCTGGTTCGTTAACGTAAGCTTTCACCGCTTGCCACTGGTCGTCTGATTCCGGTAACCGGATGTTTCCCTTCGGAGGAACGTAGTCTTCGGTGAGCACCGAAGTCGCTAAGGTTCTTGCGAACATTCGATTAATTGGTTTGGTAGCCATCACAGAGGCTACCCCCAACCCCTTCAGGAAGCCTCTTCTCGTATTGTCGCCCCACACAGTTGCACCTCCTGGTTTCTGACTAATTGTTGTGATGTCCTCAGGTTTCCCGACTATTTTGCAAAGGCACTGGTTAAGTGCACGCCACAACATTAAACGGTGGTAGAGGATGTCATCACACAGGCGTTGAACGGTTCGGCGCCAGAGCACAACCAAAGTGAGCCCATGAGGTCCACTGCCGACTATGTCTGGACTAGAATCTGTCGTCTGCCCAGAGCTTTTCTCGAACGAAACTACTGCCGTTTTGGGGCGTTGCATACAGTTCATTCCGCGCGGCGTTCCGATCGCGGCGCAATATGCTAAGCAACTGACGGAAAGTAGTCGTCGAGTAGAGCGGCTTCTCAGCTACAACCCTAGTAGTCCCACTGCTTGTCGCGCACGGGTTCCAGAATCTTCTTCACCTCTGCTACGAGTTCTAAGTCACATGGTTCTTCATGCCATTGAACGTTGCGTCGCACTGATTCAGGATTGGCGGAACTGAAAAGAGTAGTCGGAAGCTTAGGGTTTTGGCTGGCAAACTGTAGTGCCACCTTGGCGATGGAAGTCCCCTGCTTTCGGCAGAAATCGGCAGCCGCTTTAAAGACAGCTCGATCCTCAGAATTGGCAGGATGCCACGCTGCCGGCCCGCGGTCTGTCAACAAGGCGCTGCCGAATGGAGAACCATTGATGATTCCAATTCCCTTCGCCTCAGCAAGAGGCAGCAGTTCTGTAATTCGCGTGTCGCTCAGGCAGTAGTGGTTATGAACTAGGCCCGCGTCCACATCAAGAGAAGAGAAAATTCTCACCCAGAGATCTATCGGATAAATTCCGAAGCTGACGCCGCCTATACGCCCTTCCTGTTTCAACTCCAGCACCGACTCATAGCCTTCAGTAAGAGCCCAAGTGGTATGCTTGCGCCCCTGATATTCAATATCGTGGATGTGAATCAGATCGAAATAGTCAGTGCCCAAGCGTTGAGCACTCTCCTCGATCGACTTGCGAATCCGAGCGCGTGAGTAGTCGAGTGTGTCTTCGCCGTAAGTGCCGGGCTTTGTATACTTACCCACTTTCGTCGAGAGATAATACAAGTCGCGCCGAACGCCACGTAATGCCTTTCCCAGAACCGTCTCAGAGACTGTGCCTGCGTAGGCTGGCGCCACATCGAAGTAGTTGATCCCGCATTCCAGTGCTACATGTACAGCCTTGATGGCTTCACTTTCATCAACAGAACGGAAAACGCCACCAAGAGATGAAGCTCCGAAGCTCAGCCGGGACACCCTCATCCCGGTCTTTCCAAGAAGGCTGTAGTCCATAAAAGACCGTTCCCTCACATCGAGGCTCTGGACGACAAATCGCGAATTATGCAAGCTGCGTAAAGGCCGAGTGGGTGTTCGACCACACAAACAACTGCAGCGCTTCTGCTTCGTAGAACTCAACGCTGGACAGCGTAGTGCTGAAGTGTACGCAAACGGGCGAACCCATACTGGAGCTCGACCCTGGCTTGCATTCTATCCATCACTATCTTGTACTTCCACGACCGCTTTCATCATCCCAACTTTTTCAGAGAGTTCCTTGAACCGCGCAGGCACTTCGTCGAGATTGATCCGATCAGTAATCCAAGGCTCGGTATTAATCTTGTTTTCTTCAAGCATGCGGATAATAGATGGGAACTGTCCGCAACTGTTTCGGCTCGCATAAATCGTGATTTCCCGCCGATGTAGCAGCGCGTCATCAATTCGTACCGGGTCACGCGTCAAGCCCACGAAAACAAGCCGCCCTCCAGGAGCTACATAATTCAAACTATCTGCCATGACCTTGGCATTACCCGTAGCGTCCAATACCACATCAGCTAGTCGGCCATCAGGAGTAGGTAGGGCTTCTAGACCCAATTTGTGTGCAAAGTGTCTGCGCCAATCGTTGGTTTCTATGACTGCCACTTTCGCCCCGATGGCCGTAGCGAACTGACTTGCCGCCAGTCCGATGGGGCCGCCCCCGACCACTAGCACATCTTCACCCGCCCGCAATTGGCTTCTTTTTACGGCATGAGCCCCAACTCCCAACGTCTCCACCAGCGCGAGTTGATCGAGCGAAAGCAGCTCTGATTTGTGCAATAGCTCAATCGGGACCCCTAAAAAGCCCTGCATGCCTCCATCGACATGTACACCGAGCAACTGAAGCTGTTCGCAGCAGTTCGTTCTTCCCACTTTACAAGTCCGGCATTGGCCACAACTGATGTACGGTTCGATGGCGCATCGATCGCCCGGGCGGAGTCCTCGCGTATTCTCGGGCACTTCCACTATTTCGCCCGCAAGCTCGTGTCCCAGGACACGTGGATATGTGTATATTGGGTGCCTTCCAGCAAGAGCATGGAAATCGCTTCCACAAACCCCGACTCGATGAACTCGAACCAGGGCTTGTCCACTGGAAGGCACTGGGCGTGGGACCATGACGTCGACAAACTCGCCCGGAGCATTCAGCAGAATTCTTCTCATAAAATGATTCCTCGCAAGGTGGCTAGTCGGAGATTTACTTGTATTGGTCCAGCCATCCGCCGGTGTGAATTGTAGAGCAGCATCTATTGTCCGTCAAGCGCTACTAGCCGGCTCCCGTCAGAAACTCCTGGAATTCATCAGCGGAATACCGATTCAAAAGGGCCGAGCACGGATCATCCCATTCCTGAAACCCCCCGCGTCAAGCCATTTAAG
>PLIC01000172.1 GCA_003139995.1 Candidatus Acidiflorens stordalenmirensis | reverse complement strand
TGGGCGCCTTTTATATTGCGTGTAATGGGGATTTATCGCCAACTATCCGCCGCTCGTTAGCGTTCCCCTTTGGTATCAACCGATTGGGCTGGAAAGAACTGCAACATTACTCTACGATGTTGGAGTAGCAAGCGAAGACGCAGTACATCGAGCCGGGGCGCCGTGGGAGAACGGCTACTGCGAGAGCGGCAAGGCCCGCTTTGTCGTATGCGATCCCAGTGCACCTACTCCGAAATCATCCCGATCGTCGCCAGCCACGTCTCCACCAACTGAGGCCATCCCGTCACCGGAAACTTCGTGCGCCGCAGCCCGAACGCATGGCCGCCCTGCGCATACAAATGCATCTCCACGGGAACCCCAGCGTTTTTCAACGCAATGTAGTAAACCAGCGAGTCGTTTACATTGTCCACGTGGTCATCCTCATCCTGCAGCAAAAACGTAGGCGGCGTCTGGCGGGTGATATGAGTACGAATATCCGGATTCAACTCGAATTTTTCATCGTCAATCCACAGATGCCCCGGATAAAGAGCCACCGCAAAATCCGGGCGGCAGCTTTCTTTGTCGGCCGCATCTAGAGCCGGATACAAACGGTGCTCAAAATGCGTGCTCATCGCTGCCGTCAGATGTCCGCCCGCCGAAAACCCGAGCACTCCGATCTTGTGCGGATCGATATGCCAATCCGCGGCGTGAAAGCGCACCAGCCCCACCGTCCTCTGCGCATCTTCCAACGCCATCGGTGATTGCGGAAATGCGCCCCAATTCGGAGACGACCTCGGAGCTGGCACGCGGTACTTCAATAGCACACAGGTGATCCCCTTGGACGTCAGCCAATCACAGACCTCCGTGCCTTCAAGATCGATGGCCAGAATCTGATAGCCCCCGCCAGGAAACACGACCACCGCAGCGCCCGTATTCTTTTCCTTTGGCGCGTAGACCGTCATCGTAGGCCGCGAGACGTGGCCCACCTGAACCCACGGCCGGCCGGCGACCAGCGTGTGCTTGTTCGTCCCCGTATCCTCCGGCCCCGCGACAGGCTGCGCATCAGGCACCGCCCCCGGCCATATCGGCACTTGCGTATGTCCCGGCGACGGCTGCCAGGCAGGCGTCTGCGCGCTCAGACCGCCAAACGCAAACACAACACAGAGAGCAAAGATCAAAGGCTTCATCACAATCCCCACAACTTAATATAAACCAGTCACTGCCGGAAGCCGCTGATCGGAAACTGCGGGTAGATCAAGAGCTTCTGATGTTGTTCAAGTACAAGGAGAGGCTCCTGCCCTCAGACAGTGAGTTGAGGCTGATCCTTGCATCGTGGGCCGAAGGAGAGGCACCTGGCCTTTTCTTGCTTTTGGGTGGCCCGCCGTCAGGGCTCGTAGAGCTAATCCGCAGCGAGGTCGGCAAAGAGGACATCGAAGAAGAAAACTCAGCAATGCTCGCGCTGCTGCGTCGGAAAGTGAGTGGCACACCGCTTGAAAAAGAGGAGTGGGTGCTGTTTCGCCAGTATCGTCTCGGAATGGAACTGGCAGCGATAATCAACGAGTCACCACTAGAATGCCCTGATCCGCTTCTACTGTGGGCCCTGCGAAATAGGCGCAGGGCATTGCGCGACGCAGCGTTTAAGGCCATCGTCAGAAAGCTGGCTGATGGGCAATGGAATTGGATCGAAGTGTTGTCTAGAAGCGCAAGCGCCTCTTGCCGATCGTCCTACGAACAACTTGTTCTTGACGAGGGGCTGCCTGCACTCCCTATCGAATCGTTTGTCAACGCTTCTAGGTCATTTCGAGAGTTCTGGCTGCTGCAACGAATCGCGAGGGCCAGGACGAGGCTAGAGCTCCGGGAATCGTTGAAGGCACTTAAGAAATTCCGACCGCGAGCACGTGCGTGGCTCTTCGGAAAGGGCATTGTCACGCACCGGGGTTCAGGGGTAGGGGCAATCTTGAAGAGTCTTCACAAGTGCGGAAAATCCAAGGTCGCAACGCTTCTGAACTCCGTTAGTCCGAACTTAAGCGAGCAGGATTTTCTTGCACTTCTTGATTGCTATCTCGTCTGGAACTTCAAGGAGGCTGGGGTTAACGAAGACAAAAACAGACACCTATGGGAGGTTTATGAAGGTAAGGCGACAGCGTTGGCGGAGACGATCTTGAGGGTATCTAATCGACAAAACCTCCAACCCCTGCGCAGCGTATTCCAGAAATTGTCCTTGACGTCGTCCGCCCAGTATCTGGCGAAAGCTCTCATTCGCCTCGGGAGTTCCAGCGACGTTGTGACGGTCATTAAGAAAGTTGAACAAGCTGACTATCAGATCAACTATTGGTTTCAGATTGAGATGGGACAGATCGTTGGGAGGAGGATGGAGGAATTGGGAGGAACAATTCCGACCGACCTTCTCCGAATCTCCCGGCGGAACGACTTCTGGAAGGATCCCCGTGCACTGAATTTGAAACCAGCACACAAGAGTAGCCGACCGTTGAAAAGTCTTTACAACCGCGCCTTGTACACTCGGATGGTGGCGCATGCGTTGATTGGAGCGTCGCGGCAGGGCAACTTTGACCTACTAAAAGATCTCTCCTTGCACGACTTTCGAATGATAGCCAGAGCAGCCGCAGTCCGACTTGCTCAATTGGCAGGAGATTCAGGAATCAGGATGCTCCAATCGGCCGTGACGGACGCGATCAAGCATCAGCACGCGGAGGCATTTGGCTTGGCTGTGCGAGACGTGGAGATCGAAAGCCTTGGGCTTGTTGAACTTCGGTAAGGACCGGCAGTTCATATTGTGACCTCGGCGTGATGCGATCTTTAGATCAGTACCGGGAAATCTTAGTGCTAAGTCGGCTTGGCTCCAGTCAATTTCTGTTTGCCCCTTTTCCAGGCAGGATGCGCATCGGGGTGCGACCGTCACATTGTTGACGCTGCAAACTCCACGAGTCCACACAGTGTGCAGAAGAGACTAACGACGGCCTCCTGTTTCCCGTGGGGAAAGGTCTGCCAACTTTGCGAGCCACAGAAATCTCCCCCTTAGCTCGCAAGCGAGGCACACCTCTCGCAACCTGCCAGGATTACAAGGCTGGGATTCATAAATTGATTCAAGGAAAGACGGCTGATCGGCCGTCAGTCAAGCGCCACGTTCGACCATCTCATAGATCGCCTGCGGCCCTGACAGAAGACGAACAACGTTGTGCAGAATCTTCAGGTAGGGAATCGTGCATAAAATCTGCAAGGTGGGGCGCTGAGAGAACGAAGAGATAACGTGTGAAAGTTTGTGAAAGCTGGCGTGGGTAAGATTACCTTTTATTCCTTTAGTTACCGCTATATAATCAATAAGTTACGTGTTTTCAACGCTGTCAGGTTATCCGCTGCGCCACCCAAAATCAAGTGCAACGCCAATGCTCAGGGTATCGAATTGAAACACTTCCCAGATACAATGGTTCGCGTGAAGCCGACAATCTACGTAGTGGAGGACGACCCGGATATTTCCCGCCTGGTTCGCCATCATCTGGAAGGGGCCAGCTTTAACGTGCGGCTCTACGCGACCGGGAATCTGGTCGTGGCCGACGCCGAACGCCAGCGTCCGGCGCTGTTTCTGCTGGACATCATGGTGCCCGGAAAAGACGGTCTGGAACTTTGCCGCCAGATCCGGCAGTCCGTTTCGCTGGCGCCGGTCCCGGTGATTTTCCTGACCGCCAAAAGCGGCGAGGCGGATCGCGTTCTGGGGTTGGAGTTGGGCGCCGACGATTACATCCCCAAGCCGTTCAGCCCGCGCGAATTGGTGGCCCGCGTCAAAGCGGTGCTGCGCCGGTTTGAGCGTCCGCTGCCGCCGTTGCCCACCAAGATCGACGAAATCCACATTGACCCCGGCGCGATGACGCTGACCGTTCGCGGAAAACAGGTGCCGACGACGGCCACGGAATTCCGGCTGCTCGATTACTTTATGCGGCACGCCGGACGCGTATTCACTCGCGACCAGTTGCTCGATTCGGTCTGGCGCGATACAGCCTACGTCACGCCGCGCTCGGTGGACGTTTATGTGCGGCGCATCCGCGAAAAAATTGAGCCCGATCCGGAGAACCCGCGTTACCTGAAGACGGTGCGGGGGGCGGGCTACCGCTTTGAGGCCGCGCGTTGAGAAGCCGCATCTTTTTCAAATTGATGTTTGTGTTTCTGCTGGTGATTGGCGCAACCGCAATCACGTTGCAGTTGACCGTGCATAGGGTCTGGGAACGCACCCTGCGCGAGCAGATCGAGCGCAATCTCAAAGAGAAAACGCTGATGTTCGCCAATCGCGTGGAAACGGACCGGCAGCACTCCCTCGCCGATATTACCTCCCAGGAGGGGCAGGCGGCGGAGGCCCGCGCCACCGTCATCGATCCCACTGGCAAAGTGCTGGCCGATTCGGAAGCCGATCCCAGCACGATGGAGAATCATGCGCATCGCCCGGAGTTTGTTGCCGCACTCGCCGGCAAAATCGGCGTGGATGAACGCAACAGTCGAACGGTGAGCGTTCCTTTTGTGTATGTGGCGGCGCCGGTTTCTGGAGGGGCCGTGCGCCTGGCGTATCCGCTGCCCGAGATCGAAATCACGGATCGTCCACTGCGCAAGGCCCTGTTCTGGGGATCGTTCAGCGCTTTTATTTTCGCGGTGCTGGTGGCGGCGGCCGCTTCGCAATATGTTGGGCGGCGTTTGCAGCGAATCGTGACTTTTGCCGAACGCGTGGCGGGTGGGGACCTGACCGCCAGAATCGCGTCCACTTCGACGGACGAGATCGGGCAGGTGGCGGCGGCGCTCGATAAGACGGCGCGCCGCGTGGAAGAAAGTTACGCTCGCGTTCAAACCAGCCAGCGCGAGCTGGAAACTCTTCTCAACAGCATGCAGGACGCCGTGATTGCGGTCGATGCCGACGAGCGCGTGCAGTGGGCCAATCGCGGCATGAATCGTTTGCTCCTTCACGCTCCGCGCCTGAATGCGCCGCTGATCGACAGCGTCCGCGACCCGGACTTTCTTGCCGCGGTTCAAGAAGCGGCGCGCGACCAAGTCGTCCGGTCCGCGCGCTCGAACACCATCGCTTCCGGCCGCACCTTCGATGTCACCGCGGCGCCCATGCCCGGCGGCGGCGCGGTTGCCGTGCTCCGCGATCTCACCGAGACCGAGCGCATGGAAAAGAGCCGCCGCGATTTCATCGCCAACGTTTCACACGAGCTGCGCACTCCGCTGACTTCCATCCAGGGATACACCGAGACGCTGCTCGACAGTCCCCTCGAAAACAATAACGTGCGCGAGTTCCTGGAAATCATACGCAAGAACTCGGCCCGCATGTCCCGCCTTACGGAAGACCTGCTCACGCTGGCCCGCGTCGAATCGGGCGAGCAGAGGTTCGGCATCCAGCGGGTCAGCGCCGAAGAACTGCTGCGGGATGCTCTGGAAAGCTTCCGCGAAGTGGCGCGGTCTTATGGAGTCGAGCTTGGAGTCGAACTGGCGATTGAGAACTCAGTTCCGGCCGGCTATGTGAATGCGGATCGCGAAGCCATCCACCAGGTTTTTTCCAACCTGATCGAGAATGCGTTGAAGTACGCAGCGTCAGGGAAGAAAGTCATTCTCGGGGCACGCGCGACCGAGAGCGGCGTCGAATTCTACGTCAGGGACTTCGGACCCGGCATTTCTTCCGAGCATCTGCCGCGTCTTTTCGAGCGTTTCTACCGGGTCGATAAAGCTCGCTCACGGGAATCCGGGGGCACCGGTCTGGGGCTCGCCATCGCCAAGCATATCGTTCTGGCCCATGAGGGAACGATTCGCGCCGAGAGCGAACTCCACCACGGCTCGACGTTTTTGTTCACGCTGCCCGCTTCCGAGGCCGATTCCGCGTAGATCGTGGGACGGTTTCCGGTTAGGCCGTGATCCAGGCGCAATACGCGGCGCGCGTCTATGCGAGTAAGGCACAGTCTTTTCCAATCGAAGGA
>PLIC01000081.1 GCA_003139995.1 Candidatus Acidiflorens stordalenmirensis | reverse complement strand
GCAGTTTGGCGGCCGGGCGGGGGCGCCCGGCTCTCCACGAACTAATACGGAGGAAAGATGAACAGTAGTTCGAACCTGATCAACGCGCTCTTTATTTTTGTGCTCGCCGGTTTCATCGGATTTGAAGTGATCCGGCGGGTCTCGCCGCTGCTGCACACTCCGTTGATGTCGCTCACCAACGCATTGGATGCGATCGCGGTTGTGGGTGCGATCGTGCTCGTGGGCGAGCACAAGAGCACGCTCTCCGCCGTTTTCGGATTCATCGCGGTAGTAGCTGCCACCAGCAACATTGTCGGCGGCTTCCTGATCACGGACCGCATGTTGAAGATGTTCAAATCCAGCCGTCCCGCGGCTAAACCGGCGGCCAAATAAATGACAGCCGAACTCGCAGGATCCCAAGTCGTCATCGAGCTTTTATATCTCGTCGCGAGTGTGTTGTTCATCCTCTCGCTGAAGTGGATGAGCTCGCCAACCACGGCCCGCCACGGCATCTGGGCTGGCGAAATCGGCATGCTGCTGGCGATCTGCGGCACGCTACTGCACCACGGCATCGTGGACTACCGGCTGATCGCCATTGGGCTTGTGCTCGGCACCATCATCGGCGTGCCGCTCGGGCGCGTGAAGATGACCGCGGTTCCGCAGCGAACCGCGCTCAGTCACGCCTTTGGCGCGCTCTGCGTCACGCTGGTCGGCTCGGCAGAGTTTTATCTGCGCTCACCCGACATCTCGCGCTTCATGATGTCGGTGCTGTCGCTTGAGGTCATTCTTGGCGGGTTGACCGTTACCGGGAGCTTGATGGCTGCCGGCAAGCTGCAGGAAATCCTACCGCAGCGGCCGCTGACTTACAAAGGCCAGAACCTCGTCAACTTTCTGCTGCTCGCCTGCGCCGTCGTGATCGCCGTATTTCTGGTCCTGCATCCGGAAGCCAAGTCACTGTTTCCATTCATGGTCCTGATCGCGCTGGCGTTCGGCGTGTTGTTGATCATCCCCATCGGTGGCGCGGACATGCCGACCGTTATTTCGCTGTTGAACGGCTATGCAGGTTTATCGGCGGCGGCCATGGGCTTCGTCCTCAACAACAAGCTGCTCATCATCGCCGGCGCGCTCGACGGATCGTCGGGCCTCATCCTCTCCATCATCATGTCGAAGGCCATGAACCGCTCCTTCACCAACGTTTTGTTCGGGGCCTTCGGTCAGGTGCAAGCTCCGGCCGCTGCGGGAGAAGAAGCCCGGCCCGTTCGCAGCGCGACCCCGGAAGAAGCCGCCGCCATCCTTTCTGCCGCGAACAAGGTCATCATTGTTCCCGGATACGGCATGGCGGTGGCGCAGGCTCAGCACAAAGTGCGTGAACTTTACGATGCGCTGACCAAGCGCGGCGTGGACGTGCGCTTCGCCATTCACCCCGTCGCCGGACGCATGCCGGGCCATATGAACGTGCTGCTGGCCGAGGCCGATATTCCCTACGATCGGCTGATTGAGATGGACGAGATCAACGGCGACTTCCCGCAGACCGATGTCGCCCTGGTGATTGGCGCCAACGACGTCACCAACCCTGCCGCCCGCACCGATGCTTCAAGCCCCATCTACGGCATGCCTATCCTCGACGTCGACAAAGCCCATACCGTGATGGTTATCAAGCGCAGCATGAATCCTGGCTTCGCCGGCATCGATAACCCGCTCTACTATCTCGATAACACCCTGATGCTGTTTGGCGACGCCAAGGCATTTGTCGGCAGCATCGTACGCGAGCTCAGCGGAGGACACGGGTAGGTTGCTAAGTTGTCTGGGGTTTTCCGCAGGCCGAAGCGGCCGAAGGAAGACAACAACTAAAGAGAAAACAAAATTAAGAAAAGTGTAAGGCCAGGTTGCCGGGCAAAAATCCGGCGGGCTTCAGTCTCGCGAGCGGAGAACTTCGCGCAGCCTGCGGCCCGCCCGGCGTTTAGGCTGCTTTCTTCATCTGTCTGATCTTGGCCCAACGCGCTTTCTGGGCCAGAGAAATTCTCCGGCGCCCTGCCGCGGAAAGAACGCGCTTGGCGCGATGTGGCGCCCCCGCGTGCACTGTTGCGCCCGTGCCTCGGGTAAGCTTTTGAAGAACCGCAATAGCTTCCTCCAGCCTTTGGACTTGTTTCTGCGCGTCTCGGTGTTCCTCGCGGAGCCGGACGATTGCTTTGGCAATACTTGTCATCAAATACCCCCTTGGATAACTGCCGTCCGCCATTCTATTACTAACTCGGTGGTTCTGTCATGATTTATTTGGCCGAATTGGAATTACATGGAGCCTGGATGCCACGAACATGATGAAACAAGGACGATGACACGAGAAGGTGACCCGGGGATAACTATTCCCGCGTCCAGACAGGCCGCCCACAGCCTCATCCGAGGGGTGGGAGAAGCCCCGACGACCCGAACAGAAAGAAGGCGCCAACCGCCAGGCTATAGATCGCCGTCAGCGCGGTGACGACAAACTGAAAGCGCGGCAGCCGCGAACTGAAGCCGAAAAGTCCTACCGCCGACGCCGTCATCACCGTATTCATTACCAATAGTCCGGCGATAAACATCGCCAGGCCGATAAAGCCCTTGCCGATTCCGCCAAGATTGGCCGCCAGTAAGAAGATCATCAGTTGGCTGGGCGTCTCCGCACCGAGCCCGTGCACGAGCCCGATCATGAGCACCGTCTTCGAGCTGTAATTCCATGTCTGGTCCACCGGCCGTGGGACATCGTGATCGTGCCAGTAGCTCTTCATCTTCCAATGGAGCCAGCGCGCTGCTCCGGCCATAAGGTGAAAGCGGCTGCGCGGCACCGAGTTCCCTCTGAAAAGCGATCCCAGAACGTAGACTCCAAGCACGAGCAAGGTCACTCCCACTAAGCGCTCGGCGATCCGATCGATGCCATGAGGCAGCGAGAGCTGAAACACTATGACGGCAGTGCCCAGCACGACAACCATGGCCGCGTGCCCCAGGGCGTAGAGCAAGCCCAGCCGCATGCCGCGCCAGCGGCTGGCCTGCACACTGGTGATGTCGGAGATGGCGGCAATGTGGTCGTAGTCGAACCCATGACGGAATCCAAGGATCGCCGCCGAGAGAAGCGCAAGTTGAAGGCTGTTCGGCGTGAAGGTCATGGATACATGTGGGGCCCAGATCGGAGCCCTCTCATTGTTCCACAGGTCGTCAAGAATCGGAAAGGGCACGGCCCCACAACTTGGGGAAAAACTCGGGTTTCGTATCAGGGCATCGCTTTCGCTGTTCAGTCGTGCCGCAAGTGCCGCTGCGGCGCGCAACACGAGTTCCTCAGCCATCTTTCGCGTACAGGAGTGTCCGCTCGCCCGGCTCCCTCGCCGGTTGCGGTTGTGCTAGACGCATTTGCAACGGATTGCACACACGGTGAAGCTTTGGCGGAGAATATTCCCCTAAGTTATTGATGGTAAATATGTTAACTCTCGCCACGGCTGGAGGGCGAATTGCCACCCCACCCTTGGATGAAGTCTCTCTGGCTGAGCACGAAAACGACGATCGGCAAGGCGCTCGCGGCAGCCTTGTTGCTGGCGTCGCTCGGCGGCGTTCTCGCCTGGTGTGCAGCAACATCCCCGTCTCCATCGCGTGTCATTTCGCCCCGCATCCCGCTCACGCAACTGGAGAAGAGCCTGCGCGGTGTGCCCGCGCACATTTCCGAGTTCTCTCCCGTGTCGGAACCGCTGGCCCTGCCGAAGTGTGGAAACGTCCGTCCGCCCGAGGCCTTGCTCACTCCGGACCCGCTGCTTCATGTCCAAGATGACGATCTGCGCGTGCGCGTCAGCTTCATCGTGGGAACCGACGGACTCGTGCATAGCGCCTTCGTCCTCGACAGCGGCGGCCCCGATGAGGACCAGATTGCGCTGCGCGCCGTCCGCTTCTGGCGTTATCGCCCCGCGCTCTGCAATGGAGTGCCCAGCGATTCCGAAGCGCTGGTAAGATTCAACGTTCGCTAGCGCGCGAATTCTCCTACAATGTCAGCGATGAGGTTGCCGTGACCACCAACAACTCGAACCCTCCGAATCCCGAGCCGAATCCAGAGAAAGAGCAGCCCGCCGAAGGCAGCGAGATTGAAGAGTTTTTTCAACGGCTCCCCGGCAACTTTCGCTGGCCGAAACCGAATGCCGAGGCCGTAGCTGCGGCCGTAGAAGCGATCCATCGCATTTCAGGCGACGCGGCCGCGCAAGACCTGGCGGCCGACGGTAACGCGGACGAGCCGGCCAATGCCTGCTCAGCCTGCGGAGGTGCGCTGCCGGCGGGCGCTCGCTTTTGCGTCTGGTGCGGAATCCCCAATCAGTCGGTCGCTGGCGATGCCACGGCTCACTATGGACCCGGCGCCGGCCAACATCATATTCACCACCACTATCACCACCATCTTGTCCCCAGCCAGGGAGGACAGGAAACGCCGTCCGGCGCGCCTTCTGCCGAGTCCGAGTCCTCGGCTCCTCGCGGACGCGCTCCCGGTTCGGCGGGCGCCGGTTCTTTGGGAAAATCGGCCGGCGGCCGCGCCGAAGCCAGCGCCCGCCAGGTTGTCCAGGACTGGGCGCAAGCCTGCAACACCAGGCACATCGACGACCTGCTCGAGCTCTACGCCGCCGACGCCACGCTCATCCGCTCCAGCGTTCCGCCAGTTCGCAGCCTGCCCGCGATCCGGGAATTTCTCATCTCGCTGCTCGAAGCCGGATTGGGCGACGTGGAGATGGAATCGCTGCGCGTTGAAGTCATGGGCGAGATTGCTCTCGATCTCGGCCGTTGCAAAATGCTCGTGCCCGTCGCCATGGGTAAGCGCCGCGAAGAGCGCGGAAAATACCTGGTCGTCCTCGCCCGCCAGCCCGCCGGCTCATGGAAGATCCTTGCCGATTGCTGGTCGTCCGATCTGGCGGTCAGCGCCCCGCCGCCGGAACCCGCTGCCCGAAAGGGAAGCGAACCAATTCCACCCCTTCGCAAGCCCCGCTGAACTCAAAGGCGGAAGGGACAGCCAAGTAGTCGACGGTCGTTAGTCGTCAGTCCTTCGCGATTCGACACGGGCTGCTCACTCGGGAAAACTATGGACATAAACGCTCTCGCTTGCCAACGACCAACGACTGACGACCTAACTAGACCAACAAAAACCCCGATCCTCGCGGATCGGGGTTAAGTGGATTCGTTGACCGCTGCGTTTACTGGCTGGTCGCGTTGCGTGTCGTAAACAACTGCCGGTAGCCCAGGCTCTCCACGTCGCGGAACAGTGGCGTTCCGGGCGGCAGGCCTTGTGGCAGGGTGAAGTCCGAGTCGAATTTATAGTCACGTGTCGGCGGCTCATACACCGAGTAGGTACAGCACTTGAATACCCCGGTGGCATAGGTTGCGTAGTACAGGCTCACCAGCGAGCCTCCGTAATGCAGCGTGGCTCCACTCGAGTTCCAGTCTTCAAGGAAGCGCAGGAAGTTGTGGACTCCGCCATCGGTGCCGAAGGGGTAGTCGGTGCCGTTCTCCCATGACGGAAACGGGAAGCTCATGTTCTTTCCGGCAGCGATTGCCAGGCGGTAGTATGTAGTGCTGGCTGAACGAGTGGTTGAGGTAGTAACGTCGAAGCCACCGGGGATGCCCATGCTTTCCTGGTCGTTCCAATTGTTGGAGAGAACCGTGACCGCGTCGGCAATGACTGCGGCTGAGGAGTGCCCGGCTATGTCCGCTCCCCCCGACCAGAACGGATCGGCCGCGTTGCTGTTGTAATTGCCCCAGATGTACACCGGATTCTCCGATGCCACCGTGAATCCGCCAGGGTCCGCCAGAGTTGCAGCGGAGTCCGTTCGCAGCGGTACGTTGCCGAACGAACCATCCACCAGTTTCAAAACGTGGCGCGCCCCGCTGACCCAATTCTTGGGCGCGGTGGTGCTGCAGCTGTTGATTCGCGGACTGTAAGGATTGTCAGGGTTGGCCAAGGTGATCTGGACATTTTGGTTTGTCGCGCCGTTGTACTGGCCCAATCCCAGGTTTGCCGTGCCCCACTCGTCCAGCACGCCGTTCTCATTGACGTCTTCGGGAGATAAGGCGACACCGGTAGGAGATAAGGGCGCGCCGGCGGGAGCCGGTTCCAGCACTCCGTCGGGCGTGCCCGCCTGACTGGAGCGATTAATCACGTCCTCCAGGCCCGAGTCTCCGCTCTTCGCTCCGTTATAAGGGGGATTCGGGTTATACAGCATGCCCCTCCGATCCGAGAAATACAGCACGTATCCATTTTGCGCGAGATAATCCACATTCGGGCCGCTGCTGCCGATGCTTCCCTTCAGCCATCGCTTCAGGTTGCCCACATCGATTTCGACGGCGTTCATCACCCCGTTGGTCGTGCAACTGTTAGTCCCATGGTCCGTGTCCCGAGGCTCGCCTTCGCGGGCGTCGTAGAAGTTGATGGGATACCAGTTGTACTGGGTAAGGCTCTGCGTAGTCGGCGTGGCAGGGGTAACGCCAAAATACCACTGCCCTCCTGACCCCTGATCCGACGCAGCTTCTGGCGGCACGCCTGGGGTCCACGTTGAGCAGGGCGAAACACACGCCGGCGGCGGAGTCGCGATGGAAGTGGGCAAAGTGCCGCTCTCGGTGCGATCCGCGGGCTCTTGCAACAGCAGAATCGCGTTTGGATTCACCGGGTTCGTCCCAGCGGCAGGGGCGCTGCTTCCAGGGAGCGTCGGTGCTGTCAGGCCCCGCGCAAATCCCAGTTGCAGCCATTCATTGGTTACCGGGACCCAACTGCCCGAAGCATTCCTGTATTCCACCCGCAGCCAGCCATCAGTCAGGTTCCAAGCCGTCGCATTGGCCGAGTTGTAGAGCGTTGAGCCGATGGCGTTGGGGGGAGCGTAGTACGGATATGCGCCCGTCGCAGGCACAGGGCAGCCGGCGGGCACGCCGGATGAAGCGACTCCTGCCGGTGGACAAAGGCTAATCGTCGGGGTGCCGTGATTCAAGTAGATCGGGGCGCCTGCGGGCTGGAGCGAGGGATTCGGGTTTCCGCTCGTCTGTGCCGCGGGTGCATAGGGCCAGTCCGGCGTGCAGGTGGTGCCCGAGCAGTTGGATGCATTTGGAACCGCGTTCGACGCGGCGGCGAAGTACAGGTTATAGGTGTTGTTAGCCGGTAACAACGCCGCGAGGGACGCGGGGTAATTGCCCGCAGTCATCGGGATTCCATAGGGATTGCTGGCGTTGGTGCCCGTTACGTTCGCCAACCGGACGTTATTCGTATCCGAAGATCCGCCCGGCAAATCATTCGGATCGTCGCTCAGCAGCACGTGAATCTGCGCCATGTTGTATTCGCGCGATGTGGCCAGCGCCGACGTGGAGTCCTCGCCCGTCCGTGGCCGGCGAATGATTTCGAAAGGCAACGCGTTCCCGCCGACGAATGGCATCGACAGTTTCTTGGCGCCCGTTCCCGGGTTCGTGGTGTTTCCATAGTTCCCGTTGATGATCTCGTAGTTAGTAGTGCTCTTGGAAAAAGTATTCCACTTGCTGGTGTTATAGGCGGACTGCGGCGGATTCCCCCCCTGACCCTGCACGCTGCCATCCCCCCAAGGACTGCTGGCCGGGTCGCTGTTCGCGGCTTTGGTCACGCAATTCGTCGTCGTAGTGCTGCAACCCCCGTCGGTGGTCGGAATGTATACATTGCCGGTATCGCCCGAGCCGCCGTAGTTTATCGTTATCCCGTTCGGAAGCACCTCGGTGACGACGTTCCCGTATGCCTCCATTTTGTCGTGAAACGTCAGCGTGTAGCCCTGCATTACGCCCAGGTAAAGATCGGCATTGGTGTGCAGGCGTCCGTTAAAATCGAGAGTGGGGCTATCGAAGAAGCCCAGATCGCTCTCCGAGAACACTCCGAACTGGAACACCGGAATCAGCGCCACTTGCGCGCTCCGCATCATGCTCACTTCCTGCCCGCCCGTTAAGGCCGCCGTCGCCAGCATGTTCACCGGGATGATCTGCGCCCACAAATTTTGGTTCGGTCCGGAACTGATCTGTCCCCAGGTCGCGGCCAGCGTTCCCGTGCAACCCGACGCCGGCGCCACCGAATAGCTTTCCCAGGTGACTCCCGGCATTGTCGGCGGCGTGTTGCTCACGGCGCAGATTTGAGCCGCAGTGGGGGCCTGCATGTTCTGGAACGTCGCGGCCAGGTCGGAGGCCATTTTTTCGATGCCACCCTCGGCGCTGTGATAGGCGACGTCGTTCTGCAGATCGGTCGCGCCCACCTTGCTTTCGGTGGTGACCATCATCATCAGCCCGATCGCGATCCCCGACAGCAGCAACAGCAGCAGCAGGGACGCAATCAGCGTGAATCCTTTGGTGTGCAGTCTCGCGCCTTTCATACCGTAACTCCCCATGGTGTCAATCCCCATCGCTTTGCTCCCCATCGTCTTAGTCCCTTTCGCATCCCCGTCGCTAGTTGGGATACTCGTTGACGTACGTCAGATTCCGCGCGCTTACCGATGTCTCCAAATCCAATCCCTGATAACCGCCCCGCGCGCCCTGCAGCGTGCTATTCATCGCCATGTGCAGAATGTTGATCTTGGTGATCTGGTTGGGGAGAAGTCCAACCGAAGCGGTATCGGCGGAATCGGAAGCGCCAGGGTTGGGCTGGCTAATCGCCGGTGCCCCGGTGGCGTCATTGTAAAGGTCATAGGTAAATTTCATGTAAACAATGTTGTCCACCACCGGCACTGGAGTGTGTCCACTGACCTGCCGCATCAGTCGCGGCGGGCTGACGGTGTTGTCGATGTAATAGGTGATCACCAAAAGTCGGCATGGCCCGGTTCCGCATGGCGCCGCTCCGGTAGCGTTCAGCGGCACGCTGTTCAGACCGGTGCCGGCGGTGGGTGTCTGGTTCATATGCAGCACATCGTTGTTGCCGAAGGGCACAGCGTAAGTGGTCTGGCCCGCCGAGTTTGTGCCCGTCGTAATGCTACCGGTGACTTCGCCCACCACCATGATGCCGCCCAAGGTCATCAAGACCAGATCGCCAGGCATCAGCCCCGCCACCGTATCGTTCACGGCTTGCGGCGTGGTCACGCCGCTCGGCAAACAACCCGGCGTCGGCCAAGCCGTGGGCGACGGGGGCGGCGCGAAGGTTACTACGCTCTTAGCCGTGACGGTCGCTTGGTAGCAGTTCAAATAGAAAGTGGAGTCCGTATACACCACCGTGACCACATCGGTGGTTAGGGAGTTGAGCGTCGGCCCGAGATCATATCCCGGGATCAGCCCGTAAAGATAGGGCGTAGCGCCCTGTAAGGGATACGTCGCCGTGATGTAGCACGTCGGCGTCTGATCGCAGCCATACACCGGAGTGGTCGTGGAGGGCAGGGCGATAGCCGCACCGTTGGGCAGTCCCGCCCCGGCCAGGCTCAGGTCCCGCGTCAGCATATCGGAGGCGGCCCGAAAATCCTGCTGCAGCTCCGCCCGCTGCGAAACCGTCCAGGTCGCCCCCACACCCTGGGTGTAAAGTTGCACCGCCGCGCCCAGCACAATCGACCCCAGCCCCACGGCAACCACCATTTCCATTAGGCTGAACCCACTCTCGCGCTTTGTTGAGCGATCACTCATAACTCCCCTTTACTGGTACTGCGAAATGTATGAATTCAGAGCGTAGGTTTTCTGCAGTTTCGTCTGCGGAGTCGAGTACTGCACGGTGATAGTTATGCTTCGCAACGAAGTCACCAGGTTGCCGCTCGTGTCGTACAGCGGCGAGACCAGAATCGTGCGCTGGTAGCCAGTCAAGGGGATCTTCACATCGTCCGAGTCCCCATAGATTCCGCCGGGTCCCGGTTCTTCAAGAGTTTGCTCGCCCGCAGCCGCGTCATCCGCCGTCCCATAGATCCCGTCCGCTCCCGAGTTGTAGATCGGGTTCGTCCCAATCAGGAAGATGCCGCAGGGTGGACTGCTGCTGGTGCAGTTGATGGAGCCTACATTCTGGATTTGGTCCCAGCCTATCTGCGACGTGTTGCGCGCGGTTATGATGCTCTCGTACGCCTCGTTCGCCAGTTGCTTGGCAATCATGTCCTGCTGCGAGGTCTGCGTCGAGGCCATGGCCAGTCCGAACACGCCCAGCAGACTCACCAGTCCCACCGTCAGCACGACCATCGAGATCATGACTTCGATCAGCGAAAATCCGCGCTCCCCTTGCGCCCGCTCTCCACAATTCCCGCCGCGCCCGATCATTGACGTAGCCATTGATACCCGCCTCCCGACTTGTTGTAGAGCCGCCATCCGTGAACGCGGCCCGTTGCGCCCCACAGGTCTACCGCCCGCGAACTCAGCAGATCTCCTGCACGCGCGATGTACACCACGCCTCCATCCCAACTGCTCGTGCAATTTCCCGAGCCGTCCACCGCGTTCTGCGCCGAACCGTCCGGGCAGAAGTAAACAAACGCTTGTCCTCCGCTGCTGCTGTTTGCCGTATAGCCAAAGTCAATCGCGTTCGTCCCCAGTCCGTAGCCATCCGGAGGCGGCGTCGAGGCGAGCGCCGATTGCGCGATAAACGACACGTCCGTCGGCAATTGATAGATCACCGTATTCTGATCGCCCTGAAATGCCGACATCCCCGAGGACAGCGCCGGGGCCACCGTGATCGTAGCGTACGGACTCGGCGAAACAGCGTTAGCAAAAGTCACCGAGTACGATGTCCGCTGCGCCACCGCGTTGTCGCGCGCCTGACGCATCGCCGCCAGCGTCGTGTTATAGGCATTGGTCACATGCTGCTGATTCAGCATCGGCATCAGACTCATGACCGAGATCACCGACACAATGATGGAAATTGCCAGCACCATCATTATCTCGATCAAGCTGAAGCCGCTCGCCCCATGCCTGCGATGCCCCGCATTTGTTTCCAGGCTTCTCATAAGCATTTGCCGTACCTGTGGCTCCCCGCTTCGTGGAACAAGATCGTCCAAACAAATTCGCGCAACTGGAATTCGTCAGCCTGGTATCTCCCGCGACCCTTTGCGGATCGCGGTCCCGACACCTGTCTGAATAACTCGATGTTAGGAACTGTCCCGTGGTACGTCAAAGTACCGGGGTACACCGGACTTTCGTACACTGTCTCTTCGTAAGGTAATTTCAGGAGAGTTACGATCGTGCCGTGCATCGCTCGTTGGGGAAAGCGCACTCCCTTTCGCCGTGCCCCGGCCGCACGTTCGGAATTGGGTTTGCTGACTAAGGCCTGCGCTCAAAGAAAGTCCACGAGCGTCCTGTCAACGTATCCCCCCCAACAGAAATTGGAAGATAACTAAAGTTCTGACTACCGTGCGCTTTGAAAGCCAGTGACAAAGGTAACTTGTTGTTGGCGCCGACCCTCTCTTATCATGCTGTCACTATGGATCTACGCGCCCTCGTGGTGTGCCCGGATCAGGACTCCGCCAGCCTGCTTACGCTTATCCTGTCCGAGCTGGGAATGGCGGCCGAGCATGCGTCCTCGATCTCCCGCGGGTTGGAGCTGCTCGACAGCCAGCACTTCGACGCCGTTGTTCTCGACTATCGCGCTGACCAGGGTTCCGAGGATTTCCTGGCGCGCTTGCGTCAGTCCGCCAAAAACCGCGCCAGCAAACTGATTGCCATCGTCGACAGCGAGCTCAACGCTCGCCCGGTGTTCGGGCTCGGCGCCAACTTTGTTCTCTATCGCCCGCTTTCTTCCGAGCGCACCCGCATCAGCCTGCGTGCCGCCCGCGGCCTCATGCGACGCGAACGCCGCCGCGCTCCGCGCACGCGCCTTAGTTCGACCGCCAACGTGGCCTATCCCGGAGCGCCCGAACTGAACGCGGTTCTGAGAGACCTGAGCGACGGCGGAACTTCGATCCAAACCCCCAACCCGCTTCCGCGCGCCTGCAAAGTCTATTTCGAGTTCGCGCTTCCCGGTCAGCAGGAACTGGTCCGCTTGTCGGGCGAGGTTGCCTGGCAGGACGCCAGCGGCCGCACCGGAATTCGTTTCCTCGACGTGCCCCAGTCTTCGCGCCGCCTCATGCAGACTTGGCTCCAGCAGAATAGTTTCCACCCGGCAACCGGATTGCCAGCCCAGCCGCCGGCAAGCAAGTCCGCTACGACTCAATCTTCCGCAACTCAGTCGCCCGGCGCCCAGTCTCAACGCGGGCCCGAGCCGAGGCCCGAGTCAAAAGATGCCGCCCTCGTCTCCAATGCCGGCAACCGCCGCGGAGAGCTACGTTTCGCCTGCAAACTCGGAGCGGAAGTCTACCGTCTCGGTTCCAGCGTCCCCAATCGCTGCATCCTGTCCGACATCAGCGAGGGGGGTTGCTACGTCGAAATGCCATCCCCACTCGCCGGGCAGTCGGGCGTGGAGATTCTGGTCCGCACCGCCGACACGAAATTGAGAATCAGGGGCCAGGTGCTGGCAACCCATCCCGGTTTCGGCATGGGCGTGCGCTTCATGTTCCACGATTCCGGCGAGCGCGAAGAAATTCTGCGCCTGCTCGCAGTTGTCTCCACCGGTCCGTCGCTAGACGAACAACCTTGCTAAATCCGCTCGCTGAAAATTTTGCATTTGCAGAATTGAGGAAGATTCGCTGGGCCCCAGGCCGCCCTAAGAGTTCGTCAAGAATCTGCTAGGAACGGTGGTCCTGACCGAAGTGCAGAGTGATTCCCGAATCGGAGCCGTGCATCAGAAGGGAACGTCTTTCTGGATACACCCCGAAGTGATCTGGTCGCTCCGCCGGGATATGACTACTCTGAGCGTACGAGTTTTCTTCAAACACTCGGGAGATCCCAATGGGCAGTGCACTTGAATGGAACGCCATGTATAGCGTGAAGGTCGAATCCATGGACGCGCAGCACAAGCGGCTGTTCGAAATCATACGCGAACTTCATACTGCCATGCGTTCCGGTCACGGCAAGGAAGTCGCCGGAGAGGTGCTTGGCCGTTTGATCGACTACACGGTTTATCACTTCGCGGCGGAAGAAAAGCTGATGGAGAAAAACGGATATCGGCTCTTGGAAGCGCACCGGGTCGAACATAGGGCCTTGGCCGAAAAGGTCGTGGCATTTAAGAAAAACTCTGATGCAGGCTCCACTGGCATTACTCTGGATTTGATGACGTTCCTGCAGCACTGGCTCACGAACCACATCCTGACCGTCGACCAGAAGTACGGCGAGTTCCTCAACTCGAAGAGCGTGCGCTAGGCACGGGTCTTGATCGCCGGCGGGCCCGACGCGTAATTGCGCAACGCCCAAAGAGGTCGTGGGCTACGCCTGACGCCGCTCGGGCCTGACCTCGGCCGTCCCCGACTCTTTCTCCGCCACCGCTCGGCGAAAATATTCCAGCGAAAGCTTCAGCCCGCTCTCCAACTCCACTTTCGGCTCCCATCCAAGCAGCCGCTTGGCTTTCGAAATATCGGGACGCCGCTGCTTCGGATCGTCCTGCGGCAGCGCTTCGAATTTGATCTGGCTCGCCGACCCCGTCGTCGCAATCACTTTCCGCGCGCACTCCAGAATCGTGAACTCCGTCGGATTCCCAACATTCACCGGCTCATGTTCCGGCGATCGCGCGAGGCGCAGAATCCCATCCACCTCGTCGCTCACGTAACAGAAGCTGCGCGTCTGGTTGCCGTCGCCATACACCGTGAGATTTTCTCCCCGCAGCGCCTGCCACATAAAATTCGGAATCACGCGCCCGTCGTTGACCTGCATCCGCGGCCCGTAGGTGTTGAAGATGCGCAGAATCCGCGTGTCCACCTGGTGATAGCGGTGATACGCCATGGTCACCGCTTCCGAAAACCGCTTCGCCTCGTCGTACACCGACCGCGGCCCGATCGGATTCACATTCCCCCAGTACGTCTCTGTCTGCGGATGTACCGCCGGATCCCCGTAGCACTCCGACGTCGATGCCATCATGAATTTCGCGCCGCGCCGCAGCGCCGCTTCGAGCGCTTCAAACGTCCCATACGATCCCACACGCAACGTCGCGATCCCGTGCGCGGCGTAGTCCACCGGACTCGCCGGACTCGCAAAGTGAAACACATAATCCAGCGCGCCCCACTCGCCCGCCTGGCAAACGTCTTTCTCCACAAACTCAAATCGCGAATCGTTGCGCAGATGCTCAATGTTCGCCAGCCGCCCCGTCAGCAGATTGTCCGCCGCGACCACGCGGTAGCCCTCGCCCAGCAGCCCATCGCACAAATGCGATCCCAGAAAGCCTGCCCCACCAGTTACCAGCGCGCGTCGGTTGTTCATGGATTCAGGCACGCTCCCTTTTCTGCGGAAGGATCCTTGCCGGCAACTCCTCCGTCAACGCCGCCGGACGCCCCACGCTGTAGTAAGAAAATCCGTGCTCCACCATCAGCGCCGGATCATACAAATTCCGCCCATCCAGCACGATAGGATACTTCACCAGCGTGCGCAGCCGCTCCAGATCGAGCGAAGCGAATTCTTCCCATTCCGTCAGAATCAGCAGCGCATCCGCGCCTTCCGCCGCCTCATACGCATCCGCCGCGAACTCGACGCCCGACTTCAGCACTTCTTTCGCCCGCTCCATCGCAGCTGGATCGTAAGCGCAAATGTGGCAGCCCTCGCGCAGCAGTTCCTGTACCAGCAGCAGCGCAGGCGACTCCCGAATATCGTCGGTTCCGCCCTTAAACGCCAACCCCAGCACGCCCAGTCTTTTGCCGCGGAAAGTCCACAGCACACTCCGCACCTTGCGCAAGAACCGGCGCCGCTGATCTTCGTTAATACGGATTACTTCTTCCAGCAGCCGGAAGTCGTATCCGCTTTCCTTCGCGACCGCCCGGAATGCCATCAGATCTTTCGGAAAGCACGACCCTCCATATCCAATTCCCGGATTCAAAAATCGCGGTCCGATCCGCGAATCCGTCCCGATCCCGTCGCACACCTGTTGCACATTCGCCCCCACCGATTCGCAGATCGACGCCACCGCATTCACAAAAGAAATCTTCATCGCCAGAAATGCATTGGAAGCGTGCTTGATCAGTTCCGCGCTCTTCGTGCTGGTGACGATCAACCGCGGCGGCGCCTTGGCCGCTTCCGGACGCGGAATCGCATCTCCCCGCCCGTAGTACCATCCACTCGTCAGCGGCCCGTAGATCTCGCGCATAACCTCCGCGGCCCGCTCGCTCTCGACTCCCACCACGATGCGGTCGGGATAGAGAAAATCCGTAACCGCCATTCCTTCCCGCAGAAATTCAGGATTCGAGGCCACATCGAAGGACGACGGATCGGCTCCGTTTCTCATGATGATGGTCCGGATCCACTGGCTGGTATACACCGGAACCGTGCTCTTCTCCACCACCACCGTGTACTCGTCCACGCCCCCGGAAATCTCGCGCGCCACCGACTCCACATACGACAGATCCGCATCCCCGCTCTCCGTTGGCGGCGTTCCCACGGCGATGAACACAGCCTCGCTCTCCCGCGTGGCCGCTTGCAAGTCGCCGGAAAACTTGATGCGCTCGCCCCGATGCCGCGCTAGCAACTCGGGCAGAAATCGCTCATGAATCGGCACCTCGCCGTTCCTCAGTGCCGCCAGTTTCTTCTCGTCGTTATCGACCAGGACAACCTCGTGCCCCAGGTCCGCAAAACACGTTCCCGTTACCAATCCCACGTACCCGGAACCGACCACCGCGATGCGCATAGCGAGCCTGCTTTCCTTGAATTTTCATTTTGCACCTCCGGCTCGTCGGAGTGCACTTTCTTACTGTAGCAGTCTTTCCAGCGCTGACAGCCTTTCTATCGTCATCGCGGCGTTCACCGAGCCCAGAAACGGGAATTCGAATCTCACAAAAAATAGTGACCGCCATCACCACCCCAAAATTCGGGCCTGCTCGTGTGAGAACGGGTTCGTGTGGGGACGGGTGGCTTGGGTGGACGCGGGCGACCCCGCCCGCGTCCATACTTGCGCCGAATCCAAAGTCAGCCCGCCAAGCCAGTCCCACTTCCCTGTATCCCTCTGAGCCCACTGTGGTAAGCCCTTTCTGCCCGCAGCCGCCAAACAAAAGGCGCGGATCTCCGCGCCCCAAATTACGAGATTACCCGATTAGCAAGTCTTTTCACCGATTGACTTCCCCCTCATTTCGCGGGAAACTCACATTAGGGCCTGCGTTCCCCCGAATCCCCGCAGGCCGCCGGAACAAGTCATGTTCCCGCAACTTATGTCGAGGTTCGAGTTCCGTCCTGACGATTCGCACCCTGACCCTACCCTTACCCTCGAGCAGCGCCTCCTCGCCGGTTTCCCGCCCGACCTCGCTCTCGACTTAGCTCTCAACGAACTCGTAGTCCGCGCCGCCGAAGCCACCCGCGCCAGCGCCGCCGCTGTGGCCCTCGCTCGCGGCGATGACATGGTCTGCCGCGCCGCCACCGGACACCTCGCTCCAAATCTCGGCGTCCCTCTCAACACCCGCGACGGTCTCTCCGGCGCCTGTCTTCAAACCCGTCGACCCCAGCTTTCGGTCGATACCGAGTTCGATCCTCGCGTCGATCCCGCCATCTCCCATCGCCTGGGCATCCGCTCCATCCTCATCGTTCCCGTCTTCGACCCGAACGACATCGGCGCTCAGCTCGCTGGAATCCTCGAAGTTTTTTCTCCCACTCCCGCCGCCTTCTCCGACTCCGACCAAACACTGCTGGAAGATTTCGCCGGGGAGTGCGCCCGCATTCGCCATGCCGCCATCGAACTAAGTAAGCGCCGGCCAGCCGCAGCGGTGGTTCTGCCGGAGATCGTCCCGTCCGAACCAGTCCCGCCCGATTCGATGCCGCCGGACTTCATAGCCGCCAGCCCTCCGCCCGCTAGCCGCCCTCCCTACGAAGCCTGGGTGCTAGTTCTCGGAGCTTTGACTATTCTCGCCACCATCGCCGTCAGCTTCCTAATCGGCTCCCGCATAGGATGGTTGCGCCCATCTCAAACTGCATCCAGCAGCCAGATCCAGCAGGCGATCCCAGCAGAGACAAGCGTGCCCGCACAATCCCATGTGGGGACGGGCGACCTCGCCCGTCCAGCCGAGCAAAGCTCGGCAGCCGCGACCGCAGCGCACCGAGCAAATCCATCATCGTCAGAAACGGTGTCAGAAAGAAAGTCAGAAAAAGCGTCCAAGCAGACGTCTAACACTCCCGCCGAAGGCGAGTTAGTCGTCTACGAAAAAGGCAAAGTCATCTTCCGCATGAGGCCCGATCCCACCAAGCAAAACAGCGATGCCATTGTAGAAGCATCGTCTATAACGAAGATCGCCCCAGCCCAAAGCGTCCGGCTCGCTCCCGAGGAAGCCGAAACCCGCCTCCTAAGCCGCACCGAGCCCCAGTATCCCCCCGAAGCCCGCGCCGCCCACCGCGCCGGCAACGTAATCCTCGAAGTCCAAGTCGCCGAAGACGGCTCCGTCTCCTCCATCCGCACCGTAAGCGGAGACCCCCTCCTAGCCGCCGCCGCCACCGAAGCCGTCCGCACCTGGCGTTACCAACCCTACCGCCAACACAACCACGCCTCCCAGTTCCAGACGGATGTAACCCTAACCTTCACCCTGTCCAACTGAGCGATCGCCCAACCGGCTGGCCGATTAGGGCTCGCAGTTCTGATATCGTCAGTGATAGGCGGCGAACCGGATAGTAACTAGCTCGAGCTATCTCAATACTTGCAGACAGAATCTCGCGCGTAGTGTGCTAAAATGGCGCGCGCGGATCGGGCGCGCGAATACAAACGCACATTTCGCGAAGCCGTAACATCGGGATATATCAATGCCACGTCCAGAATCGGGATATGCAGTCGCTGACGCCCCGTCTCGCTTAGGTTCAAGTCGATTCACGTCTCCGAGACGCCTGTTTGTGATTTTGGTGATTCTCGGTTTCGGACTCAGGATAGGCTACGGCGCGGTTCGATATAGAAGCGCTCTGACAAATCTTTCGGGCAGCGCTTTCATCAACGCGTGGAACGCCGACGCTCTATGTCACGTTCTCATCGCGGAAGCCCTGCTATCGGGCAAGGGCTACATCGTGGATGCGGCTCCGCTTGCACCTGGGAAAAAGACCCGCTATGCGGGACAGGAAGCATTATTCAAAGCTCCTCTATACGAATTCTTTCTTGCTGGAACGTTCGCGATCTCCGGGTTCTCATTCAAACTTTTTTTCCACTCCAAGCGCTGTTTGGCGGACTCTCGACCGGACTTATGGGTTTAATCGCCTTGCGCGTCTTCCGGCGGCCGGGTGCGGCATGGTTCGCCGGTGTCACGGCTGGGGCTCACCCTATCCTCGTGAATTCCGCCTCTCAGCCGTATAACGAAGACTTGTTTTTCTTTTTCTTTGCTGTGGCTATCTGGGCGTTTCTTGTTTGGTTCCAAACACAGCGAGTACGGTGGGCCATCCTCTGTGGGGTCATGATCGGTTTCTGCATGCTGACGCGGGAGAATGGGGTGCTCTTGCTGGCCGCTATGGGAGTAGTTATGCTTTTGGCAGGGCCGCGAACGCTCAGAACCTGGATGGGATACGGTATCATCGCGTTAGTTACGGTTAGTGTGGTTATCCCGTGGACCATACGCAACTATGTCAGGTTTGGGATTTTTGTGCCCGTTGCCAGTATCGTGGGAGAGGATTTGGTTGAGGGTAATAACTTGTGCGTCGCTTCGGAAAGCGTACTCGTTCCTTACTGGGCGGAAGGTCCGTGTCCGTGGGTCGACGAGCAACGGCGAGTAGGGAGTGAGGCGGAAACGGCTAATTCTCGTGTCCCTACGGCGGTGCGCAGCGATCGTCTCTCCCGGCGAATAACTGTACAATTCATATCGGACCATCCGGCCGCTTATGCGAAGCTAATGTTCCGCAGATTCTGGACGACCTTGCTCCCCTACGATCCCAGGGGAAGCCAGCATCGGCAGGAAAGAATCGTACTATCCCTGTACTGGCTGCTGGTGTTCCCTGCCGGCCTTCTCGGCATGGTTGTCGCGCTCATGCGGATCGAGTCTGGGCGTCTACTGCTCGGCGTGTTGGTCGTGCTGAATCTCCTGTCCATCGCAGCTGTCCTCTACTGGTCGGATCTCCGCTTCAGGGTGGGGATAGACTTGCTTCTGGGGTGCTTCGCTGGGTGGGCATACGCCGAAATTTTTCGGCTCCGCCATCGGGAACAGCAGCCGGACTGACTTAATTCGGATTCGTCCCAGAGGATCCCGACCTGAGGACTCTGGGGACGGAGCTTTTCTCCCGGGTGGCCCGGGTCTCGGTTTTCGAGACCTGGGAGGCCCGCCACAACCGTTGTCACGCAAGCCGGCATCTGCTCTACGAGAACGCCAACTCCTTCGCCCGCTGCACCGCCTTCACCACCGCCTTGATCAACGTCACGCGCAGCTTGCCCTCTTCCAGTTCCAGGATGCCGTCAATGGTGCAGCCCGCAGGGGTGGTTACCGCATCCTTCAACAGCGCCGGATGATCCCCGGTCTCCAGCACGACCCTTGCCGCGCCCATCGTTGTTTGAGCCGCCAAGAGCGTCGCCACATCGCGCGGCAACCCCACCTTCACGCCCGCTTCCGCCAGCGATTCCAAAATAATGTAGATATACGCCGGCCCGCTCGCCGACAATCCCGTGACCGCGTCCATATGTTTTTCGTCCACGACCACCGTCCGCCCCACTGCGTCGAAAAACTTCGTCGCTATTTCCAGATGCTGCTTGGTCGCGAACTTCCCCTTGCACAGCGCCGTCATGCCCGCGCCCAGCACGCAAGGAGTATTCGGCATCGCGCGCACCACCGGCACTTCTTTCTCCAGTGCCCGCTCAATCATCTCCGTCGGGACCGACGCCGCCACCGAAATCACCAACTGCTTCCCGTGGACATGCGCCCGGATCTCCCGCGCCACGTCCGCCACCACCTGCGGCTTCACGCAAAGAAAAATAATGTCCGCATCCTTCACTGCCGCGGAGTTGTCGGTCCCGGCGTGCACCTTCAACTTCTCCTTCAGCATTCGCGCCCGCTCCGGGTGCGACACCGTTGCCCAGGTCTGTCCCGGCGACAGCAATCCATCGCGCAAGAAAGACTGCAGCAGAATCGATCCGATCTTCCCCGCGCCCAAGACCGCGACTTTCTTCTTCCCGCTCAAACTCTGTGCCATACGAATTCTCCGAATAACAATTCTTCCAACCAGATTACGCGGCTTTTGCTTTGAAACTCTGAAAACTCTGAAACCTTGAAACTCTGAAACCTACCTACTTCACAATCTCCGCCGGCACCATCTTCAATATCTCCCGTCCAATCGGCAACGACGCCGTCGCCGCCGGAGAAGGCACATTCAGCACATGCAAAAACCGCTCGCGCTCCACAAACCTGAAATCATCCACCAGCGCGCCATCCGCCGCGACCGCCTGCGCCCGCACTCCCGACCCGCCCGGCGTCATATCTTCCATCCGCACCGCCGGAACCAACCGCTGGCAAGAGCGCACAAACTCGCGCTTGCGCAGCGACCGCCGAAACTCCGACAGCCCATTTTTCCAGTGCTGCCGCGCCATCGCCCGGAACCCCGCGTTCATGAACACTTCCATCGCCTCGCCCAAATCGAAGTCCCGCCAGCGGTATCCTTCGCGCCGGAATGCCAGCACCGCATTCGGCCCCGCATCCACATTCCCCTGAATCCGCCGCGTGAAATGCACTCCCAGAAATGGATACCGCGGATCCGGCACCGGATAAATCGGCCCCCGCACCAACTCCGCCCGCGCCGCCGCCAGATCGTAATACTCCCCGCGAAACGGAACGAGTATCATTCCCGGATCGTGCCCCGCCATCCGCGCCACCCGATCGCTATACAATCCCGCGCAATTCACCACATACCGCGCCGAAAAATCTCCCGCTCGCGTCCGTACCACCACCGCGTCCCCCGCCGCGTCCTTTGAACGCTCGAATCCCACCACCCCCGCGTCCGTCCTAACCTCCGCCCCGTGTCCCGCCGCGATCTCCGCATACTTCGCCGTCACCGCCGCATAATCCGTGATCCCCGTCGACGGCACTTCGAGCGCCCGCACTCCGCCCACATGAGGCTCAATCTCGAGCATCGCCTCGCGCTCCAGCAACCGCAAACCCTCCAACCCATTCGCCACGCCCCGCTCCAGCAACTCGTCCAGCCGTGCCGCTTCCTCCGCGTTCGTAGCTACGATCAATTTTCCGCACACCTCATGCGGAATCCCATGCCGCGAGCAGAACTCCACCATCTCCCGCGCACCCGCCACACACAACCGCGCCTTTAGCGATCCCGCTTTGTAATAAACGCCGCTGTGGATCACCCCACTATTGTGTCCCGTCTGATGCCGGGCCACTCCCGCCTCTTTTTCCAAAACCACCACCCGCAGCCGCGGAAACTGGTCGCCCACCTGCATGGCAAATGAAAACCCAATGATCCCCCCGCCAATCACTGCAATGTCATAGGTCATAAGTTTGTGTGTTTTGTGGAGGGACGGGCGTCCTCGCCCGTCCAGCCGTGCAAAGCACGGCAGCCCACCGAAGATGATCCTACCTCACGGCCGCGTTTCATCACCGTGACGTAAGAACAAGAGAATGTGACGCAAGAAAATGTGCCACAAGAAAAAGGCGCGGCTGCCCCACGTCTCGCGCCTTTCGAGAAGCGCGTACGGACACCTCCGCGCCCTCAATTACCAATTACAAATTCTCGGCACTCTCCGCGTCTCGGCGGTGAATTGACCGGCGGCGAGTTCGCCCTACTGCACGATCAGCGTCACCACATCCCCATGCGCCGCCCCGCCCGCAGCCGTAGCGGTCACCGTAATCTGCGACGTCCCCACCGCCGTCGGCGCAGCCACAGTCACATAAGCCGACCCTGGAGCCGTCGCTGCCGCCGACGTAGCCGTCACCGTCACCGTTGCCGGGTTCGGCACCACCGCCGGAGCCGTATATAGCCCCGTCGCGTCAATGGCGCCGTTCGCGCTCCCGCCCGTGGCCGCCCAAGTTACGCTCTGATTAGTCGAGGCATTAACTGTCGCCGTGAATTGTTGCTGAGTGACTCCCGCCGGCCACAAGTTACCCGCCTCATTCGCAAACAACGTCGCCGACGCCGGACTTACCGTTACTGCCCCTCCCGACGTTCCCACTATCAGCGTCTCGGCCGGTGTAGCGTGCGTCAGCGTCCCGTCCGTCCCCTGGATCGTGAAATTGAACGTCCCCGCCGTCGCGCTGCCCAATGTCACCGTATACGGCGCGCCGCCGGGCGCCGGCACCTGATTCGGGGGCGTGAGCTGGCAGGTTGCCGGAGCTCCCGCAGTGCAGCTCAAGTTCACACCACTTAGGTATCCGTTCAATGCCGTCAAGGTTCCGTTCCACGTTACGCTGTTATTCACCACCGTAGTATTCGGAGTCGCCGTCACCGCAATGGCAAAGTCCGGCGGCGGGCCCTGCGGCGTCACCGTCAGTGTTTCCGCCGGTGTGGCATGGGTCAGCGTGCCGTCCGTTCCCTGGATCGTGAAATTAAACGTCTCCGCCGTCGCGCTACCCAATGTCACCGCAAACGGAGTTCCCGCGGTCGTCGGCGTCACGACTTGCGGTGTAAACACGCACGTTGCCGGAGCTCCTGATGTACAGCTCAACGCCACGGTCCCGCTGTATCCGTTCGACGCTGTCAGCATCCCGTTCCATTGGACGTTCTGATTCACGGCCGTCGAACCAGGAGTCAGAGTCATCGCAATGGCAAAGTTTCCAGAACTCCCACCGCCGCCGCTGCCTCCGACCCCGCCGCACGAAATCTCCGCCATCAATCCAAGGCCCAGGCAAATTCCCGCGATCCCGACGTAGAAACACGGCTTGCCGTGTCTCTTTCGCCCCAGCCCCACAGCCCCCAGCATCACCACCCACGCGAGCGCGAAGAATGGCAAAGTGCGTGGACGGGCGGCGAATGCGTAGGGACGACGGCCACCCGCGACCGTCCAAGCCGTGCGCAGCACAGGCCGAGTCACCTGCGCCCCCGCATTCGGCCCCGTGGTCGTAATCGTCAGCGTCACCGCCGTCGTTCCCGCCCCTGCCGCAATCGATGCCGGACTGAACCCGCAACTCGTCAACGCCGGCAGGTTCGTACACGCAAAACTCACCGCCGAGCTGAAGGTCCCGCCCCCCACCGGAACCGCCGAAAAGGTATAGCTGGCGCTCTGTCCCGCCAGTACCGTCGCCGTCGCGTTGCCCGTGTCCGTCCACGTAAAGTCCGCAGTCGGCGCCGTCACCGTCAGCGTCTCCGTCGGCGTGGCATGGGTGAGCGTGCCGGCCGTTCCCTGGATCGTGAAACTAAACGCCCCTGTCGTAGCGCTGCCCAATGTGATCGTAAACGGAGCGCCCACAGCCGTCAGCGTCACCGTCGCCGGCGTAATCCCGCACGTCCCCGGAGCTCCCGCCGTACACGTCAGCGTCACGCTCCCGCTGTATCCGTTCAACGCCGTCAGCGTCCCGCTCCACGTTACGTTCTGATTCACGACCGTCGCATTCGGAGTCGCGGTCACCACAATCGCAAAGTTTGGCGACAGCGCGGCGTTCCAAATGCCGCGCCCGTACGTCGATGCCACCAGGGTTTTCGTGCCCCCGTAATTAAAAAGTTGCAGCGCCGTTACCGGAGCGTCCGGCAGAAATCCCGACACACCCGGCCCCGGCGCAGGACCGACTTCGGTCCAACTGGGAGCGCTCGTCGAACTCACAAAAACTCCCACGTCGGTTCCTGCATAGATCTGAGAAGGAGTGACCGAGGAGTCCACGAGCAACGCGTTCACCGGATTGTCCGGCAGTTCCGTCACTCCCGTCCCGGTCCAGTCCGTCCAACTCGCGCCTGCGTTCGCAGTCTTCCATACGTGCGACGTTGGGTACGACGGCGTGCTGAATCCCATGATCCCCACATACGCCGTATTGCCCGACTGAACCGACGAATCCATTGCGACCGACGAAATCGCATACCCGTTCGGATTTATATTCCCCGTCACATTCGTCATCAAAGTGAAGCCGGCGTCGGTCGTAACCCACACTTCGCCGCTCTGGGGTCCGCTCAAAGACCCGCTCTCCGGCCCATATCCGTTCGTTACCGCGTACACCACCGTCGAATCGTTGTTATTGTCCTTGGGACCGCCCGCAGCCAGCGCCGTCACCAGGTTGATCTCGTCGCCAGTGCACACGCCTGTCCCTAACGTGTCAAAGTCATTGCTGAGTTGCAACGGAGCCGTTCCGCTGGTGCCGATCTGCCACACCCGGCAGGTTCCCACCAGCATTTCACTGCTATTTTGCGGGTCCAGAATGTACGGAGTATCATAAGCTCCCTGATCTCCGCCCAAATCGCTGGAACCGACGACCTGAAAAAAGTCAGTGTCGTTACATGCCGTTCCCGACTCGCACTTCATGATCGTGACGTAGGGATTGGCTGCAAACCACTCGTCGGCGTTCGCCGGATTGATGGCAGTGAATCCGCCATCCCCGCCGAGCGCATTCTGCCAAGTGCTGCTGCTGGTCGCGCTGCTGGTTTTCGGCGAGCCGTTATTCTGCGTTCCCCCCAACAGAATGTCCGCGCTCGTGGGGTCCACCGAGAACGAAACAAATTCCGTCATTGAGCCCAGAGTCTGGCTCAGGCTGTCAAACTGATTCGTCCCTGTGCAACTCCCCGTGTTCAGCCCGGCGTAGCCATCGAGCGTCCGGCTGATTCCGCCGTCATGCGCGAAGTAGCCGGGAGTTTTCCCGCTCGCCACCATGAACGCGATTCCGTGCTGATCCGGGTGCACACGCGCCGGCGCCCCGAGCGGGCTGCACCCATAGACGTGAGTTAAATTGATCCAGTCGCCTTGCGTGCAGGTCGTGCTTCCGGGCTCTAACGTGCATTTGTAAAGGTTGACCGCACCCGCGTAAACGTCGGTTCCCGTTGAAGGAGGCGCCGGATCGGGAATCGCGGCCAATGCCAGGTTGTACCAACCCTGTTCCACCCCGCAGCCGCTGTTGGGGCCAAATGCGCTGTCACCGCAGTTCGTGATGCCGCTGTCCGGAATCTGCGTCCAACTCGCGCCGCCGTTCGTCGATTGCCAGATGCCCTCATCGGCGGGCACTGGGTTTCCATAGATGTCTGGTTGCACGTCAACGACCCACACATACATCTCGTTGCGTCCCGGCACCACCGCGAACTCGCCACGATAGATCAGGCAAGTCGTTGCGTTCGAACCCGCCGGGCAATTCGCGGATGTTAGACCCGGTATTGGTAGCGTCGCCAACGGAGTGAAGTTTATTCCATCGGTCGACGAGTACAGCCCGTGTCGCCGGATGAAAGCGTAGAAGGTTCCGTTCGTTCCCTGGAGCGGGTTGTAACCCACCGACGTGGCCGAAGCCGCAACCGCGCCGTCCGTGAGGTTTGCACGGTTCCACGTCACTCCACCGTTCGTCGAGTAGTAAAGTCCGCGCGCGGTCGAATTCCCATCCTCTTCCCGCCCAAGGTACAAACCGTTGTCACCCGCCGTCGCCGCCACAACCAGGGTGGGATTTGCTGTGCTGAAAGCGATCTTGCTGAAGCCGATCCCCAGAAAAGATTGCCCGCTCGCCGCGCTCTGGATCGGCGGCTGCATCCAAGTCGAACCTCCGTCGGTCGAACGCAGAATTCCGAGGCCGTAATAAGAATCGCCCGAATTGTCTGTCTCTCCGGTTCCCACGAGTATCACGTTGCTGTTGCCCGGCTGCAAAGCAATCGCGCCCACCGCCAGCGTCGGCTGATCGTCAATCAAAGGCTGCCATGTGACCGAAGCAGGACTGGAACTCTGGCTGCCCGCGTTCGTCGATTTCCAAAGGCCGCCATACGCGCCGCCCAGCAGCACCGTGTTTCCACTCGTGTCCGCGGGATCGATCAGCACTGAAGTGGCCCGTCCCGAAACCCAGTTGTAATCCTGCCCTCCATCGCCCGTAGCATCGGAAGCAAGCGGAGCCGGTCCCAGCGGCGTCCATACCGCTGTTGATGCTGAAGCCGGCGTTAAGGCGGGTACCCCACCCAAGGTCCGCTTGGGTGGGTGTGTGGAGGACGACGCTGCTGGTGTCGCAGCCGCGCGCCGTGCCCGCATCGCCATCTTCCGCCGGTAAGTGCGCAACCGCAGTCCCGCAGCCGATTCCCCCGGAGGCACACTCCGCCCCCGCTGGTTCCAGTTCCATTTCAATCGATCCCGCAGGTACGGACGATCCCCGTCGCGATCTTCGCTGGTCGCTTGACTGCTCGCTTGAATGCCCTCTTGAGAAGACGAGTAAGTTGTTTTCCTTCCAGGCTCCTGCGCGAAGGCGCTGCCCAAAAATCCGCCGCTGAAAACTCCGCCAAAAAGAAAAACGAAAGCTACGAAGAAGATAACGAGGAAAACAAAAAGAGAAGAACGCACACCACGGTTGGCCATAAATTGAAACGCTAGCTTGCGCCGGTGCGACACAGCGCACCTCTAGAGTTTCAATGATTGAACAAAGATTTCCACGTCCTCGAAAGTTCCTCCGTCCTTGGTAGCCAAACTTTCGAAAAGCGAAAAGCGAATAGCGGGTAGCCAAAACCCGAGAATTGAAGACTGAGAGCTGACAGCTGATAGCCGACAACCGACAACAGCGAACATTCGCTATACTAATAACGCATGTCCGTGATCAAAAACATCGGAGCCGTAGCTCAGGGAATGACCATCACTCTGAAGGAGATGTTTCAGCCAACGATCGTCGAAAACTATCCCGACGGCGACGGCCCCCTGAAAGGCGCGAAATTTCAGGAACGTTTTCGCGGCATGCACGTCCTGCAGCGCGACGAAAACGGCCTGGAAAAATGCGTGGCCTGTTTCCTCTGCGCCGCCGCCTGCCCCGCCAATTGCATCTACATAGAAGCCGCGGAAAACACCGCCGAGACCCGCGTCTCAGGCGCCGAGCGCTACGCTCGCGTCTACAACATCGATTACAATCGATGCATATTTTGCGGATATTGCGTGGAGGCTTGTCCTACCGATGCGATTACGCATGGGCACGGATTTGAGCTGGCAAGTTTCAATGCGAGTAATTTGATTTACCGGAAAGAACAGATGCTGGCGCCGGCTCCGGCGCACATGGGAGCCAGTCAGGTGTTTGCGCAATCGGAAACGGATGCGGGCGTGGCGGGGAGTTAGCGAACTTCGAGATTTTTCTACCGAGCGCCGGTCCCCGCAGGGACCGGCGTTGTTGTATGGAGGGCTGGCCGCTGTTCGCTGTTCGCTAGTCGTTTGCTCTTTTATAAATGACCGCCAACTCGATGAACGGCTCGCCATGGAACGGCAACCGTGGGCGCCCGGTGGGCAACGACTTTACACGAACGCGAGTAGCGACAAGCGAACCGCGAACGACCAACGACTAACGACCAATGACAAACTTTCTCCAAACCGTAGCGGAACGCGTCGTCGTTTATGACGGCGCTATGGGAACGAATATTCAGAAGCGCAATCCTACCCTGGACGATTACTGGGGCAAAGAGAACTGCAGCGAAGTTCTGGTGCTGAGCCGTCCCGATATTATTCGCGACATACACGCGGACTTTTTGCGCGTGGGCTGCGACATAGTGGAGACGAATACGTTCGGCGGGACGAGCCTGGTTCTCGGCGAGTTTGATTTGCGCGACAAAGTGCGCGAAATCAACCTGAAGGCGGCGCAACTTGCCAGAGAAGTGGCGCAGCAATTTTCTACCAGGGACAAACCGCGCTTCGTCGCCGGATCGATGGGGCCAACTACAAAATTGCCCTCGCTTGGACACATCGGTTGGGACGCGATGCTGGCGGCTTACGAAGAGCAGGCGTTGGCGCTGATCGAGGGCGGCGTCGATGTGCTGCTGATTGAGACTTGCCAGGATCTTCTGCAGGCGAAGATTGCCACGGTCGGCGTGTTGGACGCAATGCGCAAGGCGGGCAAGCGCTTGCCGGTCACGGTGCAGGTCACGCTGCAGGAATCCGGAACCATGCTGCTCGGGACCGAAATTGGCGCGGCGCTGACGACGCTTGAGCCTTACGACATTGACGTGATTGGTCTGAACTGCGCGACTGGTCCGGCGGAGATGAATGAGGCAGTCCGGTATCTGGGGCTGAACTCCACCAAGTGCATTTCGGTTTTGCCGAATGCGGGACTCCCGCAGAACGTCGGCGGCCATGCAGTGTACAAGCTCACCGCGAAAGAATTGGCGGAGTATCACAAACACTTCGTGCAGGATTATGGCGTGCGCATTGTCGGCGGATGTTGCGGAACGACTCCCGAACATCTGAAAGCCGTGGTCGATGCAGTGACGGGCGTCGAGCCCGCGCAGCGCGATGTGAAGCCAGTGGGCGCGGCTTCAAGCGCCTACACATCGGTGCCGCTCGATCTGGAGCCGAAGCCCCTGATCGTTGCGGAAGAGATGAACACGACCACGCGCGTCGATCATTTCCGCAAGCTGGTGCAAGCCAAAAAGTACGACGACATTCTGACGCTGGCGAAAAAGCTGGCGAACCAAGGCTCGCACATGCTCGACCTGTGCTGCGCCATCGTGGGCGAAGACGAGAAAGGCTACATCTCCGCCATCCTGGAAAAAATCGCAACCCGCGTTCCGGCGCCAATACTGATCGACAGCACCGAAGCCGACGTGGTCGAAGAGGCGCTGAAACGCATCCCGGGAAAAGCCATCATCAATTCCATCAACCTGGAAGACGGCGAGAAGCGGACATCGAAAGTGTTGCCGATGGCGAAGCGCTATGGCGCGGGCGTCATCGCGCTGACCATCGACGAAGAGGGCATGGCGCTGACCGCGGACAAGAAAGTTGCAATCGCGCATCGCATCTTCGATCTAGCGACACAAAAGCACGGCATTCGCCCGGTGGACTTGCTCTTCGACGCGCTGACGCTGCCGATTTCCACGGGGCAGGAAGAATACCGCTCGGCGGGCACCGAGACCTTGAAGGCGGTGAGGCGCATCCATGACGAACTGCCGGAAGTGAAGACGGTGCTTGGGGTGAGCAACATCAGTTTCGGGCTGGACGCGTATCCGCGGCGGGTTCTGAACTCGGTGTTTCTGCACGAGGCGGTCGAAAACGGCCTCGACGTTGCCATCGTCAATTACACGAAGATTTATCCGCTGTACAAAATTCCGGCGGAAGAAGTGGAACTGGCGCGCAAGCTGATTTATCAGGACCGCTCGAATGGCGACCCACTGCAGGTTTACATGCAGCATTTCGCGGGCGTGAAAGGGAAGGCGCAGGCGCAGACGATCGCACACGTGGGAACGCTCTCCATCGAAGACAAGCTCAAGTACGCGATCATCAACGGCGAGAAATCGGTGGGCGAGGGCAAAACCAAGCGCAGCCTGGACGAGTTGCTGGAACAAGCGCTCGTCGAGTACACGCCGCTCGACCTGATTAACACGGTGTTACTTGATGGGATGAAGACCGTGGGCGACTTGTTTGGAGCGCGCAAGATGCAGTTGCCGTCGGTGCTCGATTCGGCGGGAGTGATGAAGGCTGCGGTCGCCTATCTTGAGCCGAAGATGGAGAAGAAAACCGGTTCGCAACATAAGGGCACGATGGTGCTGGCCACGGTGAAGGGCGATGTGCACGACATCGGAAAGAATCTGGTCGACATCATATTGTCGAACAATGGATTCAAGGTGGTGAACCTGGGCATCAAGCAACCGGGCGATGTGATCATCCGCTCCGCGCAGGAGCATCAGGCCGATGCGATTGGGTTGAGCGGGTTGCTGGTGAAATCGACGCTGGAGATGAAGTATGTGATCCAGGAACTGGAAAGGCAGAAGCTGGAGTTTCCGGTTATCTGCGGTGGCGCGGCCCTAACCCGCAAGTATGTGGAAGACGATCTGCGGCGTGAGTATTCGAATGCCGTGTTCTATGGCGAAGATGCGTTCGCGGGCCTGCACGTAATGGAGGACCTGGCCGCGGAGGGCGGCAAGCGCGAGGCGCGTCTGCAGGACGGTAAAACGGTGAAGGACTACGCGAAAGCCGCGGCAGTGTATGAAGAGATTGGCCCGGTGTTTTCCGAGCGCAGCGCGGTAGTGACCGACGCGCCGAATATTCCCGAGCCTCCGTTTTGGGGCGTGCGCGTAGTGAAGGATTACCCGCTGCGGGAGATTTTCAACTACATCAACGACACGGCTTTGTTCAAGAACCAGTGGCAATTGAAGACGGCGTCGCAGGAAGATTACGCGCGGCTGGTGGAAGAGAAGTACCGTCCGATTAAGAAGAAGCTGGAAGAGGATGTGATCGCCGCGGGTTGGTTTGAGCCAAAAGTAGTGTACGGATATTTTCCCGCGCAGGGCGATGGCAATGACGTAGTAGTCTACGACCCAAGCTCGCGGAGGCACAGCCGCCCCCGCGAGCCTGTCCTGAGCGAAGTCGAAGGATCCAAGCCGAGCGAAGCTCGGCAGGATTTGAAAGGGCACGGCTTCAGCCGTGCCGTTCAGGGCCCTCAAGAGGGGGCTTTAGCCCCCGAGGCCAGCCCCCGCGAGCTCCTCCGCTTCACCTTCCCCCGTCAGAAAGAAGGCCGCCGCCTTTGCATCTCCGATTTTTTTGCCGCGCCTTCATCGGGGAAGATGGATGTGATTGGCCTGTCGTTGGTCACGATCGGCTCAAAGGCTTCGGTAGAAACGCAGCGTCTCTTCGAAAGCGGAGAATATACGCGCTATCTCTATCTCCACGGCCTGAGCGTGGAGACAGCAGAAGCGCTGGCTGAGTTTCACCATAAGAAGATGCGCGAAGAGTTAGGCATCGCGGCCGAGGACTCACCGCACATTCGCGATCTATTTCATCAGAAGTACCGCGGCTCGCGCTATTCGTTCGGCTATCCAGCGTGTCCGCACCTGGAGGACCAGACGAAGCTGTTCGCCTTGCTCAAGCCGGAAGAGAACGTAGGCGTGCGCCTGACTTCGGGCTTCTTACTGGAGCCCGAGCAGAGTACTTCTGCGATTGTGGTGCATCATCTGGGGGCGAAGTATTTTGTGGTGTGAGAGAGCTTTCACCGCCGAGACGCGGAGAGCGCCGAGAGAAGCAGACAACCCCGTCCAAGCGGAGCTTGAACGGGCACCCTGAGGAGTCGAAGCGGCCTCATAAGCATGGCACCTGCCGGGTGGCCCATTTGATCGAGGAAGAGTTTCGACTATACTGGCTCGGGTTTGATTCCCAAAGGAGAGAGAATATGCTGCGTAACACTTCGCTGATTCTATGTCTGGCAGTCGCCGCACTGATCGTCGGTTGTGCGAATGGCCCCGCTCCACCACCTCCTGATACGCGCGCCGCCGATGTGCAAGCGGTCAAGGACGTCGAGGCGGCCTCGTTTAAAGACCTTGCCTCCAAGGACGACAACTGGGTCAGCTACTTTGCGGAAGATGCTTCCGGGCTATATCCTGGGGCCGCGACACTGAATGGGAAGGCGGCCATTAAAGCGGCGATGGCGCCGTACCTTGCCGATCCCAATTTCTCGCTGACTTTCCAGTCCACGCGGGCGATGGCCTCCAAGGGTGGTGACATGGTCTATTCGCAGGGCACCTACACCATGACCACGACCAACCCGAAGACCAAGAAGCCCATGACGGAAAAGGGAAAGTATCTGACGGTCTATACCAAGCAGGCCGACGGAAGCTGGAAGGCCGTCGCCGATACATACAATTCCGATTCGCCTATGTAGCCGGACCCCACTCATCGCGCACCGTGCGATGAGTGGGATTCCGCAGGCGGGTAGTGCAGCCTATCGCGATCGTCTGAATTCTTGAGGGTGCCCCGTCCAAGGTCCGCTTGGGCGGGGTTTTTTCGTCAGAATATAGAGATTGAGTCGCAGACGGCTTGCGCGGCGGAAAGAGCGGGCTGTCTCTTTCGGGCATTTTTATTGGCCGGTAGCGGCACGGCTGAAGCCGTGCCCTGCCCAAACCCAACTATGTGTAAGCTGGGGAGATACTGCGATCTAACTGCCTTCTTCGGCGTACTCCGGTTGCACGCGGGAGTGTACTCGAACTATCAGCAGTCCGACCAGAACCGCGCTTACCAGCATGACCACCCGGATGTAGAGGCCGGCGTGAAACTCCTGATCGCCGGCAGCGATTCGGAGCAGGCCCGAGGTGGCGCTGATGGTGCAGAATCCGAAATAGAATTTTTCCATCCATCCGCGGGAAATGAGTAAGAGCCACAGAAGAATGGAGGAGACAATGGTGAAGATTCCGCAGAGAACCCACGTGCCACGGGACACTGTGGACGGTACCCAGATGCCGGCGGCGGAATTGGCGGCAACCATCTGCCGGACAGCGATCAGTAGGAACACGACGGAATGCGCCAGTGCGACGACGGCGCGTCTGCGGTTGGTGTGAGGATGGAAAATCCGTCCATGCTTGAGCACACTGTAGCGGAAGCGGCGGGCATGAGGCTGTGATCCAGATCACGCGAGGCGAGAACCATGCTGGGCGCGCAGTTTGTGTCGCGTAGTCAAAGGGCGCGGGCGAGGGTGCCCGCGCCGCACGAGCAGTGGAAACTGTGCGATAGTGCACACTTCTAAGATCGGAAAGAGAGTAGCCTGAAAATGTCTCTTCTAGCATCCTTCCGCCGCGCCTTACGGTGACGGTTCCTTGCGAAGTTGGACAGCGCTGCGCAAGGAGTCGTTATGGCCATGAAGCCCCGTCCGCCTGCAGAGTCCTTTCCGATGCCACCCAACGCTGACGGCGACGGCAACCATATCCATAACGAGATCCTAATCGGCCTGCCTCCCGGAGAATGCGAACTGCTGTACCCGAAATTGGAACTTATGCGTTTTAAGACGCACCACGTGCTGCACGAGCCGGGCGATACCTTGAAGTCCGCCTATTTCTGCAACAGCGGCTTAGTGTCCATTCTGAGCGTTCTCCCGGATGGAAAGAGTGTGGAAGTAGGCCTGGTGGGCAAGGAAGGTTTTATCGGGTTGCCGCTGGTGGCGGCCTTTCGCACCGCGCCCACGCGGGCCGTTGTTCAGATTGAGGGCTCGGTTTTTCGAGTGGACGGCGAAACGTTGAGGGGAGTTCTCCGGCAGTGCCCCGCATTGGAACTGCGGTTACAGCAGTTTTCGCAGGTCATGGCCATGCAGGTCACACAGATTGCAGCCTGTAATCGTCTGCATGAAGTGAATGAGAGATTGGCGCGATGGTTGTTGATGAGCGCCGACCGGATCGCATCGAATTCGGTGCCGTTGACCCACGAATTGCTTGCCCAGATGCTGGGCACGCGCCGCTCCAGCGTGACCGTGGCGGTCGGAATGTTGCAGAAAGCGGGACTCATCGCCCATAGCCGCGGGGACGTAAAGATTATCGACCGGCAAAAACTGGAAGAAGCAGCCTGTGAGTGCTACGGAATCATGCTGGGGCAGATCGAGGAATGGCGGGGCGAAGCGCAGTAATTGCTGTGCGCGTCAGCGCACGTTCGGCAGTTCCGCAACGTACCGACATATTGCCCGCTTGCGGATAATGTGAGAGTAACGCCACCAATGTCCGTGATCGGAACCATTGCTCCGCATAGGAGCTGGGTTATGCCGGAAGTCGATCTTATCGAAATTGGTTTCAATAGGCATTTGATCAGATGTCCACACTGCCAAAAGCAAACCGTATACAATTGGCCGGGAGACATGATTCTCTTTGCCATGGCGAAGTGTTCGCACTGTGGCAGGGCGTTTCTCATTAAGCTGAACAAACCGTGGTTAGCGTCCTGAGCCGGAGATACGTTTGCAACTTGGGGCAAAGTATTTTGTGGCGCAGGGAAGGCGTTGTACCGCCGAGATGCAGAGAGCGCCAAGAGAGGCCGATGGAACGGCAAACGGTCTCATAAGTTAGAATAGGCCTGGCTTGGCCTTCCACTTCTTGCTGTCGGATTAAGTCAAGCGTTCTAGACGATGTCCGATCAAGCGCTCGCTCCTGAACTCGTCCGGCGATATCTCGCCGCACTCCGTGTAACGCAACAAGAACCTGCACTGGGAGCGCTTCGCGAACTGGTGGCCGCGCATCTTACGCGGGTTCCGTTCGAAAACATTTCGAAGCTTTACAACCGGAAGCGCCATGGACTAACTGGTCTGCCATCCATCCACCTGTATCTCGAGGGCATTGAGCGCTACCATTTCGGCGGAACCTGCTACTCCAACAATTTTTACTTCTATTCGCTGCTGGTGTCTTTGGGATATGACGCCAAGCTGTGTGCGGCAGACATGAGCGTCCCCGACGGTCACGCCGTGTGCATGGCGACGGTGGACGGGCACGAGTACTTGATGGACGCTGGCTATGCGGCACCGTTTCTGTCGCCGATGCCTCGCGATCTGGCAACGGACTACGTCGTTGAGCTCGGGCGAGACCGCTACGTCCTCAGGCCGCAAGATGCCAATGGCCACTCGCGTTTAGAGATGTATCGAGATGGCCAGCGGAAACACGGCTACGTGGCCAAGCCGGCGCCCAGGAGGATCGAGGAGTTTGGCCGCGTGATTGCCGGATCCTTCAAGCCGAACGCAACTTTTCTGAACTCCCTGCTGCTGACGCGCTTTTATTCGAACCGGGGTGTAATGATCCACAATTGGACGCTGGTCGAGTCGCAGGGAAGCGAATCGATCGTTCGATCGCTCGCGAGCTGCGAGCAGCTCGCCGCCGCGGTGGAAAAGCATTTTGACATGCCGCGGGCCATGGTGGCCGAAGTCGTCAACGAACTCGGAGACTTGCAGGACTCGTGGACCTGAAATCTCGCGCCAAAGAGCGGACAGATCCTGCCCTGAGCGAAGTCGAAGGGAGCGTCCACGCTACACTGACCCGTCGTTGCACCGCGAACCTGCCGTTACACTGGGACGCACTCGTTTCTTTTTGACAGGAGGTCTGGAGTCGGGGAAAATGGCGTGGTATCCGTGCGAGCCGGGGAAACTCAATCCACAACTTTGAAAGGGAAAAATATGACGAAAGCGATTGCAGTTGCCGTTCTTTGTGTGTGTCTTTCGTTTGTTGCCGGGATCGCGGTTGCCGATAAGGTCCGTGACTGGCACGACCTGGACGCGGTCCATAACCACGTGAAGGAAGCGATTCATGAGCTGGAAAAGGCCCGCGCCGCCAACCACTACGATATGGCTGGGCATGGCGCGAAGGCGGAAGAGCATCTGCGGGCGGCGGAGCGTGAGCTGCACGAAGCGGTCGAGGCGATCCGGGCAGAGTAGTAAGAGCTGACAGCTGATGGCTTTTTTGCTGTCGCAAGAAATGGGCGCGGGCCTGTTCCCGCGCTTTTTTGTTGGCACACATCTTCTCTGTGAACACGGGAGTGAGAGGAGGGGCACCCTCCGCAGGCGGAAGGCGGAGGGTGCGTCGCCGGTGGGTTGTCTCCGCTAGGGCCGATCAGGCTACTAGCGAGACGGGCAGGTTGCTGAACTCGGAAGAGTCTTCGCCACCGAGGGCGAACTGTTGCAGTTGTTGCTGCAAGGTGGAGTAGGCCTGTTGAGCGCTGGAGAGGTTGCTGGAGGTGAGGCTCTGTCCAAGCTGGTTGAGGTCCTGAAGCAGGGAGTTCTGGCTGCTTGAGTTTCCGCTTCCGCTTCCGCCACTGCTGTGGTGGTGATGGTGGAAGTGGCTGGTTGAAAGATTGTTCTGGAGATCCTGTTGGACGGTGGAGAAATCCTTTTGCGCGGCGGAAAGATTGCCCGACTGGAGATCGGTGCCGAGCTGGTTGAAGGCTTGGGTGATGGGGTTTGACGTGGTGGAAGAATTTGAGGTGGTGGAAGAAGTGGTGGCGGGCTGCGAAAAGGCTGCCTGCAGGGTGGCAAACTCGGACTGCGCGGACGAGAGATTGCCGGACTGGAGCGCCTGGCTGAGCTGTTGCAAATCTTGTTGGAAAAGATTGCTCGAGCTGAGCTGGTACTGATTGGAGCTGCTGCCTAAAATCCCGGAGATGGACATTGATGTACCTCGATGTAAAGTTTGCAAGCGTTCGCGGGGGAATTCGCTGGCGACAAACTGCAGCTTGGTGCTGACGGCCGGCGAAATTCCGAGTGAACTTGGCGGTGTTGGAGCACGCTCGATTCCATTCGCGCGTGGAATGGTGCGGAAGAAATGTTGGAGCATTTTGTGGCGCTTGCGGGGAACGGCGCTTGGCGAGATGGCGCGCCGCGGGACGAGTGGGCAAAGCGTGCAGGGATTGGCGGGGGCAAGAGTTGCCGGGGCGCGGTGGGCTCTCCCCCAGACGGATCGTGTAAAGTGTAATAGATCAGACTTGATCTGACAGGGTGGCTAGATCAAGTCTGAGCTATTGCAGTTAAAGAAACCCGCCACGCTGTTCTTAACTGATTTACAATCTTTTAATCTGTGATTCACATCACATTAACCTGTGCGGCCTGAACATGACGAATACTTAATGCCTCGGCTGTATTCAAGGAGGCTTAAAGTGTCCGATCGTCGTTTTCTCCCCCTCGGGCTGGCTGCTTTGGCGCTGGTGAGCCTGTTTTCGTTCACGGCTGCCGCGCAAACAAACAGCAAGATTCAACACGTTCTACTCATCAGCATTGACGGCATGCACTCGCTGGATTTCGCGAATTGCGCCAAGGGCGTTCCGGATTATGGGAATCAACCTTACTGTCCGCATCTGGCGGCGCTTTCGTCAACCGGAGTGCATTACCTGCAAGCGTTGACTTCGAAACCTTCCGATTCGTTCCCTGGGCTGGTAGCGCAGATCACGGGCGGGACGCCGCGTTCCGCGGGAATCTTCTACGACGTCAGCTATGATCGCGCGCTGTCTCCTCCGGCGAAGACGACGCCCTATGGAATTGTCGGCGGACCCAAGCTTTGCCCGAGCGTGATTGGTACGCAGGTGGGGTTCGACGAAGAGATTGACTACAACTATCTGAAACTCGACTCCGGTAAGCCGGACGGCAGCTCCGGGATCAACGGAATCAATCCCGACTATCTGCCGCGCGATCCGAAAAATAACTGCGCCCCCGTGTATCCGCACAACTACATCCGCGATAACACGATCTTCAACGTGGTGAAGAATGCGAGTGGTTACACGGCGTGGTCGGATAAGCACCCGTCCTATGACTTTACGAATGGACCGAGTGGCAACGGCGTGGATGATTTATGGTCGCCGGAAATCAACTCGATTCCGGTGCCTCTGCCGACGGTCCAGGGCTGCGATCCGCTCCCCGATCCAGGCGCAGCGAAGTCGAGCAACGCGTGGACGGACAGTTTCCAGAACATCCGTTGTTATGACCAGTTCAAAGTGCAGGCGGTGTTGAACTGGATTGATGGCAAAAGGCACGATGGAAGCGCTACTGCGCCGGTGCCGAACGTATTTGGCATGAACTTCCAGGCGGTGAGCGTGGGCGAAAAGCTAGTGGAAAAATCGCTCAGCCTTACGGGCGGTTATGTGGACGCGCTGGGAACGCCGAGCGATTCGCTGTTCGCCGAGATCCAGTACGTGGACGGTGCGATTGGTCAGTTTGTTTCGGAGCTGACGAAGCAAGGGCTGTTGGACTCGACGCTGATTATTGTGTCGGCCAAGCATGGACAGTCGCCGATTGATCCTAATCGCGTGTTGCGCATTCCAGGAGATGTTCCCACGGATGAACCGCCATCGCAGATCCTTTCACCCAGCGGCGTCGGGCCTGGTTTGCCGGTTGCGCAAGCAGACGAGGACGATATCTCGATGCTCTGGCTGACCGATCAAAGCCAGACGGAAAGCTCAGTGGCAACTTTGGCCTTGGCTGCGAATGAAAACCTGTTTGGGCAAGGAGAGATTTTCGCAGGGCCGTCGCTGACGCTGCAATTCAACGATCCGCTCACCGATTCTCGGACTCCGGACATCATCGTGGCTCCGAACGTGGGTGTTATTTACACGGGCGGGACGAAAAAAGTTGCCGAGCACGGCGGCTTTGCCTACGACGACCGGAACGTTCTGCTGATTGTCTCGAACCCGAGCTACAAGCCGCTGACGTTTAACGATCAGGTCGAAACGCGGCAGATTGCTCCGACCATCGTGAAAGCTCTGGGGTTGGATCCGAACCTGCTGAGCGCGGTAAAGTCCGAGCATACGGAAACATTGCCAGGGCTGCCGTTCACACAGAAATAACTGGTGGGGTTGGAAGAAATGCGGGAAGCATGATGCTTCCCGCATTTGTATTTGCAGGCGATTCGGCGTCTTACCGTGCCCCGCGCCTAGTAGCGGTTTTGCTCCGCCCACAGGCGAACCTGATCCTCGACAGAGAACTTCTCCACCACCGGTAGCGCAAACTTCGATTCAAGAAAGAACGCGTGCGCTTCCAACGGGACCAGGAAATGATATCTGGTGTTCACAAAGCTGCGCACGAAGAGCTCGGTGTAACGCTCCAGTCCTAGGACCTGACTCTGGACGGCGTGAACGAGGGCGTGAAATAGAGATCGCTCCATGAGTCCCTCATTGAAGACCAATACATCGAGAAAAGTCAGAGAGTTCATGTGAGGTATGTCCGGCAAGCTCACAAATCCCAGAGCTTTCGCTTCCGCGTAGAACGGCGGGTTGGGAATGCGCGCCCCGTGGCGTTCCACCACCTTAACCTGGTAGAGCAGGGCCGCTGAAAAATAAGGGCACATGCGGGCTTGGTGCTGTTTACTCAGCGGTGCGGCCAAAGGCAGGTATCTCTCGCGCTGCTCCCGCAGGTAGGACGAAACGCATTCAATCGCCTGAAGGGTATGGTTTTCGTTCAATCCGGCGGCGGGTGCGGAGACCGCTTCCTCGGCCGGGATCTGCTGTTCGATCGACGAGTAATAGTCGCTCAGCGCGCTGGCCGTCTCGATGGACTTGCGCAAGACATCGCGACGGCCGTAGCGGGCCAGGTTTTCGGTGGAAAAACGGAGGCGAAGCTCATGAGTGGCGCAATGCGCGCTGATCAACTCCAGTTGAGCGCGCTGCAGCTCCGAATTCATTTGTACGATGGAGATTCTATCCTCCGGGTTTTCGGTTAAGTACATCTACAAAACTCCTAAATGAAAATTGCCCCCCTAGAAGGGGAAGGGCCCGCCTTGTTTCAAACATACATCATTCTGTTAACGCTGTAAACGTAATCGTTTAGGCCGTCCCTCACACCCTTCAGACCAGTGCCGAGGGGTCAAGCCAAGTCAAAGTAGAGTTCGCGGGCGACACCCACCAGCAGAGGGCCGCGGGTCATTACCACAACCGCAGCCAGTCTTGCGGACATCCTGCCTATGCCAAGATGGGGGAGGGAGGAGGGCTGAACTTGCCCTTTGTACCGCATTATGTGTACACTGTCAACATAATTCGAAGGCCGTCCGAAAGAGGAGAAAACATGGCGCGGCAACCCGATCCTGATCTCGAGGAGCGCATTTTGAATGCAGCCCGTCAGCTTTGGAAGAAGGGGGCGGATAAGGCCCTCACCATGCGGGCCGTGGCCCGGGCTGCGCGTACTAACACCCCGGCGGTGTACCGCCGCTTCCGCCACAGGGACGATATCCTGCGGGCGCTGTTGCAACGAACGAGGCAAGAGTTTTTCCGACTGATTGAGGCTTCCTCCTCGGTGGCAGAAGCGGGCGAGCGCTATCTTGACTTCGCCTTGAGCCACCCCCACGAATACGAACTGTATTACCTGAACGAACACGAACTGCTTTTTTCGGCCAAGCCGGCCCGCGGGTTAACGCTGAACCAGATCTTAAAGCAGGAGAGACCCTCGGTGGAGTTGATGAAAGGCAAACTGGCCGCACAGCTCGGGGGATCTCCGGATGACTACACGCGTCTGGAGCTCGCGCTGTGGGCTCTGCTCCACGGAACTGCGATGCTGCTGATCGCGAAAACGATCCAGCCGCCACATGCAGCGGAAATGCGCTCCGCTTGCCTCAAGTCCGTGGAAACGCTGCTGCGCGAGGCTTCCCGCTTGCCGCGTCGAAAGTAGAAACGAACCTGGTTCCTCGGCTGGACATGCGCTGACCAGTGGTCAAGACAAGAAAAGACCCCGGGTGAAGAAACTAACGAGGACCCATAAACAAAGCCATTGAAAAATGGTTTAGGAGTCCTGTATCTTCTGTTGACTGAGGGTCAAAATAGTTTATTGGAGATGTGCCATGGAAGGAATTACGAGCAGTCTGGCGAAGCCGACGCAGATGAGGCGGGACGGGAAACCGCGTCCGCGCTCGGAAGCGAAGCGGGCGCGGATTGTGGAAGTGGCGATCCGGCATTTTGCGGAGCGCGGGTATAGCGCAGCGCGAGTGGAAGATATTGCGGCGCAGTTAGGTATTGCCAAGGGATCAGTGTTCCAGCACTTCAAGAGCAAGGACGGATTGTTCTTCGAGGCGTACAAGAAGGCGGTGCAGTCGTTTCCGAAATATATGCAGGCTCCGGCGGCGGTGCAGGAGCGGGGATTCTTTGAACTGCTGCGGTATTGGTTGGAGCGCACGGAGAACATGGTGCGGGATAACTGGTCGTCGTATCGGATCTATCTCGTGGGTAACTATGGGACGGATTTGGCGCTGCGGAGGGAGATCAACCGGTTTCTGGTTGCGGAGGACCCTTACGGATGGCGCGAATTTGTTACCTTCGGAGTTAAGCGGGGAGAGTTGCGGACGGACCTGGATGTGGACATGGCCGGATCGATCCTGGAGTGGACGATGGACCGGTTTCAGGATGCGCTGCTGACGGAGGAGTTAGATCCGGGATTGTTCCGGAAGTCGGGACCGTTTCCGGAGGAGAAAGAAAGGCGGATCGAGCAGTTTGTGGAATTATTGCGGCGGGCGATTGGATCGGAGAAAGCGCAAGTAACGGAAAAGAAAGCATGAAGGCTGGGAGGGCGGTGGAGCAAATTGTTGGTGGAGAGCTATTGATGGTCTCTGGGAATCGTTTCTTCCCAGGTCTTCTGCTTGATCTGCTGGCCGTTTCTTAATAACTGGCGGGTGTATTTGTAGTAGAAGTTTTGGGCGTCGCTGGTCAATGTCAGGTGGCCTTGCCAGGTTAGGGTTTGTTGCTTGAGAGCCATGACGATTTCGGCTTCGGCTTGGACGGAGCTGGTGTCGGAGTGATTATCGTCGGCTATGTAAGTTATGCCTTCGAGGTCCGTTTCTTTTCCCCAGGGGTAAGTCTCTTCGGACTTACCGGTCCAGGTCACCTTTGTTTTTCCATCGATTTCGTCGCGCTCAGTTTTCCAATCGCCGGGCCAGGGAAAGCGTGCGGATTGAATGTCGCTGCGTTGCTCGGAGGGCGCCGGGGGCGCGAATTGCGGGGCGGCGTACATGGAGGGCGGGACTAGCGGGAGGGTCAGGCGCGATCCGGTGTCGCCGCCAAGTTGAAGAGTGGTCGTCATCGCATAGGGGGTTGGCCAGATCATGGGCCAGAGCGCGTTCGAAACTGCTAAACGAATGCGATGGCCTTTGGGGAAGGTCCAGGTAGCTAAGTGCATTTCGATATCTAACGCATAAATTAGGTTCGGCACTAAGTCTTTGGGGTCGGAAGAGTTGTCGCGCTGCGCGCCGTTGAGTCCGGCTCCGGTGACTTGGGTTACTGTGCCGTCGGGCGCTACGTCGGAGAGGCGGGCGAACCAGTCGGCTTGCGGAGCGGACGCACTTGCCTGAAGCAGGGCGTGGGGACGTCCGAGGAGGGTGAGGTCTGTTTTGAGCGGAGCGGAGTCGTAGGTGAGGCTGAAGGCGTCTACGGGGCGCTGGTCGGTGAGTAGTTCTCCCCACCAGAAACCGGCTTCCACGCCAACGCTCGGAACGTAGCGGAGTTGGTGGACGGCGGGTTTGGCGGGGTCGGTGGAGAGGACGTGGGCATCGTAGAGATAGAGCGTTGTGTCGGCTGCGTTCCTCGGAGGCCAGCCGATTTCGCCGCGCCATTTTCCGGGCACGGTTTTTAGGTGGGGATCGGGGGCGTGCCAATCTTGCATATAAATGGATAGCGGCGGTTCTTCCATGATTCCGGTGTTGCGGTTTTTGAGCCAGTAATCCCACCAGCGGAGGGCTTGATCTCGCCATTCGATTTGGGGCCCGGGTTCGGCGTCGTTGGGGAAGGTGTGATTCCAGGGGCCGACGATAGCTTTCAGCGGAGCTTTGACTTGCTCGAACATGCGGGGAATGGAATCGCGATAGCCGTCGAGCAGACCTCCGATTAGGAAGCAGGGAATTTTGATTTCGCTCAGCGGGCGTACGGGGGCGTGCCAGAACTGGCCGTCGCGTTGATGCTTGAGATAGAGCAGGGACCAGGGAGCGGATTCGAAGCGCGGGCCTAAGATTTTTTCGTCGAGCGAGTAATCGGGAGCGCTGGTCATGGCGGGGGCGAGATCCATGTTGAGCTCAAACTTGTCGAAGTGCATCATGCCGTCGATGTAATGGATGCCGTCGTGGAAGAGTTGTTCGGTGGTATCGACGGCGAGAATGGCTTTGAGCGCGGGCGGACGGCGCATAGCGAGCTGGATGGAGTTGAAGCCTCCCCATGAAATACCGAACATTCCTACTTTGCCGGTAGACCAGGGTTGGGCGGCTAGCCAGGCGATGACTTGCTCGCCGTCGAGTTGTTGCTGCTCGGAATATTCGCGGTCGGTGGGCGTGCCTTCACTGGAGCCGAAGCCGCGGATATCGACGCGGACACTGACGTATCCGCGGGCGGCGAACCAGGCGTGAATGGGATAGTCGCGGGCGGCGGTGGCGTCGTCTTTGCGATAGGGGAGATACTCGAGGAGGGCGGGGAATTTTTCTCCAGGCTTGGCGTTGTCGGGCATATAGAGAGTGGCGGAGAGGCGGATGCCGTCAGGCATGGGAATCCACTGCTGGACCATGCGGACGGGGCGCAGAGAAGGCGGCGTTTTCGGGACAGGAAGCGCGCAGAGGCTGGCGGAAACCGCGAGCGGGGCGAGGATGGCGAAAGCTACACGAGAACGTAAGAACATGGGCGCGCAAATCATAACAGGAGAGAGTGCTAGTGTGCAGGGGTTGGGCCCGCGACTTTATGCCGCGGGCTTTTTACGCAACCATGGGTGAGAGGGTCTCGCCTGTTCTATCTGCCTTGACAGGGTGTGACGATCTTCTTATTGTTGCTAGCCGTCTTATCATTGGTGAACATCCATGAACATTGTTAAGGCTACGAAGAAGTTTGAGGATTGGCTGCGGCTGCACATCCGAATTGTCGAGCCCGATTTGCGGTTCAAGCACGAGCAAATGGCGGCCGCCCTTTTTCCGTTCTTTCGCGCGACGTTCTATCGCTGGGTGCAGGTGTGGCCGGAGGTGTGCGCGGAACTGGAACGCGTGCCGCATCTTTTGTCGGTGGGCGATCTGCACGTGGAGAACTTTGGCACCTGGCGAGACACCGATGGGCGGCTTGTGTGGGGGGTTAACGATTTTGATGAAGCGTGTTTGTTCCCCTACACGATGGATCTGGTGCGGCTGGCGACGAGCGCGTTGCTGGCGACGCGGGAAGAGCATCTGACGATGAAGGCGAAAGAGTCGGCGGCGGCGATCTTGGCGGGGTACGAGCGTGGAATGGAGGAAGGCGGGCGTCCGTTTGTGTTGGGGGAGAGCCATGAGTGGTTGCGGGCGATCGCGGAGAGCAAGCTGCGGGATCCGGTCGTGTTCTGGCAAAAAATGGATCGGCTTCCGACGGTGAAGGGAGAAATCCCGGAGAGCGCGCGCGAGGCGATTGAACACCTGCTGCCGGAGCGGGGCATGCGGTACCGGTTGGCGCGGCGAGTGGCGGGGCTGGGAAGTCTGGGGCATCTGCGGCTGGTGGCGATCGCGGAGTGGAAAGGCGGGCGAGTGGCGCGGGAAGCGAAGGCACTCACGCCATCGGCTTCGCACTGGCTGAATCCGAAGCGGGCGCCGGCGGAGATTCTGTACGCGGCAATCCTGAGGCGGGCGGTACGCTGTCCGGACCCGCATGTGCAGATGCGGGGGCACTGGGTCGTGCGGCGGCTGTCGCCGCATTGTTCCCGCATCGAACTGGATGCGCTCGGAACCAGCCGAGGGGAAATGCGGTTGCTGGAGGCGATGGGAAGAGAGACGGCGAACGTACATGTGGGGACGGAAGAAAAGCGGCGGGCGACCCTGAAGGATCTGCGCGGACGAAAAGGGAACTGGCTGGCGGGAGCGGCGCAGGCGATGGCGGACGCGATGGAGAAAGATTGGCGAGTGTGGAAGGAGCGCTGGCAGAGATAGACTCTGCCAGCGCCTTATTGGAGTGAGAGTCCGTGCGAGGACTCGGGTGGGTAGAAGGACTGAAACCCCAGTGGTTGGGATTTGGCTTCAGCTCCGATGGTGAGGAGAGCGTCGAGGATGCATTCCAGAGCCTCGGGAGAACCTGACCAGACGCGGGAAAAGGACTCGCGATGAACCGCCAGCTCGCCGACCAGGCGGCCAACCGAATGGGGGCCGAGATCGAAATCGGTGAGAGTTGGGTCGCTGCCAATAGGCAACGGAGGGTCGTATGCCGGAGGAAGGCGGAGGCTGGCCTGGTTCAGCCAGTGGGCGATGAGGATTTTGAGATGTTGCCTGCAGCAGACGCTCTTCATGTCCTTCTGCGTGGCAAGCGAGGAATGCCAGAAAAGGATCTTGAGGCGGTCGAGCCAGCGGTTCTCGACCACGAGGAACCATCCTATGTGGCGAAAGCTGTCGAGACCGCAAACGCAGCAAGGTGCGCGTTTTGTGATTGGGTAATCCATAAGAGGTCCCATTTGATAATTAGCAAGCGTTGACCGCGGCGCGGGTGAGGAAGTGTGGACTCGCGTGCTCGCCGAGGGGGACAGTCAGCATCCCGAGGGTGGGGTCGAAACGCAGCGTGAAGTGTGACGAGCAGGCATCGCACAGCCAGAAATGTTCACGCCGGCGGAGCTTCCGCCGGTTGCCGTCGAAAGCGGCGCTGAGGTCAGAAGGAAAAGTTTCCGCAAGAAAGAGTTTGCCTTCGCGAAGGGAACGGAAGGGAACCGTGCAGGCGGGATTTGCACATTTGTGGAGCATGGGCTGCCTCCAGTCTTCTCTTCTGTGGAACCTTAGCCAGAGAGAATACACGCACGTTGCACGCGAGAGGCCGAAGAGTTGGCGGGCACATTAGAAGTCATTCACTTGCGGTTGCAGTGAGTTAGATGGTGGAGGCGTGGTCTGGATCACGCTGCGCCAACAATGCTGACGGAAAGCGGTCGCGGCCGACGAATGGCCGTCATTGGTTGCCGAACATTTCTGTCGTGACGGGAATCACAGACCAGTTGATCACAGGGGAGAAATTCCTGGAGCGAAATGCTCAAGACTGCGTTGCTTTGTCCTCGAACGTGCTTTGACGTGATCGACCGGAAGAATCACTACATGGTGGGGGCGAGTCCGGTGGACAAGGCGAAGGCGCATCCCTCAGCGGCTAAAGCCCGCATTCTTCCAGGTCCTGAACGGCACACTTCGGCTTCGCTCGGGGCTTCGGCAAAACAGGGCAGGCTCCTGAAGCCGTGCCCTACCCAAAACCGACTTATGAAACCAGCCCTAATCAATATACTCATCCCGATGAATGACACGACTAGGACAAACTGCAGTGAGGGTGACCACGAACGCTTGTAGCGGACGAGCAGCATCCGCGTTTCGAAAGCGGAAAAACGAGGGACACTCGGCCCTCAGCGTGGAAGCATGCCTGCCACTCAGCCGCCCAATCCTGCCCTGTGGTACAGCATGGCCATTGGATCGGCAGGCCCATGACCCTTCCCAATCGCGAGGCCGGCACGGATGGCTGCGGTGATGAAATCCTTAGCGGCAGTCACGCTCTCCAGAACGGTTTTCGTTTGGGCCAGATTGGCCGCAATGGCCGAAGCGAAGATGCAACCGGTACCGTGCGTGTTCTTGGTGTCGATGCGCTCAGCGCGAAATTCCGTGAATTCACGGCCGTCGTAGAGGACGTCGGCGGCTATGCATTCCAGATGACCACCCTTGACGACAACATTTGCCGGTCCCAGGTCGCGGATCGCCCGCGCGGCCTCTTTCATTTGCACAAGCGTTTTGATTTCGCGTCCGGTGATCGCCGCGGCTTCATGCAGGTTGGGTGTGACCACAACGGCTAGCGGCAGCAACTTGGTCTTGAGAGCCGCGATGGCATCGGGCTTCAGCAGCGGGGCGCCACTCTTGGCGATCATCACCGGGTCCACGACCAGCGGGCCTAGCTTGTGGCCGGAAATTGTGGCTGCAACCGCGTCGATGATTGCGGTGCTCGCGAGCATTCCCGTCTTGACCGCATCGCACCCGATGTCGCTTACACAGGCTTCGATCTGCTTCACTACAAACTTCGGCTCGATCTCCAGGACTCCGTAGACGCCGGTCGTATTTTGTGCCGTGAGAGCGGTAATTGCAGTCATGCCAAAGGCGCCTAGGGCCGAGACCGTTTTCAGGTCAGCCTGAATCCCGGCCCCACCGCTGGAATCGGAACCTGCGACGATCAGAACGCAAGGAATCTTCATCAGTCACCAGCCTTCCCGTTGCCAGCCTTCCGGTTGCGAAGTCGCGACCGTCATATCGGCCACCGTTCCATCTTCCATGCCATCTCCCAGAACTGCGACTCGTAGCGGCTGCTGGTGAAAAACGCGGCCTCCAGCTTCCGCAAGTCGCGCTCCGGCAGTCCTGCGGCAAGACTATCGAGCAGATCGCAGCACCACTGGGCCAGTTCGGCAAATTCTCTGGAACTGTACATCGCGATCCACTTCGCATAACGTTTGCCGCTGGGGGCGAGCTGCGCAGCCAGGCGCTGGCCGATTTCGCTGAAAGCCCACATGCAAGGTAACAACGCTGCAGCCAACTCGGCGAAATCGCCCGTCGCTGCCACTCGCAACAAGAAATCGGTGTAGCCCCGAGTGGTCGGCGCAGGGAGTTCTCGCTCAAGTTCCTCGCGGCTGATCCCGAACTCGGCAGCGTAGGCCCGGTGGAGATTCATCTCGGTTTCCACGGTTTCCTTGAGCAGCGTGGCGAAGCGGGTCATGGTCTCCAGGTCCGGACTGCGCGCGGCGGCCAGAGCCAGAAGCCGCGCGTACTCGATGAGGAACACATAATCCTGCCGCAGCCAGAACTTGAATCTTTCCAGACTTAGCGTTCCATCGCCAATGCCTCGTACAAACGGGTGTTGGTGTTGTGCCTCCCAAATCCCAGCTGCTTTTTGGCGCAGCCGCTCGGTGAATCGCTCTGCCATAGGTTCTCGCAACTCTCATCTTACTCGCGAGCTCCAACCGCGGCAGGATTTCCAAGCTGCTGGAGTTCGGCTCGTCCTGACCGTCGTCACAGGCCCCTGTGTGCATGGTCACGGTGCCCGGTTTTCGATTGCGCGTATCCTCATGAATAGAAAATTCCATGTTCTCTCAGCGCTACGAAATCGTTTGCAAAGAAGTCTCAGAGTTTCCCCACACGCGACCGGGATCTCTAGACTCGCTCCGGCCCATGGTGGCATCCGACTGCGCGCCTTTCTTTTGGAGCGAAGGCTTCGGGCTGGGGGGCAAGCTGGATCAAGCCATCATCGCCCGTTCCGCCGAGGTCAAAGGGGCTCTTTACGGTGGACAAGTCTTTGTGATCGTCCCGATCTATGTGACCAGCATCTGCGAGGAGCAGTGCCTCTATTGCAATTATCGCGGAGGAAATAAAGGCATCGGGGTCGAGCGCAAGCGATTGACGGATGACGAACTCGAACAAGAGGCGATCTATCTCGTCGAGCAGAAGGGGCAGAGAGTTCTCGAGCTCGTCTACGCCTCCGATCCGCGGATGCGAGTGGATGCGATGTGTCGTCACGTGGAACTGTTGCGGCGTGTGCTGGACCGTCATGGCGGCGGTCTCGTCGGAATAAGTGCCGAGTCATTGGAAGAAAGCGATTACCGCCGCTTGATCGACGCGGGGCTGTGCTGGTCCGTGCTCTGGCAGGAAACCTACGACAAGGCGCGATACGCCGTACTGCATCCCGGCAGGACCAAGAAGGCAAACTTTGAATACCGCCTGGACGCCTATGAACGCATGCTCGTGGCCGGGGTTGAGCACGTCGGCATCGGAGTGCTTTCCGGCCTGTCGGACTGGAGACGGGACTGGGCCATGCTGATGCGGCATGAGGAATACCTGCAGCAGCACTACGGAGGTGGCGCCACCATTCTCGGTACTCCCGGTCTGAAGCTGGCTCCCGGAGCCCTTCTTCAAGAGTCGCCTTACACGCTCACTCGCCAGGAGTTTCTCGTGACCATTGCTCTTCATAACATGTTTGCGCCGACGACCGCAGTGTTTGTGAGTACGCGAGAGGACTGGGACGTATGCGTTGAGCTGGCGAGAGGAGGCGGCTGTCTCTTCACGCTCAACTGTTCCACCACACCGGGTGGTTATTCACTTCAGCACGGTGGGTGCCAGTTCACGGCTCATTCGTACGACGCGCCGATCTACTCCACCAAGCTAAGGTCCGAAGGGCTCGACCCTGTTTTCAATTGGAGAGCCGGAGATTTATCCCCTGCCTACCGGCCTGATGCGGCGGTTTGTGGAGGCGTTTCCAAGCGGTAGGATCTGAATTCCTGGCGGAGGACGCGGGGCTTTCCATCACTCCTCAGTCCGCCGCTAGTTGTGCGGCCCGCTTGGGACGAACAACATGCCGATCATCGCGAGTTGGGACAAACTGACGTCCAAGGCGAAGCAGGCGGTGCAAGCCGCCGGCCATCTCGCCTCCAAGCGCGGCAACCCCGAGCTCATGCCCCTCCATCTGCTTGCCAGCCTCCTCTCCGACCGCGAAGGCACGGTGGTACCGGTGCTGAGCAAGATTGGCGTCGACAGCCAGGCAGTGCTGGCCGAGGCACGGCGCCTGATTGACCAATTGCCAGCGCTTTGGGCCGGCGGCGCCTTGAAGGCTGAGCCCTCTTCGACCGCTAGCGCCGTCCTCAAGCAGGCTTTTCAGGAGGCCGCCGACCTCGACGATGAGCACGTCTCCACCGAACACCTGCTCTTGGCCATCTTGGATCTTGAGAGCGATCCCGCCCAAACCCTGCTGGCGCGACACGGCGCCGAACGCAATGCCATCTTAATGGCGCTGATCGCCGTTCGCAGCCCGCAGCAAGCCGCCGGCCCAACCTCAGAAACCAAAGATGGGGCACTTGCGCTCTATGCCCGCGATCTTACCGACTTGGCGCGCCGCGGCAAGCTCGACCCAGTGATCGGCCGCGATGACGAAATCCGGCGCGTGATCCAAGTGCTATTGCGCCGCACCAAGAACAATCCCGTCCTGATTGGCGAGCCCGGCGTGGGCAAGACTGCCATCGTCGAAGGTCTGACGCAGCGCATCGTCTGCGGCGATGTCCCCGAGTCGCTCAAGACCAAGCGTCTGGTAGCGCTGGATCTGGGTGCGATGGTGGCCGGCACCAAGTACCGCGGCGAGTTTGAAGATCGCTTGAAGGCGCTGCTGCGCGAGATCGAGGACTCGCAGGGGCAGATCATCACGTTCATTGATGAGCTGCACACGCTGGTTGGAGCCGGAGCGGCGGAAGGCGCAATCGACGCGTCCAATATGTTGAAGCCGGCGCTGGCGCGCGGGGAGTTGCGAACCATCGGCGCCACCACCCTGAGCGAGTATCGCAAGCACATCGAGAAGGACCCGGCGCTCGAACGTCGCTTCCAGACTATCTATGTGGCCGAGCCCAGCGTGGCCGACACCATCGCCATCGTACGCGGCCTGCAAGAGCGTTATGAGCTGCATCATGGCGTCCGCATCAAGGACTCTGCCCTAGTGGCCGCCGCCACGCTCTCGCACCGCTACATCGCCGATCGCTTCTTGCCGGACAAGGCCATCGACTTGGTGGACGAGGCCGCCGCCGCCCTGCGTATGCAGATCGACTCCGTGCCGGTGGAGATCGACCAACTCGAGCGCCGCGCCGCGCAATTGGTGATCGAGAAGCGTGCACTCGTGCGGGAAGACGATACCAACTCGCGGGAAGGTTTGCGAATCCTGGAAAGTGAGCTGGCCGGAGTCCAGAAACAAGTCAACGTCCTGAAGGCCCGCTGGAAGAAGGAGAAGCAAGCGGTCAGTCAGATGCGTGAACTGGAGCAGACGATCGAGCAACTGAAGTTGCAGGAGCCGGCAGAGTTCTGTGATGCAGCCTTGCCGAAGGCGGGCAGTGATGGCCATAGTGATGACCATGGCCCGCTTCGCCAGGCGAAGCGGGAGCTGCGCAAGCTGCAATCCAGACTCGGCCGCCAGCGCGGCTCGCGCCTGCTCAAGGAAGAAGTGGATGAAGACGAGATCGCCCACATCGTCTCGAAGTGGACCGGCATTCCCGTGTCCAGGATGCTTGAAGGCGAAGTAAAGAAGCTGGTCGAAATGGAAGACCGTCTGCGCCGCCGCGTGATCGGCCAGGATCCTGCCTTGGAGCGGATTGCCGATGCTATCCGCCGTGCCCGCACCGGGCTCTCCGATCCCAGGCGTCCGATCGGTTCTTTCATCTTCCTGGGGCCGACGGGAGTAGGCAAAACCGAATTGGCCCGCGCCCTGGCCGAGTTCCTCTTTGACGATGAGCGTGCCCTGGTGCGCATCGACATGTCGGAATACATGGAGAAATATGCCGTGTCGCGCCTGATTGGCGCGCCCCCCGGATACGTAGGCTACGAGGAAGGCGGCCAGCTCACCGAGGCCGTGCGCCGCCGTCCTTACTCGGTCGTCCTTTTCGACGAGATCGAAAAGGCCCACCAGGATGTATTCAACATCCTGCTGCAGATCATGGATGACGGCCGCCTCACCGACGGCAAGGGCCGAACCGTGGACTTCCGCAATACGGTTCTCATCATGACCTCCAACATCGACTCGCCGCAACTCACCGCCGAGTGGCTGCGCGCGCCCGAGAATTTTGAGCGGGCACGCAAGCAAGTAATGAATGCTCTGCGGGCACACTTCAAGCCTGAATTTCTCAACCGCGTAGACGACTTCATTATCTTCAACCCGCTGGGCACAGAGGAGCTGACCAAGATTATTGACCTGCGGCTGGAGGAGGTGCAGCGCCCGCTGGCCGAGCGCCAAATCATCCTGGAGCTGACCGCTGCTGCCAAGGAATTGCTGCTGCGTGAGGGTTATGATCCCAACTTCGGCGCGCGGCCCCTCAAGCGCTTCATCCAACGACTGGTGCAGGACCCACTGGCTGTGAAAATCCTGCATGACGAGGTACACCACGGCGACCGCGTAGTCGTAGACGCCGAGGATGGCAAGATGAAGTTTGTGGCCGGCCGGCGGCTTTCCCATCGGAGAGGCGTCCACGATTCACGGGACAGCTCCGCGCCCAAAGCGAACGGATAGAAGAATCCTGTCCTTCCGTTTTTATCTTGATCCCCACTAGCCTGAAAAATTCGTGAATTCAGAAACACGAAAAGCCTCTTCATGGTAAAAAGCTGTTGTTCACACAGTTTTTCACCAAACAAGAGGCTTTCGTTTGAGCGGGCATAACACGACACAATGCGTTCTCTTCCCAGGAATTTTTCAGCGTCCGGTCGTCGCAAAGTTTGATCAACGACAAGGCAGTTCCGACGGGGGAGCGATTCTGCTGCGCGTTTGGACTTCCTGCTAGATTATTTTCCTGTTCCGTCAGTGTTGAAGATCGACGTGGAGACTTATAAGGTCAGTGTTTTGAAAGGAGCGGCACGGCTATTAAAAGAAATCCGACCAACAATTTGGTGCGAGGTCTCGCACGAGAACTCCGCAGAAATCACGGCGTTGTTGCACGCTGCGGGATACAAACTTTATGGTGCAGAAATTCAACCCCATCCGCCTACAGATCGGGCATGGTTCCACACTCTGGCGGTTCCGCCGCGCGCCTGTTCCCCGTTGTGAGCCTGGTTCCTGAACGTTGATCCTTGTCGATCCGTGCCGTACAACCGTGAATCCCCGAATGCACTGTTGGAACTGAGCGGCCCCAATTTTCGACACACATATTGAGGGTTAGTTATAAGGCAGAGTTTACCTCGCGTAAATCACCAAGGGCCCAGCTCTTGGAGTGTGCTTGAGAACCCAATCAGCGTACATTCTTCGACACGTTCGCCGATGGCCGCGGAAAATGCTAGGCTGCTTTACTTAAACGTATCCCTTCACTCGACGGCCTCCGCGCAATTTCCAGCTCACTGGTGTGCATTGGTCATCTCAGACATGCGGGACCGGTGCCAAAGTTCCTGGCTCCCCGCGCTGTAGTGCACCCCTCAAGACTGGACACATGTTAACCGTGGCTTGCGTCCCGGCTGTCAGAGCTTCAATGCTATAGATGAGCCCGTGCGTGACACCCAGAACAGAGCGTGATCAGGTTCTCTTCGGAGTCGGATCCTGAATGGCTGCGGAACTCTCTGTGGTGCACCTCAAGATTCGACATCGCGCCACACGATTGACACCGCCAGCCGTCGCGACGCAGGATCTGCTGGCGCAGACTTTCGTACGACAAGGGGTCCGGCCGCGAGGGAGCGGCTTTTGAAGGCATCATTCTCAGGACGCCTTCTCCAGCAGGTTTTCGAGGAACGCCTGCCGCTGTTCGCCGGGCAAGAACTTGTAGTAGCGTGAAATCGAATTGAGCAGGATCTCCGGGTTGCCATCGTCCAGATGCGCGCCCGCCAAGAAGTCGGCGCAGATCATCTCCAGGCAGTACCCGCGTGATTTGTCCGTGCCCAACATGAGAGCTGCCGTCTCGATCGCCTGCTCGATGACCGGAATCTGGCTCTTGTAGACTTTGAAGTAGATCAGCTCCGACGGCTCCTCTTCCTTCCCCGTCAGTTCCTTCTCCACTGCTCGCCGGAAGTCCTCCTTTGCCAGAGCGCGGGCTTTGTGCAACCAGGTTGCACAATCGAAGTGCTGGCCGTCCCGGCGCGCGAGCTTCGCTAGCTCCAGCCCCTTTGTCCATCCCACTTCCTTCAGATCCTTTCTCGCCTGCGGCGGCAGGTGCTCGTGGATCGACATCAGGTAGTACGCCTTCCTTCTCGATTCCGGGAACCGCCGCGCCAGGAATTCGTCAAACGACTTCAGGTTCTCCAGCCTCCAGTACTGACCTGCCCGCACCTCGCACAGATACCTGCCGAGGTCGACGAACCGGGTGTCGCGCTCCATCTCTTTCTGTTTTTCCCACGCCAATATCTCGTCGATTTTGGTGAGGACAAACAGTGCTCGCTTGCGGTTGAGCTTCGGCAGCATCGGCATCGGCCTAAAACGANNATCAACTCCGGGTTTGCGCACAACGGCGGCTTCGGCCAAGTCGGGCTTATCGAGGCAGAGCCCAACGAATGGGCAAGTTGTGCATGGGTTTTGGGGAAAGCGGATGCCGCTATGCGGCAGGAACAGCCCGGACTCGATCCGTCGGACGGTGTCATCGACCAAAGTTGCGAACTCCTGCCGCTGCTCGTCGGAAATGGTGGCCCGGAGGTACTGGACTTCGACCAGACGCTTGCGGGCGAAAACAACCTGGGCAACTTCGTCGATCTCGGTGATCCACGAATAGCAGACGAGTTGCAAATCCAGTGCGGAAATACCGGCCGGCTCTTCTGGATATCGTGCAGACGTTGTCTTCCACTCCAGAACGCATGGCGTGCCGTCCAGTTCACCAATGGCGTCGATGTAAGCTACAAAACTGTTGCCCGAACCGAGTGTCCGATTGAACTGAATCTGCTGGGTGGAACGAGGGCGGCGAATGCGAATGCGGCCGTCCTGGGCGAAGCGCTCCAGCAGCTGGATGCCTTGTTGCAGCATGCGGTCCCAGGTGTCGTTGCCGGAGTACGTCAGCCCCATGTCCTTGCACACGCCCCACTGCTCAAACAGCACAGCCGCCGGGTCTTCACGGCGAAACAGGGCGGCGACGGCCTGTTCGAAGGCTCGACCAAAAAGCATGGCGGCACGAGTGTCTTTCTCCTGCCAACAATCAAGGTAGCGGTGCCGGTAACGGCGCGGGCAGCTCAGGTATTGGCTGATCTGGGTGTAGGAATAGGTCATCGGGCTGTCTCCTCCGCGGTGTTGGAGCGGGAAGCTGTCGAGACCGGAGCTGCGGACAGTTCTTCCCACTGGCTGGCGGGGGCGAAGCCGTCGAGGTTGATGAGCGAAATGCCGTTGATCACGGTGTGGCTGATCTTGACGACACCGCGAAGTCCGGGCAAAGCCTTCTCGTCGACCTGTTCGTGGGCCAGAAGTTCCGGGTCATAGAGAAAATCCCGCAGAAACCAGCCCAGCTTCCACATCGCCTTTTGCGTGCAGTAAAGACGACCAACGATGGACTGCCCGGCGAACATGCTGGGTTCAAGGATGGAGAGCCGGAGGACGTAGAACGGTTTGTGAGCGTGCCA